>NZ_CP101153.1:3868041-4190378 GCF_024298825.1 Haloglomus salinum
GAGCGCGTGGCCGTCGTCGGCGCCACCGAGCGCGAGGGGAGCGTCGGCCGCGCGGTGACGGCGAACCTGCAACAGTCGTTCGATGGCGACGTGGTGCCGGTGAACCCATCCACCGGGGCTGTGCTGGGGCTGTCGACCGTGGACAGCGTCGCGGAGGCGGACGCGGACCTCGCGGTGGTCATCGTCCCGCCCGCGGCGGCGGTCGAGGTCGTCGAGGAGGCGGGCGAAGCCGGCATCGACGACGTGGTCGTCATCACCGCCGGCTTCGGCGAAGGAGGGCCGGAGGGCGTCGCTCGCGAGCGCGAACTCGTGGCCGTCGCCGAGGAGTACGACCTCAACCTCGTCGGTCCGAACTGCCTGGGTATCATCTCGACGCCCGTGGGGCTGAATGCGACGTTCGCCCCCCGGAACGCGCTGCCGGGCGATATCTCGTTCATGAGCCAGTCCGGCGCGTTCGTGACGGCCGTGCTGGACTGGGCGGCCGAGCGCGACCTCGGCTTCCGCGAGGTGGTCTCGCTTGGGAACAAGGCCGTCCTCGACGAATCGGACTTCGTCGCACACTGGGGCGCCGACGAGGGGACCGACGTGGTGCTGGGCTACCTCGAGGGCATCGACGACGGCGCGGGATTCATCGAGACGGCCCGCGAGGTGACCGCGGAGACGCCCGTCGTCCTCGTCAAGTCGGGCCGAACCGAGGCCGGCGCCCACGCCGCGGCCTCGCACACGGGCGCCATCGCCGGGAGCGAGGCGGCCTACGAGGCCGGCCTCGACCAGGCGGGCGTCCTGCGCGCCGAGAGCGTCCAGGAGCTGTTCGATTCCGCGGCCGCCCTCGCCGGCCAGCCGGTGCCCGAGAGCGACGGCGTCGCCGTGGTCACCAACGCCGGCGGCCCGGGCGTGATGGCGACCGATGCCGTCGGTGACAGCGGACTCGAACTCACCTCGTTCACCGACGCGACCCACGAGGCGCTCTCCGAGCGGCTCCCGGACAACGCGAACGTCTACAACCCGGTCGATGTCATCGGCGACGCGCCGGTCGAGCGCATCGCGGACACGCTGGATATCGTCCTCGACGACCCGAACGTCGGTGCCTGCGTCGTCATCACCTGTCCGACGGCGACGCTCTCGTTCGACGACTTCGGGGACGCCGTGGTGGCGGCCAACGAGTCGGGCGTGCCGCTCGCGGCCTGCCTCATGGGCGGCGCCGACGCGGCCGACGCCGACCGGCGACTCGCGGCGGCGGGCGTCCCGACGTACTTCGACCCCGCGCGGGCGGTCCGGTCGCTGGATGCGCTCCGACGCTACCGGGAGGTCCGGGAGCGAGAGTACGCCGCCCCGACCGAGTTCGACGTCGACCGCGCGCACGTCCGCGAGCGGCTCGCCGCCGCCGCTCGGAACGACGAGACCCGCCTCGGCGTCGAGGCGATGGACCTGCTCGACGCGTACGGCATCCCGACCCCCGCCGGCGAGGTGGTCGACTCCCCGAGCGAGGCCGAGCGGGTCGCACGCGACATCGTGGGCGACGCGCCCGGCAGCCCGGACGACGAGGCGGGCGTCGTGATGAAGATCGTCAGCCCCGACATCCTCCACAAGAGCGACATCGGCGGTGTCAAGGTCGGTGTGCCGCCCGACGAGGTGGCAGACGCGTTCGAGGACCTCGTCTCGCGGGCCCGGCGCTACCAGCCCGACGCCACCATCCTCGGCGTCCAGGTGCAGGAACTGCTCGACACCGGGGACGGCGTCGAGACCATCGTCGGGACGAACCGCGACCCGCAGTTCGGGCCGCTCGTCCTGTTCGGGCTCGGCGGCGTCTTCGTGGAGGTGCTGGAGGACACCACCGTCCGGGTGGCGCCGGTGGCCGAACCGGAGGCCCGGCGGATGCTCGACGACATCGACTCGGCACCGCTTCTGCGCGGCGCCCGGGGTCGCGAGCCGGTCGACGAGGACGCCATCGTCGAGACCATCGGGCGACTGTCCCAGCTCGTGACCGACTTCCCTTCTATCCTCGAACTGGACGTGAACCCGCTCGTGGTGACGCCCGAGGGCGCGACGGCAGTCGACGTTCGACTCACCATCGACCCCGACGAGGTCGCGGGCGTCGACCCCGAGGCCACGGGAGGGGCGGCCGACGGCGACCAGCACCGGACGACGACCGACACCGCGGACACCACGGAGACGGACCGATGAGCGAACACGACGACACATCAGACGAGCGTACCGAGACGGAGCCGAGTGCGACGACCGACACCGACGGTCACGGCGACGGGGACCAGGCAGCCGAGACGCTGCTGGTCACGTCGACCGCGGATTCGACCGGAAAGACAGCGGTCGCGCTCGCGCTCGCGCTGGCCGCGCGCGACGGGGGGAAGTCGGTCGGCTACATGAAACCGAAGGGGACCCGCCTCGAGAGCAACGTCGGCAAGACGCTCGACGCCGACCCGATGCTGGCTCGGGAACTCCTCGACCTCGACGACCCGATGCACGAACTGGAGCCGGTCGTCTACTCGCCGACCTTCGTCCGCGAGGCGGTCCGGGGCCGCGAGGACCCGGCGGCGCTTCGGGAGACCGTGCGCGAGGCCTTCGCCGACCTCGCGGCCGGCCGCGACCTGCTGCTGGTCGAGGGGGGAGGACTGAACGCCGGCGCGACGGTCGGCCTGACGGACCCCGAGGTCGCGGACCTGCTCGACGCGCGGGTGCTGCTGGTGGCCCCGTACAGCGGGCCCGAGGACATCGACGATGTCCTCGTGGCGAGCGAGCGGTTCGGCGACCGCCTCTCGGGGGTCCTGTTCAACGCGGTCGGTGACGCCGCGTTCGACGACCTCGCCAGCGACGTGGTCCCGTTCCTCTCGGGGCGTGGCGTCCGGACCTTCGGGACGCTCCCACGGGTGAAAGAACTCGCGGGTGTCGCCGTGGCTGACCTCGGTCAGGAGCTGGGGGCCCGGACCCTGACCGACGGGGCCCCGACCGACGCCATCGTCGAGCGGTTCGTCGTCGGGGCGATGAGTGCGGGCGAGGCGCTGCCGGCCCTCCGGCGGACTCGCTCGGCGGTCCTCGTCAGCGGCGGGGACCGGCCCGAAATCGTCACGGCGGCGCTGGACGCATCCGGCATCGAGGCTGTCCTCTTGACCGGTGGGTTCCAGCCGCCGGCAGCGGTCCTCGGCCGCGCGGAGGAGGCAGGCGTCCCGGTCCTGCTGGTCCAGGCGGACACGACGACCGCCATCGAGCGGCTGGAGGGCGTCATCCGCTCGGGCCGGGCCCGCGATGCCCGGACGGTCGAACGGATGGGTGACCTGCTCGCGGAGTACGCCGACGTGGACGCGATGCTGCTTGGGACGGGCGGTTGAGAACACTCGTCGCGTCGTTCCGTGGGTCGGCTCAGGCGGAGTCGTCACCCGCGGCCACCTCGGGCTGCCGGGGCTCCGAGAGGAGGAGCACCGGGAGCGAGGTGTTGGCGGCGACACGCTCGCTGGTGCTCCCCAGAATCCCACCCGGCCCGTGTCGCCCCGTCGACCCCATCACGATGAGCTCCATTCCCTGGTCCTCGGCGTAGTCGATGATGCCGCGGTAGACGCCCATCCCCCGGACGACGGCAGTCTCGACGGGTACATCGTCGGCACGAGCGGCCAGTTCGGAGAGGAACTCCTCGGCCTCGCCCCGGAGCCGGTCGAACCGGCGTGCCATCGATTCAGAGGAGAGGAGCAGCGCCGTCGCCGACTCGTCGAGGACGAAGAGGAGGTGGACCGTACTGCCGTGCTCGCGAGCGACATCGAACGCCTCCGCGGCCGCGCGTTCGGCGGCCTCGCTCCCGTCGACAGGGACGAGGATGGATTCGTACATACCCGCGGGCAGAACGGCTGGCAGTATGAGCCTTCGGCCCCGTGTGCGCCGGCCCCGTCGTGTCCCCGGGAATTTATCACCGAATCCGCACTACGAACCCACGGAGCCAAGTCGGCTCCGTAGTGTCACACGCGGGGCACACACCCCCGCGTTCGACCACGCTCGACCTCTCGCCCGTGCTCATCGCTCGTCAGCATCGGGGCTCGCGATATCGACGTATCGGGGCAGGTCCGCGACCAGGTCGATGGCTGCCGCTGGATTCGAGAGGTCGGTGGGGGGGAGCGTCGCCACCTCGTGGCCCGTCATCTCCGCCAGCACCTCGGGGTTCGTGCGTTCGGCGACCGACGCGCCCTCGTACTCGTTGAGGACGACGCCCCGGACCGGAACGTCCCGGCGCTCCAGCGCCTCGACGGTCAGCGCGGTGTGGTTGAGCGTCCCCAGTCCGGACCGGCTGACGACGACCGCCGGCAGGCCGAGGTCGGCGACGAGGTCCACCACCTCTCGCCCCTCCGCGAGCGGCACCCGGAGGCCGCCGATGCCCTCGAGCACGCCGACCTCGGCGGCGGCGAGCTCGGTGGCGCAGAAATCACGGATCTCTCTGTAGGTGAGTTCCTCGTCGGCCTCGTCAGCCGCGACCGCTGGGGCGAGTGCGGGGCCGAGGTAGCGGCCACAGGCCCCGGCCGCCTCGTCGTCGCAGGCTTCGCGGACGAAGCCGGCGTCGTCGTCCGGGGGGTGACCCGTCTGACAGGGTTTCACCCCGACCGCGTCGACGCCCTCGCCCCGGAGGCGTCCCACGAGACCGGCGGTGACGACGGTCTTCCCGATGCCCGTGTCCGTACCCAGAACGGCGATGTTCGACATGTGCACGCGGAGAGCGGACGAGGTATTGAAACCCGGCGGGTCGCACCGGGCTCAGCGGAGGTCCAGCTCGGTGTCGGCGGCCTCGAACGTCGCGAGACAGCGGTCCACGTCGGCGGGTGTGTGCGCCGCGGTCGGCGCGAGACGGATGCGGCTCGTCCCCTCGGGTACGGTCGGCGGCCGGATAGCGGGCGCGACGATGCCGGCATCGTGGAGCCGGTCGGCCAGCGCCACGGCGTCGGCACGGTCGCCGACGACGACCGGGAGAATCTGTGTCTCGCCGAGCACCTCGTAGCCCAGCGCTTCGAGTCCCTCGCGCGTCCGCTCGACCACGTCCCAGAGCCGGTCGCGGCGCTGGTCCTCCCGCGCGATGCGGAGCGCTTCGCGGGCGGCGCCCGCGGCTGGCGGCGCCAGCCCGGTCGAGAAGACGAACGCGCGGGCCGTGTTGAGCAGGTGTTCGACCAGCGACTCGCTCCCGGCGACGTAACCGCCCTGTGCACCGAGCGCCTTCGAGAGCGTGCCGAGCTGCACGTCGACCCGGTCGCTCAGGCCCTCGCGCTGGACGATACCGCCGCCGTCGGCGTACAGCCCGGTGGCGTGGGCCTCGTCGACCATCGTCCACGTACCGAACTCCTCGGCCGCGTCGCAGAGCTCCGCGAGCGGCGCCACGTCGCCGTCCATCGAGAACACGGTATCCGTGACGACGAGCCAGGACTCGTCGCTCGCGTCCACGTCGCGAGCGCGTTCGCGCATCGCCGCACGCAGTGAGCGTGGGTCGCAGTGGTCGTATATCTCTACGTCGGCCCCCGAGAGCCGGCAGCCGTCGATGATGCTGGCGTGGTTCAGTTCGTCCGAGAAGACGGCGTCGGGGGCGAGCGCGGTGATGGTGCCGACGTTGGCGGCGTACCCCGAGGAGAAGACGAGCGCACGCTCGGTCCGTTTGGTGGCCGCGAGGTCGCGCTCCAGGCCGCGATGGGCGGGTGTGTCGCCCACGACGAGTCGTGAGGCACCGGCACCCGTGCCGACCTCGCGGGCCGTCTCCGCAGCGGCCGCGGCCAGCCGCGGGTCGCCCGCGAGTCCGAGGTAGTCGTTGGAGGCGAGGACGAGGCGCTCCTCGGTCCAATTGGCGGATTCGCCCTTCGGGTCGGGGGCAGTCCGAGCGCGCGGCCCGACCTCGTCGACCGGCGTCAGGTCCCGCCGGAGGTCGCGAGCCTCGCGGCTGGCGAGGCGTGACTCGAGGTCGAAGCCCCGGTCGCGTGGCTCTCCGTGGGTGTCGTCGCCGTCGGGACGGTGTCGCGGTTCGAAGCTCATCGAGTTCTGTGACGCCCAGATTCAGAAGCCGGGCATCAGTTCTGCGGGGCCGAAGACGCCGTAGTCGCCGGCGCGGTTGTGCCGGACGGCCGCCTTCAGATAGCCCAGTGCGGGACCGTTGACGTTGGCCTCCATGCTCGTGTCGTCCCCGAGTTCGAAGGTGTTGGTGGCGACCTCGCCGTCGAACGTCTCGCCGGTGACCGTGACGGTCGTCGTGGTCGGCTTCTCGTCGTTGCGCAGGTCCAGCACGCCGCCGACGGTGACGTCCTCGGCGTCGCAGATGCCCGCGCGCTCGAGGAGCACGTCGTCGGCGTGCTCCATGTCGTGGAACTCCAGCACGCCGTCGTGCTCGTCGACCAGTTCCTCGATCTCCTCGTCGGTCATGGCGCGAGCGGTCTCGATGTCGTAGCCGTCGAGGTGGGCGATGTCCTCGCGGACGGTGCCGCGGTTGTCCTCATAGCCCGATTTGAGGCCGACGCCCCACCAGATGTCGACCTCGTGGACCTCGACGAACGACTGTGCGGCGAGTGCCGCGGCGCCCGTGAGGAAGCCGGGCGTGGCGCCCGCGCCGCAGACGAACGTGATGCCCGAGTCCTGGAGCGTCTCCTCGCGGTCGTCGAGCATCCCGATGACGCGACTCCGCTTGAGCACGTCCACGAGGACGCCCTCGTAGTCGGCCTCGGCGAAGCGCTCGGCCACGCGCGGGATGAAGTCGTGTTCGAGGTTCGGGAGTGCGATGAGGACTGCGTCGATGGCGCCCGATTCGTCGATGATGTCGTCGATGGGCGTGTCCGTGGGGTCGGCCTGGACGGAAGCGGCGACGCCCTTGTCGGCGCCGGCCTGTTTGATGCCGCCGGTGCTGTCGTCGACCGTGGCCCCGCCGTCGGAGGCAATGTTGCCTTCCGTCGCCGCCAGCAGTTCGTCCACGTCGAGGCCGTCGTGGTCGACGGCGACGCCGTGGCGGTCACACGCCGCGACCGGTGTCAGTTCCTCCTTGTCCTTCGAGACCTCGAGTGCTCGCCGCCCGATGCCGCCCGTGCCGAGTACCGCGAACGTCATTTCGTGCATAGGTTCGTAATCTGTTGTTTCCGTGGTGAAGTCGTCTGATTATCCAGTTATATACCGTTCCGAACGATAATCGAATCAGTCGTCGAGTTCCGCGTTGCTGGTCGCCGACCCAGCCGCCGTCGCGGGGCCGTCGCCGCTGCTGTGACGCGCCCGGACCGCCGCCTCGTCGAAGTCGTTGACCGACTTGTTCGGTTCGAGGCCGGCCTTGCGCATTATCTCGATGTCGTCGGCGGGGTCCTGTCCCTCGGTGGTGAGATAGTCGCCCGTGAGCATCCCGTCGGCGCCGGCCTCGAAGGGGAGGTGCTGCTCGTCGCCCTTCAGGTTCACCTCGCGCCCACCCGTGAGGCGGACGCGGGCGTGCGGGTGGAGCAGCCGGTAGACGGCGATGGTCGAGATGACCTCCTCCGTGCTGATGAGCGCGGTGTCGTGCTCCTCGCCCAGCGGCGTCCCCGCCACCGGGTTGAGGATGTTGACCGGGAGCGAGGAGACGCCGATATCCCGGAGTTCCATGGCGGCGTCCACGCGGTCCGTGGGCGACTCGCCCATCCCGAGGATGACGCCCGCACAGAGGTCCATCCCGGCCTCCTTCGCCACGCGCAGGGTGTGGAGCCGGTCCTCGAACGTGTGGGACTCCACGATCTCGGGGAAGTACCGTCGGGAGGTCTCGATGTTGTGGTTGTAGTGGTTGAGTCCCTCCTCGACGAGTATCTCGGCCTCCTCCTCCGTGAGGATGCCCAGCGAGGCGTCGACCTCGACGTCGGTCTCGTCGCGGACGAGTCGGATGGCGCGGATGACCTTCTCCCACTCGTCGGGTCGTTGCTCCTTGGAGACGCCCTTCTCGGCGACCACGATGCCGAAGCGCTGGGCACCATCGGCCTCGGCGCGTTTTGCGGCCTCCAGAATCTCCTCCGGCTCGAGGAAGCCGTAGGTGTCGATGCCGGTGTCGAAGTGGGCCGACTGGGCGCAGAAGCCACAGTCCTCCGCGCAGTTACCGGCCTTCGCGTTCACGATGGAGCAGGCGTCGACCGTCCCGTCGGAGAACTCCTTGCGCACCATGTCCGCGGCGGCGGCGAGTTCGTCGACGGGCTGGGCGATGAGCGCCAGTCCATCACGGCGGTCGAGCTCGTCGCCCGCCAGCACACGCTCGACGGCGTCGTCTATCGTCCGGTTGCCTGTCTCGTAAACCACGACTCGTGACTCGGTTGACGCCTTGTTAAAGGTTGGTGAACGTGTGACACGCGGGCAGGGAGTTGTAACGGTTCGTCCGTCACCCGTCGTTTTCGCGGGCCGAACGACGGCCCCGCCTGTCGGCTCACTCGTGGTCGGCGAGCGTCCGCATCCGCTCGGGCAGGTCCACGCCGTCGTCCGCGAGCGACCGGGCCCGGAGCCGGTAGTAGCCGTAGCCCACCGCCGCCCAGCCGAGGAACAAGCCCATCATCCACGGGAGGCGGAGCGTCGTGACGACGATGAGCACCAGCGACGTCAGCGCCGTCAGGACGGCGACGGCCTTGAGCGCGCGCGGCGGGAGCTGGAAGCCGGCGGTCTCGTAGCGCCGGGGGAACCGCTGGGGGAGCTTCCAGAGCGCGACGGCGTTCACCGTCGCCCCCGAGAGCACGGACAGGGCCAGCCAGACCGAGAGGACGACCGGGCTGGGGGCCACCGGCGCGAACAGGAGTGGCGGGATACCCAGCACGAGGAGAGCGATGCTGGGCGTCCCGAAGCGCGGGTCGATGCGGGCGATGACCGAGGGGAATACGTCGTCGCGTGCGGCGCGCATCAGGGCCCGGGAGAAGCCGGTGTAGGTCGTGCTGATGGACGTGAGCGCGCCGATGACCGCTCCGGCGGCGACCACGGGCACCAGCGCGGCCGGCAGGAAGGTCCGCGAGGCGGCCACCACCGCGGCGTCGGCGGCGCCCAGCTCCTGCCAGTCCATCACGCCCACGAGGACGACGACCAGCAGCACGAACAGCGTCAGCGCGATGAGCGCGCTGTAGAGGAGGACCCGCGGGATGGTCCGGACCGGGTCGTCCAGCTCCTCCCCGAGGTCGACGATGAGGCTGAACCCGCGAAGCGGGAAGTACAGCGAGACGACGGCCAGCGCGAACGGGCCGACACCGTTCGGGAGGAACGGGGTGTAGTTCCCCGGGTCGATGGCCACCGCGCCCGGAACGATGAACAGGACCATGCTCGCGAGCAACAGCACGACCAGGGTGAGCTGGACCCGCGCGACGGGCCGGATGCCGACGATGTTCAGCCCCAGGAACGGCACGAGGATGACGTAGATGAGCGCGAGTTCCGGGATGTCGGTGAAGACGCCGACGTACTCGGCGAAGCCGACCCCGATGAACAGCAGGCCGGCCCAGACGCCCGGAACGACCAGCCACGGGATGAGAAAACCGGCGTACGGGTGGACCAGCCGCGAGCCGTAGACGTAGTTCCCGCCGGCGACGGGGATGGCGCTCCCGAGCTGGAGCGTCGTCAGGATGCCGAACGCGAGCGGAACCGCCGCCAGCAGGATGCCGATGGCGACGGCGGGCCCAGCCTGCCCCGCCAGCGGCCCCGGGAGGACGAAGATGCTCACGCCGATGACGTTGCCCACGAGCAGTGCCGTGGCCTCCGTGACGCCGATGGAGCCGGTGAGCTGGTCGGTCCGGCTCATCTGCCCGTGTTCCGCGGCGAGTACGTTCGGGCCTGCGGTCCGTGTGTGACGATGCGCTCGAAGACAACGGCGTCCCCGGTGAACCGGTCGAGTGTCGGTGCCCTCGGCGCCTCGTGCCCACACACACCTGGTCGGCCGGCCCGCAATGAGCCGATATCGCTGTAGGGTACGTTCACAGCTACCGAGTGGCACAGTACGGGTTAAAATCTCGGGTCCCGGGTCCACCTGCACTCCAGCACCGCTGGAACGGCGATGCTGGCGTGACTGCCCGGTCCTGGTCCCGCGGGTGACCCTACACCACCACGACCGCACGCCCCACCACGAACGAGGCCATCGCGAGGAACATCCCGTACTTCAGCCGCGACTGGCCCGCGGTCGCGTCCGAGAACGACTCGTAGGCGGCGTAGGCCATCACCGCGTCCGCCGGGAGCACGAGCACCAGATACGCGGCGCCGAACGTCCCCGTCACGTAGGGCAGCGGACTCGCGAGCACCGCCAGCCCCAGTGCGGCGGCCGCCACGACCAGCGACCGGCGCTCCCCGACGGCGATGGGCAGCGTGTTCAGCCCCTCCTCACGGTCGCCGGCGATATCCTCCACGTCCTTGACGACCTCGCGCGCGAACGTCGAGAGCGCAGCCAGCGCGAACAGCACGCCCGCCGTCGAGAGATCACCGCCGACAGCCGCGCCGCCGAACAGGAACGTCGAGCCGCCCAGATACGCGACCACGAGGTTCCCGACCCCGGGCAGGCCCTTGAACAGCTCCGTGTACGCCACCAGCGCCACGAGGTTGAACAGCGCGATGCCGATGGCGAGCAGGGGCAAGAGGAGCGTCAGCCCGACGGCGAGGCCGAACAGGCCCACCGAGAACGCGAGCGCCCCACGCGGCGAGACGGCACCCCGCGGAATGGGACGCTCGGGGGCGTTGATGCGGTCGATATCGCGGTCGAAGTAGTCGTTGATGGCGTTCCCGCCACCGACGGCCAGGACGGTCGCGAGGACGGCCGCAGCGGCCCGGACTTCGGGCGCGGTGTCGAGCACGAGCCCGCCGTTCGGCCCAGCGAGGCCGGCGACGAACGCACCGATGAACGTGAGGACACCCGACGCGACGGCGTTCCCCGGCCGCGTGAGTTCGAGCAGGCCCTGGGCTGTCTCGCGCATACCCGTCGGCTGTCGGGGTCGAAGCATAAACGGCGTGGAACGGCAGGGCCGCGCTCGCGAGCCGGCCGCGGGGTATGGACAGAATTATGTCCGGGAGGGCGCTTCGCTTCGATGAGGGGCCTTAGCTCAGCTCGGACAGAGTGCGTGGCTTCGGACCACGTTGCCGGGTTGATGCCGCCGCCGTGTCCGGGATTTTCGGCTGGATTCCGTCGAGAAACAGACTTCGGAAAGCAGGACTACACGGTATTAACCGTTAATACCATCCGAAAGTCGTCGCGTGCCGGCACCCGAACATGACCGACACGATCCAGGACATCCCCATCTGTCCACCACAGACGGCCCAGCTACTCACGGAACGCGAGCGCATCGACTACACGGGCCACCGCCGCGACCTCCTCGAATGGATGCTCACCCGGGGCAAGGACCCTGAAATGGCCGAGGGCTACGCACAGACGACCGTCGAGAACCGTGCCCGCTACCAAGACGGGTTCTATCGGTGGGTCTGGAACGATCGCGGCTACACGACCCAGATCACCGCTGACGACTGCGACCAGTACATCCAGGAACTGCTGCTGGCGGACCACTCGCGGTCCTACGTGGAGAACATCGCCAAGACGCTGCAGATGCTCACGCGGTGGCACCGAACCGCCGACGAGTGGGAGCCGGACTTCACCTTCAGCGGCGCTCAGCAGCCGCAACAGCCACGCGACTACCTCACTCGGGAGGAGCGTAGGGCCGTCCGAGAAGCTGCGCTGCACCTCGGCAGCGTCCCGCACTACAATGCGCTCTCGCCCGAGGAACGTGACGTCTGGAAGGTCCACCTGGCCCGCCGATTCGACAAGCCAGCCGGCCACGTCGGCCCCGACGACTTCGACCGCGCGAACGGCCACAAACTGCCGTCGCTTGTGTGGACGAGCCTGGACGCGGGTCTCCGCCCGATCGAGGTGGCGCGTGCCCGGACGTCGTGGGTGGACGTGTCGAATGCCGTCCTCCGGATCCCAGCCGAGGACAGCAGCAAGAATACCGACAACTGGCGGGTGTCCGTCCGGACGGAGACGGCCGAATTCCTGGCAGCATGGCTCGACGAGCGATCGCTCTACCCGAAGTACGACGACACGGACCAGCTCTGGCTCACCCGGCACAACAACCCGTACGAGAGCCACGCGCTCGCCTACGTGATGGACAACCTCTGCGAGGAGGCGGAGATCGACCGTGACCTCTCCTGGTATGCGATTCGACACAGCGTCGGCACGTACATGACCCGCGAAGAGGGGTTAGCCGCGGCACAGGCCCAATTACGCCACCAGAGCCCGCGCACGACGATGAAGTACGACCAGACGCCCGTCGAGGACCGCCGGGATGCCCTCGACCGGATGGGCTAATCTCGGTCTACGAACCGGGACGACGTGACGAGATACTGGCCCGGCTCGACTTCTTCGAGGGCGTCGATTCGCTCCGCGGCTTCTGACAGGAGATTCGCGGGGAGCTCGATATCCTCCGGCCGCCAGATCACCTCATTGACACCGAATTCCTCTTCGGCTTTGCGCCAGATCTCTTGTTGCAGCGGCGGCAGGTCTTGGTACGCGTACTTCAGGATCGGCTCGTCCATGCAAATATCAAATATTTGATATCACATAGAACCTTCCCTCGATTGGGTGGTTATAGCCGTCTAACGGGAACCTCTACCTGGCTCGATACGTCGTAGCTCTCATCGGGGCCAAACGTGAGTTCCACGCCATCCGTGGGGCACTCCACGTTGCTCCGACGTTCCAGGTGAGCTATTGTTGCACTTTTAGGCCGCCGGGGACCCGCAACGTATGGCTCATAGAGTTGGTATGGATCGGTATTCTGGGTGAACACCGTTGCCAGGATGCCAGTTTGATCGGCCTGCTCCGGCTGGGCGAGCCTGATTGCCCCCTGTACCGCGGAATAGTCGTAGACTAGCACGTAGCCGAGGACGTGCCGCGTGTACGGTGGCAAATCGTCTACGGACGCGACGACGATACTCATTGGTCCTCCATCGTCAGTTCCTTCGGGTCAAATTCGAGCTCCTTCCGGAGGTTGATGGCGTCGCTTTCGGCCCAGAACCGTATCTTGGGATCTTCGGGCGGCGAAGGGACCCGCAGCCATTCTTCTTGTCCGTCTGGATCCCGCACGTAGGCGTAGAGTGTTGGTGCGTCCGCGTATTCGATGGTGCCAACGTGATACCAGACGTCGGGGTCGAATTCCCTGTCGGTGACGAACTTCTTTCCGCCGACGCGAACGATCCCCTCGGGGTTCAACGCCTTGTGCGCCACCTGCGACAGGATATTAACCGCGACTGGTGCAGGGGCATCCCTTCCTGGTGGCGAGACGGACTTGTCTGTCATGTCGATACGCGATGCTATTTGGTCGGTAGCGGGCTTCTCTTCTGTCATAGTTCGAGACGCACTCCTATCTCGGGGACGAGTAATACTTAAGCAGATATCTTAGGCTAAAATCGTATTAATCACTAATACCATAGAGACAACCTCACAAGTTTAAGTAGTTCCAGAAATGGTCCACCATCCGCCAAGTTGTAGACCGCGTCAACGACCTGTTTGAGCTCGTCGGGTGTGACCCCCCGCTTCGAGTGCTGGCATGGTATTAACCGTTAATACGTCTGGAGTTTGGATTGGCGGACCATGTAGTCCGTGTTCGTCTTGTGCAGGTACGTCATCCGTTCCGCCAACCAGTCGAGCTCTTCTCGAATCCGCTCCTCGTCAATGTCGTCGAATTCCCCAGCGACGTAGTCGAAGAGCGTCTGGTCCGTCTTGGTCTCCGGATACTCCACCACCAGCCGGTCGATTCGAGCTGCCAGGTCGGTGTGATCCAACGCCATACGAGTGCCGCCTACCGCCAACCCATCATAGAGATTAATCGTATTAGCGGTTAATACCTGGATTCCTCCGCGGTAGACACATGATGATCGTTACCTATAGGTTTCCCCAGAGTGACAGAAAACAAACACGAATGTCCGATTCCGGGGTGCGACTACGAGTCGGACTCGTCCCATGGGCTCCAGGTTCACAAGGGGAAGGTCCACGAACCGGAAGAGGACCCAACAGCCAGACCAATCGACGGCCATCCCGGTCGCTACGACAAGAACCCACGGACCACGACGATCGGGATCCATGACACGTCGATCTCCGGGTGGTCCTACGACGAGCTCCACGTCCAGATCCGGTACGAGACAGCCCGCCGGAACATGGTGGAGGGGATTCGGCTGGAGAACCAGGCACCGGACTCCAACGTCAGTCCGTCCGCCGTTCTGATTCCCGACTCGTTGACGGAAGACGTCCTCCGGTCCATCGCTAACGCCGAAGCCGAGGTGGGCCTTGAGTGAGCCTCACAACGGACTGCGGGTGTGACGAGAACCTCGAGGCCGAGCTCCAAGCCAAACAAGACGCCGGCGAGGAACTGACGGCGGACGAACGCGAATTCATGCAGCAGGGCAAGGACGCCCTCCCAACATTCGGCCCAACCGACTACCAGGCGTTCGGGCCGCTCTCGTCGTATGATGGGACGCACTGCGCGTTCTGTTTCTGGGTGGGGATACTCTCCTCGCTCTTCGTTGGGGCGGCCCTCGCCGCTGCTGGCCACCTTGCTGGGCTCCCTGGCGGGGTGGTGCCGGGCGTGGGCCTCGGGGTTGTATTGGTCGTCGCTGTGCTCTACTTCGGCCACCTCCCGGTGGTGGGGCCGAACGTGGGGCCGGTGGTCGAACGAGCACTCGCAACAGTCGGCATCTACCCGACAGCCAAAGCCAAACAACGCTACATGTCAGAGGATACAACAGCCGAGACGGAGAACGAATCGGACGACAACTCAGGTATTTTCGGTCGCGCGCTTAACACGATACAACAGGCCAATACCCCAGGATCATCAGATACCGAACCCGAGACCAACGGCCACGACAAGAACATCAACGTCGACGCGATCCGCGAAGAAGAACAGGCCAAGGTCAAGGCCCGACAGAAAGAGCAGGAAGCCCAGTCCCTCAAAGAGGAGAAGGAGTCCTGGAAAGAAGAAGCGCAGCAGAAGGAAGAACGGATCAAGGAACTGAAACAGCAGAACCAGGAAGTCCGTGAGCAATACCGGTTGATTGCGGATCCGGATCACGCCACAGACAAGATCGATGCGTACCCGGTGATCATCTGGAGCGAGGACGGCACGTCTGCGCTCGGACTCTACTACTACACGGGCACGGTCGAGCTCGACGCGAACAAGATGGACCAGGAGTACCAGGACGGCGTCTACGCGATCGTCGTTCCACCGGCCGAGATCGGGCAACTCGGAAACCTCCCGGATACCATCGTCACGCAGAGCACCGTTGAGCAGTTCGAGGACTACCTCTATCCGGATCCCCGGAAGGTGACGGTTCCCCCGCAACACGTCGACCCTGGGAAGCCGGCCGCCAACATCTCCTACGAGTATCAGGAGGTGGAGGACGGTCGAATGCGGGTCCCCCTCCAACACGAGAGCGCCCCAACGATCTTCTTCAACTCGGCGAAGGGGATCCGGGAGGAGCGGAACAACAACCACAATTTCAATCGGGAGGACGGCGGCGAGCCGATGTACATCGGCCGGTACACGATCGACGGGAAGCTCTTGCCGGCGTGGTGGGACCCGAACGGGTTCGAGAGTCGGAATGAGCTCCGGGAATCGGTTCGGTCTCTGGAGACGGAGATTGAGAGCCTCCGGTCGTACAACGGCTACCTGGAGAACGAGCAGGAGGCGCTCCAGGAGAAGCTCCAGTCGCGGCGGGAGGACTACGAGGAACTGCTCGAACGGCTCAACGACCGGCGTGACGACCTTGGACGGGCATTGGATATGGCGGACGAGGTTTCCCACGACCTCCAGCTCACCGAGCGGCAACTCGAACAGGCCCGCAAGGAGAAGCGCGACCTGGAAGAGCTGGCGGAGGGTGCCGCCCAGTCTCGTGACCAGGAGCGCCGCCAGCGGTTGCTGGAGGAGAACGACACGACGATGGCGGCAATCGAGGCCCAGGCCGATGTCAACGACCGGTTGATCCGGTTCTTGAACGTGGCGGAGACGGCGAACTACGGCGATTACGACTACGACGCAATCCGGGCGGGCACGGCCGACACGGAACCGAACGAGATCCTCGATGAGGTCCTCGGGGCGAAGTCCCAGGTCAACGACCTGCTCGTCAAGGCGGCTGAGTCAGCCGTCAAGGACGGGGTGGAAGCATGATCCGGTATCTGGTTGCCGGAGTCGTGGGGTTTGCCAGTGGAATCTTGTCGATTGCGTTGATGCTTGTGTGGTCCGTCCGGCTCGAAGAGAAGACGGAGGCTTGGAAGGTCTGCCAGAAGTGCGCTCAAGGCTACATGGTCGTGTACGAAGATCGTTTGGAGTGCAACCAGTGCGGGACGGAGGTGCCGAGATGAAGCGGGCACTCGTCGCCGGGCTGGTAGTGCTGACGGTATTAACGGTTAATACCTCAGCCGTCGCAGCACAGCAGGGCCAGTCTCCGGGGGAAGTCTGCAAGAGCGGCAACATCTCGGACGCGACCCTTGAGAACGTCTGCGACGCCTACAACGAGCAGCGCCGGATCATCGACGAACAAGAGCAACGAGTCGACCAACTCCGGAACGGGAGCGACCGGGTTGGTGGCGGCCAGTTCAGTGCAACGACCAAACGCTATCTCAAGCGAATCGACGCGTGGGACAATCGGACCCGAAGTCCGGCGCTGGTACTCTTCCGCCAGACGGCCCCCGAACCCGGTGGTGAGACCGGCGTCTACCAATACGTTGGCCGGGGACGTGGGACGCACGACTTCGACAATGACGGTGTGAAGTCGTGGAAGAAAGTCCCCACCAGACGACTCGGACAAGGTGAGTTCGGTCCCGTGGAGATCGACCTGCTGTATGCGCCCGCCGGTTACGACGAGAAACACGTTGTCAACAGCACGGGCCGGCTCTCCGAGATTGCGCGTGAGCTCTCGTCGCCCGCTGGCTTCGGAGCCTACGTCAACTGGAAGGAAGAACGCGCCGCCAGCGCCCGGAACGCCCAGGCCGGTGTCTTCGGGATACTCTTTGTCCTCTTCGGGATCACTGGGACCGGGATTGCCGTGGCCGAGGCCCGAACCCAGCGGATGCGTGACCTGCTCCGGCGCTACCGGAACGAGCGCGAATACGATCCGGTGAAAGACGGAACGACGAACCCGGTCGTGGCTCTCTACCGGGCCATCAAACGGGGGAAGAAGGGACGATGAACGTCCGCTTCCTCCACGAGGACCAGTGCCCGGTGTGTACGTCGATCCGGGCGGGTGGCGGCTTCGACCTGTTGCGGGACGTGGTCCGTGACGTTCCAGACCTGCGCTGGGTCGACCGTGAGATCACCACCGAACGCGAGAATCCCGCGATGCGGTCGGACTCGTTCTCGATGAAGAAGCACCTTCGCGGGAAGACACCCGAAATCGTCCGGCTTACTGGGTCGAACGAGACCCCACAACTCGTCTGCGATACGCCGACCCAGCACGAGTCAACACACCCAGCGGACGTCACCTTCTCACGGGTCTCCGTTGAGAACCACGAGGAGCGGTTCCGGCAACACCCGGTGGAGACGGCCAACGGGATGCTCCGGTTCGTGATGCGATGCTATCTCAAGTTGGTTCTCGGGGTGACCACGAAGATGACGGAGGTCTACATGCAAGAAGCCGAGAACCCGGGCGACCCGCGACTCCTCCCTGACCAGTACACGGACGACTTCCAACACGACGAGTGGGTGACTGCGTTCAAGAACGCCCGGAGGCGATCTCGGTATGCGTGACGGCTACGAGCTCCTCGAGAAGCACGGGACTCGCTGGGAGGTCTTCCGTACCGTTCGGGACCAGGACAACGTGACGTGTCGGGAGGTGGCGGAGGAAGTCGACTCCCACAAGACCACCGTCAGCAGCCACCTCAACGAGCTCCACGAAAACGACCTCGTCGACTTCACAAAGGCATCGAACAACACGAAACGGTGGCGACTCTCCGATGAGGCGGCCGCCCACCTCGAGACGCAGCCGGCCACAGATGGCGGCTACACGGTCCAGGAGTACACCCGACAACAGGCTCCCCTACTCGGGTTGCTCGGGTTGCTCGCCGTGCTGAGTGGGTTGCTCGCCGTCGTCAACGCGGCCCGAGGCCTCCCGGTCCAGTCGCCGTTGACGTTCTTCTTCATCGCGGTGACCGGCATCGCAGTGACCGGATTAGTTGGCGTTCAGACAATCTACAAATCATGACAGAGATCAGTGCACGTGCCCGGAAGGTTCCGGTCAGCCGAATCCCGATCGACGAGAACAGTGCGTTCCACCAACTCTACGAGGACATCATGCATGAGATGTTCGAGAACCGGCTCTTCGACGACGACCCGAACTTGTCGCGAATCCGGTTGTCGGACTGGGACGAAGCCCCAGAGATAGACGACACGGAACTGCTGAAGTTCATCGAACCGGAGAAGGTCGACTCCCCGGAGAGCGAGGACGAGCGCCGCCACACAGACACGAAGAAGAAGTACGACGAGCTCTCCGACAAGCGCCAGCGGATGTGGAAGAAGATCGAGCAGGAGTACGGCTACGGCCCGAATGCTGACGTCTTCACGGTACCTGAGGTACACGACAAGTTCGGGTTCAGGAAGGGGACTATCCGCAACTACGTCCGTGACGACTTCTGCAAGGAGATGGAGATTGTCGCGGAGCTCGATGAGGCGAGTCAACCAAACGGCAGTAAGAGCTGGAAGTTGCTTGAGTCGCACAAGACGGAGCTTGTCAGCGATGGCGGCTACAAGTGGCACTACGAGTGGGAGTCGATCGAGAGCGGGCTGGAGAAGGAGGAGATCGTCGACCCGGACGTTGACTGGTTCGCCGACTACAATTTCGACGTATGGGTTGAGATTGTCCGACAGGCGAGCACCATCGACGACCAACTCGTGAAGGTGGCCCGCATCCAGCGCGATAGCCTCGACCAACCTGACGATTACCAGGACTGGCGGGTGAATGCGTTGAAAGAGCTTCGCGAGGAGTTGCAGGTGCTTGAGGGGGCGTTCGACCAGTTGTTCTCGGCGCTGAACCGGCTGCTGAACGCGGCATATTCATCGGTTGTCAACTGGGCCGCGGTCCACAAAACGAACAACAAGACGACAAGCCACGACCGCTACGACCCATCTGTCCGGCTCGAACGGACGAAACTCCGGGCCAAGGCCAAGCACGTTGCGCTCCGGTCGTACTACGAGCCGATGATCAACTTCGTCCCCGAGCACAACACGACGGAGCTGGCGTGCCACGAGCAGGCCGATCGTGCGCACGAGCTGAAGCAGGAAGTCGGCGAGTTTCTGACCTGGGTGTATGAGTGCTCGCTCGACCTGATGGCGTTCGCAGACACGGACATGTCGACTGGCGGTTCGACACCACTGGAAGACGAGATCGAGCAGATCCTCTTCGACGAGTGGACCGGGACAATCAGCAATCCGAGCGACTACTCGTTGCCGTGGCGGCAGTTCTGCAAGATCGTCGACCAGGCGATGGCGTCCGTCGACCCGTCAGCAAGTGAGATCTACCAGGCAGTCCGGAACGTCCATCTCCGTGGTCGATCCGAAAACAACGACACCGACTACTATGGCGTCCATCTGGTGGGACCGAAGCAAGCGGATCAGTGGGGCATCCACCTGGTTCGACAGTCGGACTTCTTCTCGGAGAACACGACGCCGCCAGTCGAGAAGGACAACCTGGCGGTGGAGCTGGAGTCGGAAGCTGTTGAGGTGCTGTAACGGCCAGTAGGAAGTCACCGCCAATCGCTCGACTGCGCGGGGATAATCATAAGCACATACGAACGTGGCTGTGGAGTCCGTATGTCCCTGAGGGCGTGTGGATGGTGACCCATGGGGCGACTCTCGACAGCTAATACCCGTGTTTCCGGGTGTTAGACGGGCTAACACTGTACAACAGGTAGTATACGTCCGTCTACAAGGTGAATTGTCGTGCTCACACCCCCAGGGGGGTCACGCATCTCGTATCGTCGTACTGGCCGAAACCACCCGCTGAAACTCTAATAGGTATCCGGAAAATGGTGTCCCAACCGACCGACACGCGGACTTCCCACGGAGAAAAGCCGTGGCACCACCGCATTGTCCGGATTGGTCAGGCGCAATTACCTCCTCGTTCCGTCCTGCTGGGAGAGATTACAAACCCTGGCAGGGACACCAGCCGGAATCGGTCAGGTGGAGGTAACGGTGTCGACGATCATGGTATTAACCGCTAATACCTCAGACGTGCTCCTCGTAGACTGCCATCCACCCTTCAGACCACTCCGGGTGTGACTCCGTTGACGGCCATGGTTCCAGCTCCGGCGCATCACCGGTATCACCTGCGTCCTGGGCCTGGAGGTACTTCGGATAATTGTCGCGAACTGCCCGGAACGCATTGTACGGATTGTCGTCGTCAAACTCCCGGCCCAACGTCGTTGCACTGTGGCCCTCAGGATCGCGCAACCACTGGTTGAGTGTCTCCACCACGAGGGCGTAGTTCTCCCCCGGAAGGTACGTGGACGCCCGCTCCACGTCGTTGTGTTCGCGCTTGTCGGTTGTGAGCCCGCGAGGAGGCGTGCCCCGAGGTTCGGCCCGACGGTCCTTCCGTTCGAGTGCGGCATTCGTCCGTTCGACGGTCTGTCGGGCCTCCATGTCCGCCTGTCCGAAGAGCGCAGCGAGCATATGGTAGTTCCCCATGTCTCGAGCGTTCTCCGTCCGGACAATCCGAGGAATCTGCTCCAACCCTGGGGTATCTGTGAGACAAAATTCGATCTCTGTCTCCTCGTAGCCCCACCGAAGTCGGAAGTGTTCCGCCATCAACAGCGGGAGTTGGACGCCGACCATCGTCCGGGTGTAACGTGACGGATTCCGGGCCACGATCCCGTCAATCTCCTCGTCCTCGATCGCCCACGCACACGCCCACACGAACCGCCACCGTTCGTCGTCCCAGGGCAGGTGCTTCCGGGCGGAGACCTCCTCAGCAATCACACAGTCGACGATCGTGTGGTCGTAGGTGTCCGCCCACTCGTCGATCGCCTGTTGCTGGTCTTCGATACTTGATTCAACGCTCGCTTCTTTCTTTGACGGTGACTTGCGGATGTAGCCGATGTAGCGTCCCATAGAACAGTGTGGCCGCGGTTAGTCGTCCGGATCCCACTTACAGCCCTCTTTGCGTGCGTACTCCTCGACGGAGTCGTAGTCCCCGTCGTCGCTCTTCATCTGCGACTTGCACGATTTCTTCTGCATGAAGTCTTTCAGTCCCATTCATTCTCACCTCCGTTGCGGGTATAACAGTGGATCTCGGTGGTTTCGTCGACCTCGACCTCGTCCATGATGGCGGACTTGGCGCCACGTTCCGCCTTGTGGCGGTCGTTGGCGGAGGCCGAGACCTCCTCACCCCGAGCACGACACACCACGGTGATGTCGCCCATCAGTCGTCCTTGCGCCGACAGTGTGGGTCGACCTTTGTGCCGTCCTCGCGTTCGTAACCTTCGACGGCGATCTCGTCCTCCCCACAATCGGGTTTGTCCTTACTGGACATACGAAGAAATATACGGTGCTATGCTCATCACTATTATGTCAGATCAGGTATTAACCGTTAATACCTCAACTCTCAGTCAGCCGGGGGTGGATCTTGTATACATTCTGACCCGCATTTTCGGATCGTTCTGTCAGGACCCACGTGTTCCTGTAGAACCAGCTGAGCGCGTGAGGGACACGTTTCTGTTCCAAACTGGAGACCTCAAGCTGTCGGGCCGAGACGTGACGGACTACCTTCCACTCTGTCTCGATCTCTTCGACGATTGCGTCAAGAACCTTCAGAAGTTCTGACGCGCGTATGTACGGTCGTTCGTGTTCGATCTTCTCGGGGATATCTCGTTCGAGTATCTTCCGCTCGATATCTGCCATCGACATGGTATTAACCACTAATACCTCGATAGTCAGCTGCCAATTGCTTGTGCTTCGGGTGGGTCGGGTGGCCGTTCCGTGACGGGTCGCTCCGGCTGTGACACGACCGGCACAACGCCACCAGGTTCCACGCCGCACTCGTCTCGTGTGTGTACCGGTGGTGGATGTCGAGTGCCGACGCCTTCGACGGTACCGTTCCACACACTTCGCACTCGTGTGACCCGTAGAGCGCCAGGTAGTAGGCTCGATAGTCCTTCATTGTCCTCGATACTCCCGGAAGTTCACGCCGTCACCCGATCGAAGTCGATCTTCGCAGTGCGGACAGACGTCGACACTGTTGTCCGTGGAGAAGACCCGGACGTAGTCCTGGGAGACGTGCGACCCACAATTGTTGCAATTCATCAGTAGACCGCCCCCGTGAGGAGTCGCTCAGTGGCCGCCAAGACAATGCAGTTCACGACCGTGGGAACGGTCCACCCGAGGCCAAGCACGAACTGAGCGACGGCAACAACCACGTAGCCGACGACCAACAGCCGGAGTCCCCGGACGATCTTCAGGACGTCGAGGAGTTTCTGTGCGTCGTGGGTGCTCGCTTCCGCAATGTCGAGCACCTTGTCGTATCGCGCTTTCGTATAGAGGTCTGGCATGACCTGAGTACCGCAGGCTTCCAATTGATCATAGACATTTACCCGAGATATCAGGTATTAACGGTTAATACCTCATCGAAGGGTGAGTTCGGGAGGGGGAACGGAGGACCGGATGCCAGACCTCCGCTTGAACTTCAGGCGGTGACGCTCATGGTATTAACCTCATCCGACGAACTTCACCTCGAGTGGCGTGGTGTTGATCCGGATGAAGTAGACGGTGAGGTAGGCGACGATCGCCAGCATCGTCGCGCCAACGAACCACGTTCCGTTGATGCCGAAGTAGACGTAGCCGTTGAGCTCCATGAACGTCTGAATGTTCTTCGTATCCATCCCGCTGACCCAGCTCACGGGAAGGATATAGAGCGCATTCGCCAGCGCCATCAGGATGAAGCCCATCGCTGCGAAGCCGAGCGACGGCCACCGGAACGACAGCGCCTGCTCAACCTTGTTCCAGTTGAACGTCGCGTAGGCAGCCAACAGTAGATTCATTCCCGCGCCCGCGAGCGAGAACAGGAAGAAGTCGAGACTGTCCCTATCGGCAGATTCCACCCAGACGGACGCGTGGTCGCCGTTGTACGACCAGAGATTGACGTCTATCACCTCGTACCCGAGGGCCGTCGCCGCCAACAGGTGGCCAATCTCGTGGAGCACCGGATTCGCAGCGAACGCCCCGAGAATCATCACGAAGACCCACCAGAAGGTCTTCAACGATACCTTACCGATCGCGAGTACTTGATATCTGTTTACCATGGGAACAATAGCACCTCTCCGGCCACGAGCAGCCGGAGGACCTGAATCGTCACCGCCCCCGCAAACGACGAGTAGAGGATCACCCAGACGCTCGTGCTCTCCGGGTTGATGTCACCGAGGAACGGGGTGGCCTCCATCGCATCCGACGCGAAGACGGAACTCATCGCAACGCCGAGTACCGGAACCACGAAGATGCCGGGGAAGACCGAGTTGACAACGTCCAACAACCACTGCGTCTGCCCGGCGGTGAGCTCCGCCACAAAGACGTCTGGGAGGACGGTCTCCGGGGCTGGAACGAACGACAGTGCCTGGACCTGCTGTACCGTCAGCCACGCCTGAGCGGTCGCTGCAACAAGGACACCGCCCAACCGGACCCACGGCCGCCATTCGGCATCAAACGCCCGAGGAAGGATGAAGAGCGTCAATACGAACAACCCGATCGACGTCACCCACGCGCCCGCATTCTGGAAGGCCGCCGGAATCGACAACAGGAAGACGGCGTTCGCGTAGTGGTCCATCGACAACAACTGCTTGAAGTCGTCCGGTTCGAACGGGAAGATCAGTATCTCCGGGTAGCGGGTTGTCGTCGAGATGAACCGGAGTGTCAGGAACGCCGGTGCCATCAACAGGTAGATCACGACGAGCTCGATGAACTGCGACGACCCGATATCGAGGACACCGAGCAGGACTGTCGCCGTGAAGAAGTCGATGGCACCGTTCACCGTGTACGTTGTGAACATATCCAGCGAGACGGTGGCGAAGAACGCCCCGAAGAGGAAGACGCCGTCCCGGTAGTAGACACGGTCCGACATCAGACGATCGCCTCCACGACGAAGAAGCCGAACGATGCCAGGATGACCATCCCGACGATCAGGAGCGCGATGAAGGGAATCAACCCAACCACGACGGACGGCTTCGTGGTCTTGTTCGGGCTATTGTGGGCCACGTACCACGCCGTCGAGTGGAGCAACAGCAACAACCCCACAGCCGGCACGCCCATCAGAACGTGGTAGAGGTCGACCGGTTGGCCGCTGATCGGCAAGTAGACGACCCACCACGCGACGTAGAACGCGAAGATGGGGAGGTCCTCGACCCCGATCTTCCCGGTGAACTTGTCCGGGAAGTAGACCAACCCGGTGAACGTCGCCAGGACCACGCCGATCAACGACGCCAGGGCCAGGGTATCCGTGGCGTTGAGGACCCACGCCGGGAGCTCACCACCGAAGAGCACGCCGTAGACCCACGGTACCAGGGCCTGGCGCTCCTGGCCGAAGAGGTCGAGGAGGGTGGGGACAATCCCGAACTGGTTGAAGACGATCCCGACGACAATCGGGACCAACGCCGCCCGGAGCGGTTCGGTCGTGAGCTTGGCTCTGAAGTTCTTCATTGGAGATCACCTCCCATCGTCGGGGTGTTGTAGAAGTACCGCCACCCAGCGTAGGCAACGAGGGTGACGAAGAAGACGGCGAGCATGTAACCCGGATTCAGGACGACTTCGAAGCCGCCAACGTCGATCGCGACCGGCCACAGGTCCCAGTTCTGGTCGAGCCAGACGTGGAGGTTGTAGCCGTCACCGGAGCCGCCGAGCGACTTCATCCGCATCGGGAAGAAGCCGTAGATCGCATCCCGGAGCGCAACGATGAGCCCGGCGAACCCGAGAACCTTGTACCGGTGCCACTTCTCGGGCGTGTCCGCGTAGCTCCGGACGAAGGCGGCGAGGAACAATCCGGCTGCAATCCCGAAGATTGGTCCCATCGCTATCACCACCGGGCGGGTTCCGCCGGACGACCAGGCGACCATGATCGGGTCGAGGTAGACCCACCGGAGAACCTTCACCTTGTAAGCGGTCCCACCGGTCCACATCGCTCCGAAGACGTGGCCGTACTCGTGGATGAAGTTCATCGCGTAGAGCGACAGCACCGGAAGGATGCCCCAGTACTTGATTCGGGGCCACTCCCTGACTGGTGTTAGGATCAGGAAGAGGAACGACCCGATCAGACTGTAGAGCACAGCCACCGGTGCCACGGCCACCCGTGCCACCCGCCAGATCACAGCCATAGCGTCACCCCCGACACAAGCGCCCCAATCCCGAGGCCGAGTGCCCACACTGGTCGATCGTCCGAGCGGACAAACTCAGCGCCAACCAGCGCCGCAGCTCCGACAATGTAGAACGCGGCAACCCAATCGTGCGGGACCGGAATCAGGGCCAGGGAAGGTAGCGTGATTCCGGCCACGTACCCCGGGGTAGCGGCGGGAAGTTCGGAGAGTAGTGCGACCCCGTTCAACCCAGTGACCAGAACGTAGCCGAAGGCCGTCCACGGGTCGAGTGTCGAGAGGGTATTAACGGTTAATACGATTGCACCAACACACATCACCACCGTCCACACCCGGAACCAGTCAACGTCCCATCGGAGCGGTGCCGTGATGCGTGGGTCAAGGCTGCTCGTCATCCGATGATCCCTCCGAATCGGCGATGTTCTTCGCCGATAACCACGAGCAGGTAGACCAGCGTCGCAACGGCAATCGCGAACGCTTGTGTGGTCGTCAGTAGCCCGGCGTGACGTGTGAGGACGACGCCGAGCGCAACGGCGGCCACCTGCGGACTCCGACGCATCCAGGCGGGACGGTCCGACGTCATCCGATCACCCGTGCGAGCATTCGCCCAACGAGGTCCGTGTCGTTGGTCACAGCGGTCGTCAGTTCGTCCTCAAGGAGCTCGTTGACGGCGTAGAAGTACGCGGCCAGCCCGAGTGCGGCCAGCGTGAGCACGCCAACAAAGCCGTAGCCGACCGCGGCCAGGAGCGTCCCCAGGCCGATGTAGAGGACGACCATCCCGCTCGCCCCGATGAATCCGTTGTTCGCCAGGAGGCCGTAGCCGGCCAGGACCAGCCCGGTGCCCAAGATCAGCAGCGACCCGAACGTCGGGAAGCCACCATAGAGCATCATCACGATTCCGATCAGCGTGTAGGCGAAGAGCTCCAGTGAGTCCCGTGCGATCTGCCCGATGAGCGCCGGAATCCCGATGATGAAGCTGATCCCGAGTGTCGCGGCACCCGTGGTTGCTGCCCCACCGGTCCGCTGGATCACACGAAGTAGCTGGACGATCACGATCCCGAGGCCGATCAGGATCAGGATCGACTGGAGCGCGGTGTAGCCACTGAATGCGAGGAAGAAGTCGGCGACAAGGCCCCACGTGGCCCCGACGAAGGCGCCGAAGAGCTTCAGCGGGGTGAGGATGAGCTCAACGAAATCGAAGAGGCCGCTGATCTCCTTGATCTCGTAGCCGGTGAGCGGAATCGTGAACTCCGTCTCGCCGATTCCGATGATGAGGTTCTTCAGCAGGTTGCCGAAGCCGGACAACATCAGTGCTACACCACCGATCATCTCGAAGAGCGGGCCGAACGGACTCGGCGTGTTCAGGACACCGGCGATCGGTTGGTTGATTGCCTGTTCGATTCCCGCGACGAATTCCCGCAGGCCGATCGAGGCGTCGCTAACTGCCTTGGCCTGGGTTCTGAAGTACCGCGCGAGTCCAGTGACCCCGAGTGCCCGAGCACCCATCGACATCGCCACGAGGACGTACGAGATGAGCTTCGGGATGAGGCCGATTGTGAACTCGGCGGTGACTGCAAGGATTCCCATTATTCTATCTCAAGTTCCGGACTGGGTGACGGAGCATCCGATTCCGTGGTCGACGACGATTCCGTGGTTCGCAGGCCGGTCTCCGGCATCCACTTGATCCGGAGGAAGCCCCACAACACCAACCCGCCAATCGGGCTGGCCGTGGCGCCGAGGAGTCCCGCCAGGAGAATCGCATAGAAGAGCACGTACCCGATCCGGAAGTCTGGGGCATCGTTGAGGACCGGCGTCGTGTAGGAGACAAACCGGGCCGTCTTGTCGACGGCTGCCACGAACAACGACAACGTCCCGACGATCGTGAGGACGATGAAGGCGAAGTTCAGCGGCGGCCCCAGCGGGAAGAGCTCCGTCCCGCTCACCCAGAGACTGATGAAGCCGAGCGTCCCCACACCCAACACCACGCCGGTCCCGAAGGTGTGGGGCACTCCCAACCAGACGTTGAGTGCCCGGACCACGGCCAGGCCACCCAACACGAGCATCAGGGCAAATTCGATCCGCGGGTTGCCGAGGAACCCCCAGACCAACTCGTTGAGCGTTGAGGCACCGCCAGCCCCGAAGAAGATGGCCAACGTGGCGTGGACGTCTTCGACGAGCCGAGTCGTATCGACGAGCGGTGAGTAGCTCTCCAATAGGACCCACGCGACCAGAACCGTTCCGGCCGCCACCAGTTGCTGGTAGAATGGTGAGAAGTCGAAGTCGCGGACCGGAACGTAGGTGTCGACGACCTCATTCGCCATCCGGAGCGTCTGGTAGACCGAGTACCAGCTCCCGAAGAGGATCACGCCGAGAATCCCAACGGCAACCGCCCACGAGACGATGTTCGGGTCTCCGACCGGGGCCGTGTCCTGGATCCGGACGGCCGGCTCGAAGAACGCATTCACCGCCTTGACGAGTGGGCTGACGGCGTCTCCGAAGAGCGCCTCGATCAGGTAGCGGATCATGACGTATTACCTCCTAATACCCGCTCCGTGGTCATGACGACAAACGCGAGCATCGCCACACCCGTCACGAACGTCGACACAACCCCGATGAAGTACGCGGTGTTGACGGTGTGGTCGACGAACTGCGGGTCGATTGCAATCACGCCCTTCGCTGCGCTCACCAGGAACGGATCGATCGTGATCTCGATCACCGCAGCAACGACCACGACGACCACGGCTGCAAGCGCGTAGAGTGCCGCAATGTAGCGGTCCCGAAGGATCCCCATCACAATCGACGTTCCGGCCACACCCATCGCCAGGACACCGGCAAACTCCCAGTACGTGTGCCCCACAGCGAGCATCCCGAAGCCGGCCAGCCACCCGAACAACGGCCCGAAGATCGGGGCACCCGTCTGAATCGACAACCGGATATACGTCCCAACGACCGGTCCGAAGAGGAGCATGATCGCCGCTGCAAAGACGAAGAGCAACGGCAACAACACGCGCTGGTAGAGGGCACCAACCGCCCCGACGACCATCGCCTTCAGGCCGAAGAGCAGGTTCGTCTCCAGGATTCCGACCAAGAACGACAACACCGTGACGCGGGAGACCAGGCCCTGGGTAGCGTCCGGGTTGTCGACGATGAGGAGGACCAGGTTAACTTGTGCCGCGTAGACACGCTCGAGGAACCCGGCATCGGGGACCAGGCCCCAGTACGTAGCGAACGAGATTCCGCCAGCCATCGCCACCGTCGCGAAGAGCCCGGACAACCGAACGAACCCACCCCACTCCGTAACGTCAGCATCGGCGACAACAGCCGGCCACTCACCGACGTAGAACCGGAGTCCGAGGAGTAACCCAACGACAACCGTCATCGTCGAGAACCCGACGAACGGAACGGTGTTGGCGTCGATACCGGCGGCTCGGACGACGACGGAAGCAATGTAGGTGAGAACAGGCACTTCGGCGGCGGTCCGCATCCCGACGTACCCGACATCACCGACGTTGAACCCGTCCTGCAGCGCGTTCCGGCTGAGGTTGACGACCACGGCCAGAACCGCGAAGACGCCGACCCAGATCATCTCCGGGTCACCACCATGATCCCGAGCACCAGGACCCCGACAACCGCCCCGATGATGAGGAGGATCCCGGGCAACCCGGTGATGTTTGTGAAGGCGCTGAGGATACTATCGTTCCCGGTGCCGCCGGTGGCCAGGAACGACCCCTGTTGCTTGTACGTCCCGTCCGTGTCGTACGTGTAGAACTCAGTGACGCTCGCCCCGGACTCAAACGTGATCGACCCGTCCGTCGGTTCGATCGGATCGGAGAGGTTCCCGCCCCGTGAGACAACGTAGCGGTGGTCCGCCGACAGGTCCGAGACCGTCACCGTGACGTTGTCGTCCGGCCGGATATCGAGTACCTCAACACCCGAATTGTTGACCGCACTGTGGTCGTAGGCGGCAATCTCCGCCGTGGTCCCGGCGTTGACGGCGGCAACGCTCAGATTCTGGAGCCGGTTCTCCGCCGATACACTGCTCCCGTAGTCGAAGACGGTGTTAGACTGGGTGCTGAGCGTGAGGCGGGTGTTCGTGTAGATACCCTCGTACGCCGTGTACGACCCGTCGAGTGCCACGCTGGCGACCGTTGTGTTGGTGGTATCGTCGGCGGTGGAGACCTCCAGCTGGTAGATTCCCTTGAGCGTGTCGGCGTCGTCGATCGTCAGCGTCTGGCCCTGTGCGAGGAACGTGTCCGTGGTCGTGTTGCTGTCGTCGAGGTGGACCTTCGTGACGTGGACCCGGCCTTCCTGGTGGCCGGTGTACGTGTGGTTGACGACGCCGGACGACGTGGAGACATCGAACGTCTGAGCACCGTCACTGACCGTTCCGATCTCGCGGACGACCGTCTCACTGTCGTTGAGCGTGCCCGTGTAGGAGACCGTGGTTCCGTCGACCGTCAGCGACGGGTCCGTGGTGGTGAGCGTCTGATTGTACTTGACCCGTGCCTGAACTTGGTCGACCGAGGGACCGGACCCGGACGAGTGGTTGAGGATCGTCTTGACGTAGACGTCTTGGCCGTCTGTAATGTCCTTGAACGTGTTCTCGTCGGCATCTTGCCACTCGGTGTAGCCGGACGGCGAACCCAGTGCAACGTAGTGCTGAACGGTGCCGCCAGTTTCCGTCTCCGTCCAGTTCAAGCGGGCTTCTTGCCAGGTCTCAGTGCTCGTGTACTCGGTGACTGCGCGCCCGGTGGAGTTGGTCTTGGTGACAGTCGTCTGTGTCTCCTTTTCGACGTTGTCACCAACCGTCCAGGTCGCACTACCGAGGGTATCTTTGTATCCTCTCCATCCGATTCCACCGTTCACGTTGGAGGCGTCGCCCGGTGCGGTGAGCGTCCCACCAGGGACATCGACCACAATATCCTGCCCGCTCACATCGATGGTGACGTCGTTGAGACCATCCACAGCCCCATTCCCACCGGAATCAAGGGTACCTCCTTGAGGTCCTTTGAGTTGCCACTCATTCGACGACTCTACCACATTATACGAACTCAGGTAGTCGGAACCACCGAATGAGAATGCGCTGAATGTGGCCTCGGTGGAAGTGCGTCCCATATCGAGATGGACAACATCGCCCTGTTCGACGGTGACATCGTTCCGGTGGATTACGGCGTCACTATCCGTTGTGACCTCGAGCTGCCCGTTAGAGACAGAGAAGGATCCAGTATCCCCCGAGTACTCCGCGATGTCTCCGTCAGAGAAGTCGTCGAGTACCGTGGTGGTCGTGGTTGTTTCCTGGTAGGTGTCCAGGACCAGCTCCCCGTTCTCGACGGTGACGTTCTTCGAATCGTACGACGGAACGGACGAGTAGTCCTGGATGAAGTCCTGTGCGCCCTGTTCCTGGGTCTCCTGGCCGATGAACGTCACCTGTGAATCGCGCTGGATCTTGTCGAACGTGACGTCACGGTCGCCCTGGACCTCAGACAATGTCTGCTGCGGCCCGAGTTTCTGGCCAGTACCGGTGACGATTGCCGTCCCGTTGCCGTCCGCTGCCAGGTCGAAGTTCGCCGTGTTCGTGTCCTGCGCCGAGAACTGGTAGTCGACCGAGGTCTCCGTGCTACTCGGACCGGCAACCGCTCCGACCATTCCCACAACGAGCAGTCCAGCGAAGATCGCGGCCAGGGTATTAGTCGTTAATACCCTCATCGAACCACCCCCACGAGGGCACTCACACCTGTCTTCACCGCGCCGACCGCCTTCCCAGCGAGGCCGGTCAACGTGGCCACAACCGACCCAGTGCCGAAGTAGGCCGCGGCTCCCAGCAGTCCCAGGGCCGTGATCCCAACCGGGAGGGCCAGTCCCTTCAACCGCTCAACGAGGCCCTGATCGCCACCAGCGAGGAACCCGCTGTCAGACGTGACGGAGAGCGTGAGCGGTTGCGTGGTCTGGTAGCGGCCACTGTCGGCACTCGCCGTGATCGATATCGGTTGGCCGTTGTAGTTCGCAGGCGCGTCAACGACGAATTCCCACGTGACACTGTCCCCATTGGCGACCTGGATCGTCTCCGGTCCGGAGACCACGGTGACGGCGTCCGTATCGTCGATATTGAGCCGGACCTGAATGTCACCCGTCCCGGACCAGCCGAACGTCTGGGTTACTTCGAACACGCGCCCGCTCGCGACCGAGTACGAGTCGCGGCCGGTGATCGCCACCTCGTCGACCTCGACGTTCCAGGAGTGCGTGTCGCGTTGGCCCTCAGCGTCGTAGACCTCAACCGTCACGGTGCGGTCGCCGGTGTTCTGCCACGTGTGGTCGAAGGAGAACGGCCCGTCGCCGCTGACACTATCGTCCTGTTTCTCGAGTTGGCCGTCGACGTACCACCGCACTTCTTCGACGTTGTTCGTGACGTCTTCGACGGTGAATGTGTCCGTGGTGTCGACGGAACTGGTGACGTTGTCCGAATCGGTCTTCAGCCCAGAGACCACGGCACTCGTACTCTGGATCTCCGGCGGGTCCGTGGCGGACTCGTATTCGAACGAGTAACTGTCGAGCGAGTCGCTGGTGTCACCAGCCGCGCTTCGGGAGAAGTTGAACAGGAACCGGAGGTCTCCGTTGTCCGGGTTCGTGGGGTCGAACGAACACTGCTGGTTGAGGTTGAGCGTCTGTCCTTCAACGCTGTTGATCGAGCATATTACCTTCCCGTCGAACTGCCGCTGGATTCCCAGGTCGACCTGGCTGTTGGGGCCGTCTGTGGCCATCGTCGTCGTGAAGTTCCCGGCCTCCGTCATGTTCGAGAGGTCGTAGTAGTTCGTCGTGGCCTGGCCGGAGAGCGCGTCACCGGTTATATCGACGAGAAGTTCGGGATTATCGAGAGCATTTTTCGGTCGGAGATAGGCATCGTTGTAGGAACCACCGGCCGAATCCGCGTCGAATCGGACCCTCAGGTCCAGGTTCCCGTCATCCGGTGTATAGGTGAAACTGTGATCTCCACCATCGTTGTTGCTAGCTGTGAATGTCTTGAACTTCTCCGAACCGTCGAAGAACGCAATCTGCGTATTCGATCCGAGGTAGACGTTGATATCGAACTGATACGTAGCGCCTTCTGGGTTCTCGTAGTCTCCGAAGTCAACCACTCCGTACCGACCATTCGACTCCTGTCCCTGGAGCTTCCACTCGTCGAAGTCACCGTTATCAGCATCTTTCGTTTTGGTGACCCAGCTGTGTTGTGGGGTCCCCTCGAGCTCTGATGTCTTGTCGATATTACTCAGGAGATCAATCGTTCCACTGTCCGTGACGGTCCCTTCGTCGGTGGAGACGTCGTCGAACGTGGGGTCACCGTCGCTAAGTGGCGAAGTGGCGGCGAGTGCCACCCCAGCGGAGAGCACCACCAGCAGTGCCAGTACGACGGCTGTCGGCTTCTTCATAGTGGCCGCCCCCCAGTCTGAGTGGGCTACACGGCGCAAGGCCGGGCGGCCGAATTCGTATTAGTCGTTAATACGATTACAGCCAGCCCATCGGCGACCCAACGTCCTGGAGCCCACCGTAGGCCACCGCCAGCGCAGCGGCGATGTAGGCCGGAGTGTCCGAGCCGGCGAAGTCGACGAAGTCGAAGACGCCGCCCATGGAGACGAAGTTGACCCAGAAGTCGCCCATCATCCCACCCGAACCGAGCAGGACGTCAACGGCCATCGTCACCGAGGCGATCCCGATAACGGCCGTGAGCGCGGCGACCGGAGCCGGAGCAGGCAGGAGCCCAGCACCGTTCCGGAGTGTCTTCGGCCGGCCCAGCATGTAGTAGGCCGTCGACCCGATGACACCGACGATCGCGATTATTCCGGCGATCCCGGCGATCGAGAAGAGCTTCTCACCGCCGAAGACGTTCAGGAAGCCCTCAGTCCCGAAGTCGATCGAGCGGGTGTCCTCGCTCTGGAGGCCACCCTCCGGGTTGGGACTGTCGCCGACCGTGATCACATTCGTAGCCGAGCCGGTCTCGGGCGTGAACGTGTACTCGAACGTGTACGACTCGTTCATCTCGGACGCGTCGTCAACGGTGTACTCGTACTCCTGGACGGACCCAGCCTCAGTCATCGTCTGGTAGGTGATGTTCTGGCTGGTGTCCGTGGCGTCCGAGAGGTCGGAGACGTCACCGGTGTCGAACGCGAACGAGAGGCCGAGCGCCTCGAGCGGAACGTGGCTGTAGTTGCTGTTCCGCGTGATATCGACCGTCAGGTTCGTCTGCTCGCCGACGGTGTCCGGCGTGTACGAACCGTCCTCGATCTCACCGTTCGTCGCGTTGTAGTCGACGGAGACAACGTTCCGGAACTGGAGCACGTTGTAATCGTGCTGGACGGAGCTGTCCGGGTCCTCGATCAGGAGGTCAGCATCCGGATCAGCCGCGTCCGCTCCGGCGTAGATGCCGTCAGCACTCTCGTCCGTGGAGACGTTGAACGTGACGTCCAGCGAGTCGAGGGTCGCGTCCGTGGAGTCGGACGTGGAGTCCTCAACGAGAACGTCCCCGTCATCCTGGACGGAGGCGGACACGTCCGTCCCACTCGCCGAGGCGGACGCTGCGGACATGTTCCCGGCCACGTTGAACTCGATCGACCCGTCACTGGTAATCGTCCATGTCTCACTCGAGAATTGGACGGTTACGTTGTCGAGTTCCGGGTTCTCCGCGTTGATGTACGTCGTATTTGTTGCATCCACAGTGTCGACTGCGGAGTTGTTGAATTCGTTGTTCTCGGTGGCCACCGCCGGGGCCACGGCTCCGGAGAGAGCCACGGCGAAGACGGCGAACACCGCGAGTAGTTGTTTAAGCTGCATTCCTCTACCGAACAATACGTAGAGCGGCTCATGAAGCGGCCATAACGTAGCGAGTAATCAGGTATAGTACCGCCAATTGCTCGGGAGGCCTAACGAAGTCGGAACAGGTCAGGGCAGATGCTCTGCATCCTTCGGGGGCCGGATACCCTCCGGTTCCTCCGCAGGATCGTACCAGCCGCGGCGCTGCCCCCGTTGGAGGATATCAAGTTCGACCATTCGGCTGATGGCGCCCCCGATGTGAGAGCGGACGTAATTTTCCGTCAGCTCGTCCTTAGAGCTCCGAGCCGACTTGAGAAGCGGCTTGAACTCATCGAGGTGGTCGGTGTATGAACCCGTTCCTTCGGACAGTACCCCGTAGATACGCTGTATGAGTTTGTACTCCATCGGCAGCACCCTTCTGATGCTCGCAACGATGTAGTCCCGCTCCTGTTCGCTGAGTGTAGGTGCCTCTGGACCGTGTGAGAGTACCGGGTTCGTATATTGGAGGAACTCGAACCCGGCTGGTGTGAAGGCTACGTGGGGTTCGTGATCGTGGTATTCGACCGCCAGGTATCCCATGTCAAATCCGAATCCCGCCACGTCTCCCCGCTCCCGACGAGCACGCCCCACGTAGTGATTTAGGTACCGACGCCGGCTCCGCTCCGGATTTGAACTGTCGATTTTCGGGAAGCCGGTGGAAATCTTATTCTTTTTCTCGACATCATTCATCTGTTCCCACTCCACAATCCGGTCACGGATTGGTCGAATCCCAGCCTCTACCGTTTCCCGGGCAGTGTCCAGTGTAATGGGTTGTGATTCGCCCGCAAGCTCCTTCGCAAGCAGATACAACGCACATTTCAGTGGGAAGAAGCGATAATATTGGGAAAACAGCAGCTTATTCTCGTTATCTGGATACTTCTCGATGATGGCTACCGACTGAGGGATATCGTACTCCCACTTCTGTCCGTCCTTACCCTGGGAGTCTGTCAACGTCGTCTGGGTTCCGCCCTCCGACCGTTCGATTGCGAGTTGGTTCTGCGCAGCCACACGCAAGAACTGATCGACCGATTCGTACTCTCCCTCTGAGACTAGCGATTCAATATTCTCGTACGTCTCAGGGTCCAACTGCGTGAAGAGTCTCATTGGGCATCATCTATGGCATCCCGGATGGTCTCCTCGGTAGGCCGATCCTCCACTCCACGCAACCGTAAGAGATGGTCTACGGTCTCCACGGTGGGTTCTTCCCCCTTCCCCTGAAGGTGTGAGATGATACCTTCGGGCGTCGCAGGGTAATCGTCGCTATAAGCCAGGCGGACCTCCTTCTTCTTCGTACCGGGGTCGTAGTCCGCCAGAGTGCGATCGTAGATCTCTCGGGCCTTCTCGGGACCGGCCCTTTGAGCGAACTCGCTCAGCATGGACTGGGTGTGGTTCTCATTCCATCCCTTGTTGGGGAACATTTCGTAGAGACGGCGGTAGAGGTATTCCTTCCGGTTGTCCCCCTCGACAAAGGGCAAGAGAGGATTAAGCCGGGACATCGCCCGCTCATCAGATTCCGCCACCTCCTCCTTGTAGACCTTACCCATAGCCCAGGCCTGCTCGACTGGTTTACCCTCGTGTTCCTCATGCGCCTCCTTCAGGTCGAGGATGACCTGTTTGTATTCGTCCATCAGGTCTGTCAGTTCCTCATGTTCCTCAGGGCTGAGCGTTCGCTCACCGTCCTTGTTCAGGGCGACGATCGAACCGTGACGGGTCTCCTTGATCTCTATCCAGTAGTCGCCCTCGTCGATGCGCTCGTGCAGATCACCCATATTCGGGTGTTGCTCCCACTGTTCATTAAGACCCATATTCTAGTCCAAACCGGTCCGCGATCTCGCTCTCGATGTGATTCCGGATATCCTCGCGGTTCTCCAGCTTCTCCTGGATCACCTCCGCTGCTGGTTCACCGTCGATGGTGATCTCCTCGTCCAGGAGGTCGTGCAGGTCGTCCACGTTCCGCCGGTGAATCACCTGCTCGGAGCCCCACTCCGTCCCCAGGCGAGTCTGAATCCGATCGCGTCGATCATCGTCGTCCGTGATTCGGTTGGTTGCGAGCCACTCTGGCCGGGCAGTATTCAGTAGCACCTCGAAGCCCCCGCCCTCTTTGTCGATGGCGACGGCCTTCCAGTCCTCGCCGTCCTCGTTGGCGAACGTCGTCGACTGGACGATCGAGACCTGGCCCTCCTGTTCGCCTTCACCGCCCTCGCCACCGTCGTCTGGTCCATCGCCCCCATCGCCGCCATCGCCGCCATCGCCGGTCCGTTCACTCCGTTCGACGTCGCCCACTGTGAAGTAGATCTTCGAGGAGTCGAGCTTCTCGTTCTCCTCGTCCGTGTCGAGATCGAGGACCTCGGGGGCGGCCCTAATGCTGGCGCTAAACGAGTAGATCCCCTCGTTCTTCGGTTCGAACTCCACGATATCGAAGGTTTCGTGACTATTCTCAGAGACATTGACGACCCGTGAGCCGACGTCCCGGTTCATCGACAGGTCGGTGGAACTTACGTTAATGTCGAACAGTTCGTAGCGCTGGCTCTCAGGGTCTACCGGATTCTCGATCTGGATCTTTAGCGAGATTCGGTCGCCTACGTCGTATTTCCGCTTCCCGGCCTGGCACTTTACCAACGAGTCAGACGGGTCTCTGTCATCGCCTGTCGTCCCGTCTTCGTCCGTCTCGGTGGTGATCTCACCTTGGGTCTGGTACTCGTCGAAGTCCTCGTAGTCGGCGAGGAGTTCGTTGATGTTCCGGGTGATATCCGAGGCCAGCTGCTTCCGCTCTTCGGTGGTCCGCCCCTTCTTGAAGTGCTCGTCGTGGAGCTGCAGGAGCGGGTCCTTGATCCCCGTCTTGGACTCGTGCCCCCGGAACGAGGTGTGGGCGTTGTTCTCCAGGTCGGGGCAGAGGTCGGTGGCGTCACACCAGCCGATCATCTGGGGCGGGTTGCGAAGCGAGGGAATCCCAGTGGGCTTGTACGCCTTGATCGTCATGAAGGGCTCGTCGAGGTACTGGTTCCCCTTCAGCATCGCCACCCCCTCCCAGGGCGGATCCTCGTCCATGACGTCCGTCCGGATCACGGAGAGGTCGCGGACTCGGTAGGTACCTCCCTCTGCGCTGAACTCCGGGAGCTCCTTGCGGAACATGAGCTGCCCCTCCTCGAGATACTGCTTGAGGTCCGGGGCATCCGGGTAGTGCTCCTCGCCGTCGATGACGTAGCGGACCGTGACGTCGTCCCTGCTCAGCAGGAAGGTGAAGTTCTGGACGAACATCTCCTGGACGCGGTCCCAGTTCCCGAGGAACTCCAGGTCGTGTTCGAGGACATCGGCGACGTAGATGTGGGTTCCCTGGACATCTGGGTCTAGTCGAGGGTCGCTCGGCGTATTAGGCTCGCTGTACTTGCCGTCGTTCGAGACGGTCATCGCATTGTGCTCGCCGTCCTGCCGTGTCTCCACGTAGGTCAGGCCCTCACCACACATGGCGATAACGTAGAACCCGCGCCCGTACGCACCTGCGCCACCACCGGCCTCCTTGTCCTCGTCCGGGGTGTCGATACCGACGAGGTTGTTGCGGAGGACCTCCTCGGTCATCCCCCCAGCGTTGTCCGAGTAGGTGAAGGTCCCTTCGTTGGTGTCCACCACGAACTCCAGCTCGAGGTGGCAGTCATCAGGGAGAACGCCCCGATCCATACTCCGGCCCCAGGCATCCACGCCGTTCTGGACCGCCTCACGGACCGTACCCTTGGCCGGTTCGTCGTAGTCCTGCCGGATCCGCTGGAGGGTATTCTTCCGCTTGATCGGTACGTCCTGGTTAATGTCGGCCTTCGAAGCGAAGGCGGGCTGGCTGTCGTCCTCCGTCTCTGTTTCGTCTGTGCTCATGGGTGCATCCCGTGGCCTCGTATGTCTTCGTAGGCCACATACGCAGTGAGACGGATAGCACGGATAAATCTGTCGTGAGAAGTGTTGGCACGAAACGTATTAACCGCTAATACGATTTACCGAGCACAGGAGTTTGCTAATCCTGGAGGAGAGCCCGTAACTCAGCCGTTACGTCTTGTATCTGATCGTGAATCGTTAGGAGCCGCTCCGCTCCGCGTTCGGTTAGCATGTAGCAATTCCGGTGGCCGTCAACGGACCGTTTCGAGAGATAACCGGATTCTACCAGGGTCTCCATAGCCTGATAGGCGGTCTGATACTCCACGTCTGTCTCATACACCTCACTGTGTAGGTCCTGTATCGCAGATACATCGGGCTCGTACTTCTGTGCGACGAGACACAGCATCCGAAGTCTCGTGTTTATCAGGTCGGTCATGCTGGCTTCTGGAGGAAGACCACCCACTCTCGCTCGATCGCTCCGTTGCCGTGGTCACGGTCTTGGAACAGGTCCCGCCTCGTAATCCCATCCCAGGCGAACCCGCCGAAGTGATAACCATCCTTGACCCCGATATCGTCGGGCTGCCCCGAGAACTGCCCGATGTTCTGGGCGATGTCTGCCACGAAGCGGTGGCTCTCGATTCGCCGCCCCCCGATCGTGTTCTCACCGATGACGAAGTAGAAGCAGGCGCCAGGCTTCAGATGACGGTACACCTGGGTCAACGTCTTCAGCATATCCTCGGCGAAGAACTTGTAGGTCACATACGCTCGCTGCGTGGCCTCACTGAGACTCCCCGTGTGGATTGCTTTGATGTCCTCATCCAGCTCCGGTAGCGAGGTCTCCTGATAGGCCTCTCGCGAACCCTTCCAGTCGTTTCGGAGGTACTTCGGTAGCTCGTCGACGAACCCCCGGATGTTCGTCGCGTTCGATCCGATGATCGATCGTCGGAGCGTATCCGCGTCGATGGCTGTAGTTTCCTCTAAGAGGTCCTGTATCCAGAACAACCGGAGCTTCGTGCCCCGGTAGTAGTTCATCGCGTTAATGTACGGTGGGGAGGTGATAGCCAGATCAACCTCCTCGTAGTACTCGGGAAAGTCAAAGGTTCGTGCGTCTCCCAGCCGAACATCTGTCTCGGCCTGGTGTGCCGGGTTTTCGTCCAGCGGTACCCAGTTGTCGGAGTAGCTGTAAATCGTGGCGTTCTCACTGCCATCCACGGTCACGGACTGCTCACTTCCTCCGGGGGCGTTGGTCCGGTAGACCTCATTCCACAAGTCGACCAGCTTGGCCCGGGACTCTTCCAGTTCGACTTGGTAGACGCGAACTGGATCCGGTGGGTGCTCGCCAGTCTCGATCTTTTCCCGCATCTTCTTCGACCGGTGGGCCTTGGAGACGTCGGGGTCAGCGTTCGACACAGCGAACACCGTGTTCGCGACCATCAGCACCAGCCACCGGCCGACTCGGGCTTCAACCTCCGCCTCGCCAATCGACCTAATCATCATTTGCTCCCGAGGCTCAACTGATGCTGTGAGATCTGGCGGGTCGTCCAGAAACTCCGAGACCACCTTTCGAATCGTCGTCAGCCCCTCTATGGCGGAATCCTCGAACCAGTGGGACTTTGACGTTCTGTCCAGGAACTCCACATCGTGGTCCTCGTAGCGCTGTCTGGGCGTTGACTGGAGCGCTTCGTTGATGTATGTCTCCGTGTTCTCCAGCACTGTGTACGGAATCGGTGACATCGAGACGCTGCTAACCAGTTTTGACAGCGGATTGATCTCGACCCCGAGGTAGTCACGACCAGCGATTTTCGCTTCAAGGCCCGTAGTTCCACTCCCCGAGAACGGGTCCAGTACAAGCGGTCGGTCCCCCTCCGTCGTGGTTTTAGTAGAATATTTATTAATCAGATATCGGGGAATGTGGGGGATGAACGTGGCTGGGTGCTTGTGGATCGTGTGGGTGAGCGGAGTATCGTTCCATGACACCGAGGGAACACGTTCGCGAAAGTTCAGTTCCGGATACGATTCCCCGTCCTCTGGCGGTTCCGGAGATGGAGGGCGCTCAGCGCCTGAGAGAGCTGGATTCGCCTCATGATTCAGCGAGATTCTTCCAGTTGCATCATCACCTACCTCAGATTTGTGAGACTGAGAGGCGTCAGAGGTAGAATCACGACTGCCCATGTTACCGCCCTCTTTCCGGGTAGGTGATATAAAGGTGGCTACACCGGAATTGCATGCAGCGGGACGGGTGGGAGTCCACGTCACGAACGGAGGAACCCTTCCCATGGGCCTGCCCCACGCCTACTAATCGTACCATCTTTGTGACAACAATCGTCCGGGTGGGATGTGAGTCTTTCCCAGCCAAAGGTGGACGGTATTAACGGTTAATACGATTTCTCTAACTGGTTAGCGTTTAAGAGACGAGCCACTATCGGACGTTGCTGCCTCGGAGAAGACGAGCGAGGGCGGATCCCTCGGTCGCCCGCCTCGCATGTGTGCAGGTAAACGTAAAGCCGGGAGCATCATAGAAATACCGGCATATGAACATGACAGATAACCAAATTGACTAAGTGGTGGCGGAAGTACGTATTGGCACGCTCGGCCCGCCTCGCATGTGTGTATGTGAGGTGTGGCGGGGCGGACAGAACATGTCCGGAAGCGAACACACCGTTGGATCCGTCGACGAGGCACTCGCCAACCTCCAGGAGATGGAGCGCGGCGAGGAGCACTCGCACGATCTCCAGCTCGGCCACGTCGACAAGCAGATCGTCCACGCCGGAACGGACCACGTCTCCCGGTCGGGGGACGGCGTGATCCGGAAGGAGATCGTCTGGACGTGTTCGAAGTGTGGGGAGACAATCAAGAGAATCGATATTCGCAACAACGGATGACGGGGAGTACCGCATCGAACAGTAACAATCGAGCCAAGGCGGAGGTCGGACGGCCGAACCCAGATGGAATGCGCCTGAAAATCTATGGCGCGGACATACGGGGGACGGCGTCGAAGGCGCAACGGGACAACAAGTTGGCCCCTGCGCTGACCGCGAGAGCGGGAAGGTCCATACAAACGAACGCCTCCATGGAGGGAGAGGCCGCTCACTGCGATGCTTTCTCCTGCGCCGGTCCCTGCGGGGACTGGATGTCTACCAAGTCCGAATGTGGCAGCGAAGGGCTCTGTGCAGCGGCGAGACCTCCTCGGACCCTCGTCGTGAAGGCCAGTAAGGCCGCACTCACAACCTGGACGCCAGTTACGTCTCCCGGACACCTGAAGGCAGATTAGTTACCTGAACCCACACGCCTCTGAGAGTGGTTCTATTACCACTCTCTTGTTGAGTGGTACATGTCGATTGAGTCTCGGTTCTCGGGACTTCCGTCCACCACCTACGGATTCCTCCTCAATCGAGTGTGGCGGTAGGGGTGGTCCGGCTGCCTCCTCCCTTGAAAACCAGATATCTCGGCAGCGGCCCCGTTAATTACCAGGGAGTGGGATACTACCGCGGTCGAAGCTGAGCCGGTCCGCACGCTGGACGGAATACCACGCTATTCCGCCGAAGAGCACCAGGAGGAACACACCGTAGAATGATCTCGGCCCGATAATCAGATCCAATCCTGTCATTCCCGCCTGGATCGCGTACACGACCGTCATCAAATCCCACGCCCAGTCTTTCCCCAGGAACACGGAAACTGCAGTTGCCACCAAGACCAGTCCGACGAGTAGCATAAGGACGACACCGACGAGCGCCCAGATTCCCTCGGATTGGGACATGAACGGAAGCCCGAATAGCGTCACAATCACGGTAACGCCTCCCAAGAATACGAAGAAGATTCCATGAAGCAGAGCAAAGACGCCAACCAGGGTGCCGGTCCGGCCAGTATTGTCTGACATTTCATAGACCAGTCGACTCAGTTGACATATAGCTTCGCCCGAATAACCTCAAGAGAGAAATATCCGGTCTACAGTTAGTAGCAGTTATAGAAATTCAGTAAGCGGCTTCTGCTCGTACTTCTTCGGATCGTAAGTCCGCCCGGCCCCGGCCTCATGCCGGATTCGGTGGTAGGTCCCGTACTCACAGAGGGCGTGTTCGACGGAACGGCAGGTGAGCGGTTTCTGCTTCTTTCCGTCCCACTGGAAGAGCTCGTACGGTGTGTTATCGTATAGGCGGTCCTGCTCCTGGACCACCCACCGGATCTGGTCTTCCGTCTCCTGGTCGTTGTTGACATCCCAGATACGGTCCGCGCCGATGGCGGCCCCTGGCCCGACGTTCACGAAGTCGTTCTCGGAGAACGGCAGATGCCGGTAGTTGAGATCCGTGACGAGTTCGTACGCGAGGAACTCGCCAACGCCGGGGATCCCAGTTAGGAGCTTCCAGGCCTGCTCCATCGAATCAGCATCGAAGACGGCATCAACCCAGAAGTCGAGTCGGGAGAGAACATCGTTCTCAACCACGTCGAGGACATTTCCCACGTGGTCGTTGTAGCCACGTTGGGGCGGATTGATACGATAGGCCGCGCCGAAGACCGTGTCGAGTTCACGGAGCCGTTGGCGGGCGGCAGCCACGTTGAAGGCTTCCGGGCCGATGTAGCCGCCCATCGCATCGAAGCTCTCGACACGGTTGAGGAAGCGGTAGACGACGATATTGAGGAAGACGCCAGCCTTGTTGTCACGGGAGAGGATCTCCTCGAGCGCGTACTGGGTCCCCCGGTCGAGCCGGCGGTAGACGTGGCAGAAGTGGAAATCCCGGAGCACCGCGTCAGCGGTCCAGGGCGGATTGTGGCCGAGCAGCTCCTTCCGGCGGAAGATCTCCTGGCGCTCGTACATCCACCAGAGGAACTCATCAAGGGAGCCCACTGGCGACACCCCCAAGTTCCCGTGAGACCCGTTCAGCCCGTCCACTATCCTCGAAGACGACGTTGTTGCACCGTACCTCCAACCGGCCCACCTCGTAGTCGGTCCGGGCGGCTGTTTGGGCAAGCAGCGACGCCAACGAGAGCAAGTTCCCATACGCCTTCAGGTCCCACCACTGCGACCGGAAGACAGCGTGCAGGTCGAGGTACTCCTCGTGGGGACGGAACTGGAGTTGCGTCAGGCAGACGATTCCTGTGGCGCGGGGCCGTGGCTTCTCAGCGGCCTTCAGGTCGGGTTCCCGGTAGACCTGGGCAACGAGTGCGTTCGTACTCGACCCATGGTAGCCGAGTTCCAGCCGCCGCTCGATACGCGACAACTGGTGCCTAGCGTCCAGTCGATCGGCATAGCGGCCCTCGTAGAGTACATAGAATCGTCCGGCGACCCAGTCCTCACCAGTAGAGCCGCCGCTCTTCTGATCGGTCTTCCCGAGGTCCAGATCCCGGAATGTGGTCCACTCGTCACCGAAGTTGACGCGTTCCGTCCAGGCGACGGGTGATGTCGGTTCACGGACACTGCCAGCGTCTGCAGGCTCTTCGATTATCACGGTGCATCCCCCTTTCCCAGAGTTGATCAGACGCCCGAGTGCGGTGCTGTAGGCATCACCGACCGAGCGTCCGGTATGGCACGGCATATGGACAACTCGGTTTGCTGACAGTTATTGGTATCGAACGTTTAACCCTGCTTTCGGAAGCTGAGGGCTGTGGAACGGGCGGAACTAAGGCATCGGACACACACAGCCAACATACGCACGCGACCGACCAATCCAGGATCCCACAAACACGGCGGGGTATGAACAGAATTATGTCCGGGAGGGCGCTTCGCTTCGATGAGGGGCCTTAGCTCAGCTCGGACAGAGTGCGTGGCTTCGGACCACGTTGCCGGGGGTTCAAATCCCTCAGGCCTCGTGAACCCGCCGAGCGATAGCGAGGCGTGGTGACCATCGCTGAGGATTTGACCCCTGAGAGACGAGCGGCGCGAGCGAAGTGACTGGGCCTACGGGCGCGCCGCCGCCCGGCTCGTCGCGCTGGACAAACGCCGGGCGGAGTCCTCGACGTTCCAGGCATGGCTCGACGAGTACGCCGTCGACGCGCTCCAGCGGAAAGACGAGTGGCGTGTCCAGGTTCGTATCGAGACCACTCTCGGCGACCTGAAGTCGGCCGCTCACCCCAGCATGGGGCGGGTGCTGCGCGATGGGTACTCCGCCTGGTTCGTGATGGCCACGACGCTGCCGCGTTCCATGAGATGCTCGTCGAGTGGTCGAATCGTGGGGAATCCGAGACCTCGAAAGCTGGCGTCGTCCTCGGTTCGACGGAGTGACTCGGTACTGGCAACGCTCGGCAGCGATGGCAGTCTTTAAATACAGGTAGACTTCTTACCGCCACGTGGCGCTGGTTCAGCCCTCCCGTCATAGTGCACGATGTCCGTGGACGGCTGGGTCGGCGTCTTCTGTTCCCGCAGGACTGGGATGCCCCCTGGAGAGTGTGCCCAAACCGGCGGAAAACCACACCCCACACCGTTCAGCCCTACCCACAGCGCGCGCTGAACCTGGGCACGTATCGAGGGGCAGCGGCAGGTGATACGAGGTACGTCGAGTACCCCACCGACGGTCATATCGCGGGGGCCCCGGGAGTTCTCCGGGAGGCAGCTCCACGGAAGGCGGCCAACGTAGCTGCCAGCGCAGCTGACCACGGCGAAATCCAGGGCGACGGGAACAACGAGTACAAACTTGGCAACGCCGATGAGGACCGGTGGGACGTGACGTTCACCAGGGAGCCGTTCGGCTGCAAGATGTGGTATCCCACGACCGGGGACGACAGCCAGGACGATGTCGCCGAGAAGATACGTAACGCCCCCACTCACTTCGAGGGATGGTCAGTACCGTCCAGTCAGCAAGAGGGAACCGCCCGAATCATTGTCCAGACACAGCGGCGAGTCGCGCCGGGCGAGCTGACAGCGAAGCGAGCTCATCGTGCCGGTTCGGTGGCCGACCTGGCGTAACGACCCAGTGAAGAGATGCCTGTATGACCGCGTGAATCTTTTAGTAGCGACCACCGGCCTCTGCCACCGGGCTAGCACGGCGAGTGATTCTCCCCTCACTCCCCCCACTCGCCAGTGCCAGCCCTATTGTCCACCAGCCCGCCGACTCACCGCAGGTCACTCTCACGCTCTCGACGCCCGCCGGGGGAACTGCCCGGATCGACATCCAGAATCCCGGGTCGACTCCGGATGTGGAACGGAACTCGATTCAGCAGGGGTATGAAACACAGCTGACCCACTCGAGCGGACTGGGACTCTGGCTTATCCAGTGGCTTGTCGAGAACAGCTACGGGAGACTCAGCTTCCCGAAAACGACCGACGACGAGGCCACGCTTCGAATCGAGTTGACCCGTCTACCCTCCTGATTGGTCCATCGGTTCGTGATGAGCAACACCCGGAAACGCTCGACACTCTCGATAGACCCTCCCGGACGCCAGGGTGTTGAACGAGGGGAATCGCAGGTCCATTGAGACACCGGTCGCAGCTACTGAGTGGCCTCGGCTGTCGAGACCCGGTTCCAGCTCAGCCAGCCCTCGGTCGGATTCGGTTCTCGACCCCACGTTCGTTCGCTTGACACGCTGGAGGTTCGGTGGAGGACCCGGAGATTCGTGGTCGCGGTGGGGTCTCGCGTGCCACGAAACTTCGCGGATGCGTTAGTTCGCCGCGCAGTTGTTGGGTCCAAGTTCGAGCGCCTCGATGTCGCCACCGGGCTGTTCTTTGCCCCAGTTGATCTGCTTGATCTCGTTGTAGTTCGCAGGCTCCTCGGCGAGGCTCTCGACGATGGTCTCGACGAACGTCTCCTCGTCGCCGCCTTCGACGTAGCTCAGGAGTTCGTTCGTCGTCTCTGCCTGAAGCTCGCCGAGTTCCGTCGCGAGCGGTCGAACCTCTTCGTCACTGAAGTGGCCAGGGAGAACGACGGTCTCGTCTGAGAGACCGGTTAGCGTTTCGAGACTGTCGAACAGCTGGCCGGATGCCGCTCGAACGGCCTCTTCGGAACCGTCCTCGAGGTCGGGCCGACCGACGCTCCGCAGGAACAGCGTGTCTCCAGAGAGGAGCGCATCGTCGAACCGGAACGAGACGCTCCCGGGCGTGTGGCCGGGGGTGTGTAGTACATCGAGCGCTCTGTCGCCGACGGAGATGGTGTCCCCATCGACGATTTCGGTGACCTCGTCGAGTTCGCCCGCATCCTCGGGGTGGAGATAGTAGGGCACGTCGAGTTCACCGGCGAGACGACGGGCTCCGGAGACGTGGTCGGCGTGTGCGTGCGTGTCAGCGACCCCGACGATGTCGAAACCGTGGTCATCGGCGACGTTCAGGTACTCATCGATGTACTGAGTCGGATCGACGACGATCGCCTCGTTGCCATCGTATGCGAGATAGGACACACAGCCGGTCCCGGGGCGGACGATCTGGATGATGCCGTCGGCGCTGGAGACCTCGTATTCCCGGTGGACACGTCCCCAGGCGTTCATGCCGTCGGGAATCGATTTCGCGTCGAACCCGTGCTCGCGGAGGAAGTCAGCAGCACGGGCAGACGTGACGCCCGCGACGCAGACGATGGCTATCTCTTCGTCTTCGGGAAGCTCGTCGAGACGATCTTCCAGCCCGGAATAGTCGTACTTGAGGAGCTCGTCGTAGATCGGGACGTTCGTGCTACCCGGAATCTGCCACTCCTCGTACTCCTCCTCGTTTCGGACGTCGAGGATGAATATGTCCTCGGCGTCGTCTTCAGCGATGCGGCGTGCAACTTCGGACGCCTCGATATCAGTATTGCTCATTTCAACCAATATGACACGGCCATATGTGTATAAACGTGTTGGGTTCGGGTGAGTGGAAGAATCTATTCGACTTGCGATAACGACGAGCTAGTGTCCTACAGTGTGGTTATCCGCCTGAAACGGAACGGTTGTGGCTGATCTGCGGGGCACCCCAATTATTTCATCACTCACTCACAACTGTACGGAGATTGGCCATCGCACATTCGACACTGTCAAAGCGACGAAACTGGAGGATGGGCGACACGCTGTAGTTCTCTTTCCCGAGAGGAACGTCCCTGGGAACTTGCTCCGACGGAACCCGAGATAGTCGCAGCTCTGGGTAGTGGAACTGGCTTCTACACAGATTCCGTTGTACCTCACGTTGGTCTGGTCTCTGCAGTCGATATCCAGAGAGCCATGCACGATTACCACCGTGACAAAGGTGTTCCAGAGAATGCGGAATTCGTCACGTCTGGCGTCGATAGTCTTCCCTCTGTGTCGGGTGACCTGGACAAGGCCGCCTCGACGATGAGGTATCACGAGCCTCCGGAAATATCGGTGTGAGCGCTCTCATTATCGGTGCCCGTTCCTGCACGACGGGAGTGAATTCAGCATAGCCGGGCTGAGAGAAGAACCGGATGTAACAGCAGTGTACATCAGTGACCGAACCCGGGTCGCGTTTCCCTCTGTGTCTCGAATATCGGCAAACATCTGCCCGCAAGAACGCGCCCGATATTGTTCATAAATAGCAATACAAAAGAGTGTACTGAGTAGCTGTGACCACCAATCACAATCGCTTTACAATCTAGAATGGAACGATAGAGCGACATGGGAGCCGGAGATGCCGCTGACAGGGAGTTCCGCAAAAAGACGTTCTCTCCGCAGACATTAGTGGCTGGAACTGCCCGATTCGCACAAAACATCCCGCGGCTGATTCGTGCCAGGCGTGCCGACAGAGTCAGCGACCAGTTCGCCGAGAAAATCATGCTGGCGGTCACGGCGGTCAACAAGTGCCAGTACTGCACCCGATATCACACTGACCTCGCACGGGAGACAGGTGTCGACCGAGAGACGATCACCAGCATCCTCGAGAGCGATGTCGACTCGGCTGTCGACGACGACGAGCGTCCTGCGCTGCTGTTCGCTCAGCGATACGCCGAGACGAACGAGAATCCCGGTCGAGAAGCGGTGGCAGAGTTGCAGCGGACCTACGGAGAAGAGACGGCCGGCGACATTCAGGCGTTCATCCGGGCGATATACTTCGGCAATCTGCTGGGGAACACCTATGACGGCGTTCGGTTCGCAACCGCTCGTCGCGTGGAGGCTGCACGGGACGCTACTCAGCAGCTGTCTTCCCGCATTGGTTATGGCATCGACGGTCTCCGAGAGCGTTGCCCGATATGACTGCGTGTACCAGCGTCTTGAACTTCGGAGTCGAAGGGCTGTATCGTTGGTCTTTGGGTAATACTCGCAGTAACGTCTGAACTGTGGGGCGGATTCTCCTAGCTATTATCCAGATTTCCGACAAACATGGCAACTGTCCCGGGCTCTATGAATCGAGCCGCTTTCGGTAGAGAAACAGCGGTGGCGGCAATCGCCCCCGGACCGACCCGGACTGTGTATGCAGCACGGCTGCCGATACTTATCAATAGACCGTCATCAAAGTCCCGATTACCTCGCTGATGCGCGCTTCGGTCGCTTCCTTCAGAGACGCCCGATGGCGGAGTAGTCGCTCCAGCCGCCGGCGGACATCACCGTCCGCACGTCGCGGCCCGCTTCGACGACAGCGCGCTGTCGCGCGACCTCCATCGGACCGCGGCGTGTCGCTCGGGGGCAGGACCTCTTCGGCGATTACCCGAACACAACCGGTCAGCGGATAGCAGGAGACCTCGCTTCCTCGCAGGTCGTTCCGGCGCCAGCCCGGGCCTGCTACTCGAACACGCGGCTCTCCTCCTCCAGTAGCTCGATGCCGCGGGCGACCTCGCTCGCCTGGTCCGGGTCGAGGGCGATCTCGACCTCACTTCCGTCCTCGTCCTCGAAGGCCATTTTGACCCGGCGGTCGCCGTACTCCCGGACATCGATACCTTCGATGTCGTAGAGCTTCGCGGTGGCACTTCGGTTCGAGGCCCCCGCGTGCTTGATGGCGCCGTCTTTCAGTTCGAACATGAAGTCCTCGAGGTCCAGCAGCAGCATGGGTGCGACCGCGTACCGGGGACACCTCAACGTTGGCGTTCCGGTGGCTCACCGGTCGCCCCGCCCCTGGGTCACGCAGGGGCGTCCGTCTCCCGGTCAGAGCGCGTCCGTGGACTGCCGGGCGCGACGGTCCCCGACCGACTCGTAGGCGACGTAGAGCCCGAGTGTGACGCTTCCCAGCCCCGCGACGACCAGGAGCAGGCGGACGAAATCGCCGACGAGCGGAACGAGCGAGAGGACGGCCATCACGAGCACACCGACGAGGAGTGCGAGGTAACGGTCCTCGCGGGTCGTATACGAGAGGACGCCTGCTCCGAGCAGATAGCGGCCGTAGATGCTCCCGACCCAGAGCAGCACGACGTACGTCACCAGTCCAGCGAGCGCGAGCGGGAGGCCGATGATGGTGAGCGCGGCCAGCGCCGCGGCGATGGGGACGCCGACGATGGCCGCCGCGCCTGCTGCCGCGACGCGCTCCGGCTGGTCGCCGACCGTCTCGACGGCGTCGTTCGCGAACGCCGGGAAGACGTACAGCAACAGGGACCCGGCGAGGAGGTCGGCGACGAGCAGGTACAGGGTGAACAGTACGCCGCCAGCACCCGACAGCGGCGGGAGGAGCGAGAGGTCACTCACGTGGCGGGCCCCGAGCGAGACGGCGCCCCCGCGGTCGTCGAACTCGCCGACGTACGTCAGGAAGCCGTCGATGTCGGCCGACGGGGCCAGCGTGACGGTTCCCGACACCGTCGTGGCGTCGTCGCCGACCGTTCCCGCGAGGACGGTACTCCCGGCGACGGCGCCGAACGACCCGCCCACCCGTCCGGTTTCGGTCACCTCGACGTGGCCGGCGTACGTCACCGTGTTCCCGCCCGTGGACCCGGCGACGACGACGGACCCACCGAACGCTCTGACCCGGCCGGTGACCGTCGCGCCCTCCTCGATGACCACCCGACCACCGAACACAGTGAGGTCGCCCTCCACGCGCCCACTGACGACCACGCGACCGGCGTACGCGGTGAATCCGGAGACCGTCTCGCCCTCCTGGACGACGACGGTGCCGCCGAGTCGTTGCTGTGACTGTGCCGCGGCGACGCCGGCGAAGGTCGGGAGAACCAGGGTGAACACCAGTACGGCGACGAGGACCTGTCGCATACCGGGGACGACCGGCCCTCCCACATAGCAGTTCTGACGTGGGCGCGCCTACACGACGAGCGTCAGGAAGTAGGCCACGCTCAACAGTACCAGCGTGAGCATGAGGATGAGTTGACCTGTCGAGAACGACCCGTCGCTGTCGGGCGATGCCGGGGTCGATGGCCCGGTTTCATCGTCGTCGTGTGGCGCAGTCATCGTGTCGGATGAACTTCTGGGGGACACGGTGACGACTGGCCGTTCGGGGCTCAAAAACGGACTGGAATCGCAATCGGAAGGGCGGTCCGACGACCTGCTTGGGATGTCCGCAGGGAGTCGACCTCAGAGTTCCGCGAGTGCGCGATGGTAGAAGAGGCCCAGGACGAGGTGCTGGCGCATCTCCGCGGCGATGCGCTCGCGGCAGGCGTCGGCATCGTCGAGCTGGTACTCCTTGGTCCGGACCAGCTCGTGGCGCTCCAGCAACCCCTCCTCCTCGAACTCGTGGAGCTGCGGATACACCGTCCCCGGGGAGAGGTCCGCGTCGAACACCCGCCCCAGGTCCTCCATCAGCCGCTTCCCGTTCGTCTCCGTCGACCGATGGGCCACCAGCGTCAGCAGAATCTCGCCCAGGTCACCCTTCACCGTCTCCTCGCTGAACGCGAACTCACCCGCCGGCGCGAACGACTCCAGCACCTCCGACAGAAACTCGTCCGCCAACTGCACCGAATCCGGAGTGGCTTCCTCGTCGTTCGTTCCGGTGACCTCCGCGTAGAGACGCTGCAAGTCGGAACTCGAGCCCTCTGCTTCACGAGTGCTGTCAGATCGTGACGACATGATCGTGACTGGGGGATATCGGTACGGGTTAAAAACCTCCGAGGGGCGTTATCCGAGCATGAAAACCCCGTTTATCAACGGTATGGATATGTTTCCGTTACAGGAGATATATTATCTCCGGAACAGCTAGAATAATCAGATGACCGCCGTCACGCCTCCGTCGCGCGCACGTCTGACGAAGCATGTGTCGGACAGGGACGAGGCTGCGACGGGAAGGTCTACGAGGGTGAATCAGGACGAGCGTCCCTGGGTCACGAGCGGTGGAGAACGTCGGCATCGTCGTCGGTGGCGTCGTCGGGCGACCGGGAGGGCCGCGAACTGCTGTCGCCGGTGTGTCCGCGCCCCGAGGAACGGACTCACTGCGAGTGTGGGAGACGGGGTGAGCAGAGGACGAACAGGTCAGTCTCGGCGTCGGACGGCGTCGAGCAGTGTGTGACCGTCCTGGCCATCCGGCGGTGGACGTCCCGGGCGGCGACGGCTTCCTGCTGGTCGACATCGCCGGCAGCCTCCACCGACCGCCAGATGCTGCCGGGGAGATGGAACACGGTACCCGGCATCTCGCACTGGACCGGGACCCCGACCGACCGGAGTTCCTCCTCCCGACGCTGACCCTCGTGCTCGACCTTGGCCAGCGCGACCCGCAACTCGCGCCGGGAGACCGGGTGTTCGACCGAGACCTGTTCGATGAGTTCGCCGAAGTGCCACTCCACCGTCGCCCGCAGGTCACGACTGTCGGCCACCTCACCCCCCGTCGAGGAGGACCCACCGCCCGGACGCTCGGGTGCCATACTCCTCGTCCGTATCCATCCTCAATAGTCCCCCGGAGGGTTACGCAACTCCGAAACCGGGTACAGAGTTATAACCCCCACCGTACCGACCGGTTCGGCTCAGGCCGTGTTGATGATGATGAGGTTCCAGCCGGTCACCACGACCCCCGTGACCGCGAGCGCGAGCGGGAGCGCCACGCGCCCCGGCGTCCTGACGGACCGCCACACGAGATAGAACGCAGCGAGAACGACGCATTTCAGGCCGATGAGTCCCAGCGGTCCGAACGCGTCCAGCGCCGGTCCCGCGATAGGCCCACCCTCCGCGACGTTCGGTGTCGAGAGGCCCCAGAGGGTCGCGACGGTGTCACCGACACCGTAGAGGAGGACCGCCGCGACCCAGAGCTGGGTGTCGCGGTCGCCGAGCCGCCTGACGGCGCCGTCCGTGTTCATGCGAGACTCGTGCGCCGGAGCGGTGGTAACGGCTTCGCCCGCCTCACAGGACGAGCACACTAGCAGCCAGTGCTGCGATGCCTATCGAGAGTGCGAATATCACCAGGAAATCGACCGTCGGGGAGACGTATCCCTCGGGGCGGCGCTCTCCCGGTCTCCCGGCCTGCTGGAAGGATTCCTCCGTCGCCATGACGGGGATATCGACCTTCACCCTGAAGACGCCTCGCCGCGTTTCGAGTTTCGATTCGGGCAACGCCCCCTCGCCGACCGTTTCGAGCGCTGAGTCCGTGTCACGACTTATGCCCGGTACTAGTGACGTTCCGGTAACATGCTGGGACTCGTCGAACGCATCCGCGCACGAATCGGTGGCCGTGAACGGTACCCGCTCCGCAGTGACGGTGGCCAGGAGATGGACGGAGGAGAAAGCGCGGCAGTCCTCGACCCGAGTGCGCCGGACGGTGCCGATACCGAGGAGCCGACCGCGGACTCGAGCCCCACGACCACGTCGGACCAGCCGGGCGCGGCCGATGCGGTGAACGGCGCGGCGGGAGCGACCAACGGGCCGACGACCGAAGCGGGGCCGATGGCCGCCGCCGGACACGCCCAGTTGCTCGACGCGGTCGGCGTGCCCGCGTTCGTCCTCGACGCCGACGGGACGGTGGCGGGCTGGAACGACGCCATCGTGGAGTTGACGGGCGCGACACGCGAGGAGGCCATCGGCCACGCCCACGTCTCCGAACTGTTCTATCCGGACGGCCGGCGGGCGAAGACGCTCGCCGACAAGGTGACCGAGGCCCCCCAGCGCGCCGCCAGCGAGTTCGGCGTCGGGGTCAAGGACCCGTCGGTCCCCCGCTACGGCGACACCAGCACGATGGTCGACCAGTACGGGGACGAGAAGCACATCGACTTCCACGCGACGCCGCTGTACGACGGCGATGAGTTCGTCGGCGTGCTGGAGGTGGTCATCGACCGGACCGAGGAGGTCCGCGAGCGCGAGGCCGTCGAGGCGCTCGTCGGCGAGGTCCGGGACACCGCCCACACCATCGGCGAGGGCGACCTCGACGCTCGTGTCTCGCGCGAGGACGAGTTCGCGGCCCTCGACGACGATCTGCTCGCGGTCGTCACCGCGGTCAACGAGATGGCCGACAACCTCGCCGACCTCGTGGCGGAGGTGACCGAACAGACCCACGAACTCGAGACGGGCGCGGAGGCCGCCACGTCCGCCGCCGAGGCCATCTCCACGACGGTCACCGAGCAGAACGAGAGCCTGGAGGAGAGCGTCCACGAGATCCGGAACTTCTCGGCCGGGATGGAGGAGGTCGCGGCCACGGCCGACCGCGTCAACGACGCCACGACGACCGCCCGGGAGGCCGCGACCGACGGCCTCGAAGCCAGCGAGGAGGCTCGCGAGGCGACGACGGAGGTCGTCGAGATCGGTGACGAGCTGGCCGAGAGCGTGGCCGCCCTCGACGAGAAGATGGACGACATCGAGGCCGTCACGGAGATCATCGCGGACGTGGCCGAGCAGACGAACCTGCTCGCGCTCAACGCGAACATCGAGGCCGCACGCGCGGGCGAGGAAGGTGCCGGCTTCGCCGTCGTCGCGGAGGAGGTCAAGAACCTCGCCGACCAGACCCAGGCCCACACCGAGGAGATCGGCGAGAGCCTGGCCGAACTCCAGTCCCGGACGGACGCGACCGCCGCGGCCACGGAGCGCTCGCACGACCGCATCGAGGAGGCAGAAGACAGCCTGAGCGAGGTGTTCGACTCGCTGGAGGCCATCGCCGAGGAGGTCGACGAGGCGGCCGACGGCGTCGCCGAGGTCGCACGCACGACCGACGACCAGGCCGCCCGCATCGAGGAGGTGACGTCCACCCTGGAGGCGACCCTCGAGCAGTCCGAACACGCCGGCGACCGCGCCGCCGACATCGTCAGCGTCACCGAGGAGCAGTCACAGCGCGTCGACGCGCTCGCGAACTACGTCGCAGACCTCTCGGTCGACGGAACCACCCAGTAGCACGAGGACCACTTCTCCGCGACGACGCGACAGGAAACCGTCGGTTCGGTTCTGCAACCTCTTCGATAGCCTCGAGTTGCTCCCGGAGACACCTGCCCTATTCGTCACTCCGCACCGATGATTCGGTCCCCGATATTCTCGTCCCCACGCGTGGCGCGAGCCCGTACACGATGAAATCGAGACACTGGCCAGCAGCGACCGCCCCCCAGCAGGCCCTCGTGCCGACCGGGACCACCGATAGCCGGAGTGGTGCGGCTGCGAGCTGTACAACCCATCGTCTCTTCCGAGAGAGTACTTAAATCATCGTTCTACTCCGGCTTCTCATTTTTAATAGTTTCCCCCCATTCCGTTTCGAACCTCGATACTGGCTTTAGTGGAGTAGGGTGGTTCGGTGGTGGTAACGCCCGGGGCCGTCCCCCAGCGCCGACACGCGTCGGCCCGGGACTGGCTGGGCGTCGAGTCAAAGTACAATGTTCGAAAACATCGAACGCGACGAAGAGCGCGGGCAGGTGGGGATCGGTACCCTCATCGTGTTCATCGCGCTCGTCCTCGTCGCCGCAATCGCCGCCGGTGTGCTGATCAACACCGCCGGCTTCCTGCAGAATCAGGCAGAATCGACCGGCCAAGAGAGTACACAGCAGGTATCGAATAATGTCAACATCCTCAGTACGACGGGCTCAATGAGCAATGCTGGCGGGCCAGTGAACGAGATTACGGTCGTCGTCGGTGTTGGGCCCGGGTCCGATCCGATTGACCTTGCTGATGCGAGGTTCGAGCTGCTGTACGACAGTGCGTACAGCGCGAAGGGTTCGACCTCCAGTTCGCTGTCCGGCTCGGACGGAACCCTCCTGCTACAGGACACGTCGGGAACCGCTGTCAGTGACTCAACCCTCTCTCCCGGTGAGCGGGTGCAAGTAGTTATCGATACCACGGGTACGGGTGGTGACGCTGCCTTCTCGGGAGTTACGCTCCCAGAGGGCTCAGAGGCAGATCTGACCATTACGACCGCGGACGGTTCACAGACGCGCGAAGTCCTCAATGTCCCCGACCCGATTGATGGCTCCGACGACGTGAGGCTGTAGAACAATGTTCGAAAACATCCACAACGACGAGGAGCGCGGGCAGGTGGGAATCGGTACCCTCATCGTGTTCATCGCGCTCGTTCTGGTCGCAGCCATCGCTGCCGGTGTGCTGATCAACACCGCCGGCTTCCTGCAGAACCAGGCAGAATCGACCGGCCAAGAGAGTACAAATCAGGTCACGAACGGGGTGAACGTCATCGGTTCAACCGGCATCTACGACGGTTCATCCGGGACGGTCGACAACGTCACGATTACCGTGTCCCTGTCGCCGGGTGCAGACCCCGTCGACCTGACAGACGCACAGGTAGAGTTCCTGGGTTCGAGTGCGAGTATCAAGGAACTCGAAGCTGCGGACATCACTGCCGTCAAGGGATCGGGGACGACGCTCTCCGACTCCAGTGATCGGATGGAAATCTTCCTCGATCTCACCGGCAGTACCGACCTCCCCGCAGAGCAGATGAGTCCGGGTGATGAGGCCGAGGTGGTCATCACGACCGAGGATGGCTCCCAGACGACGGAGGTCCTCAATGTTCCCGACCCGGTCGGAGACAAGACTGCGGTGATGCTGTAGAACAATGTTCGAAAACATCCACAACGACGAGGAGCGCGGGCAGGTGGGAATCGGTACCCTCATCGTGTTCATCGCGCTCGTCCTCGTCGCCGCAATCGCCGCCGGTGTGCTGATCAACACCGCCGGCTTCCTGCAGAATCAGGCAGAATCGACCGGCCAAGAGAGTACAAACCAGGTTACCCAGTCGTTGAACGTCCAGAGTAGCCTGGGTACTATCAACGACTCGTCGGCTACCGGTATCAGTACCATCGAGCTGACGGTGTCCAAGTCACCCGGCGCTGGACCGATTAACGTCAACGAGTCCACGATTCAGTATGTGAGTCCCAACGGCGCCAACACGCTGGTCGCGACGACCTCGTCGAATCTAGTTGCCCCGGACGGGACTAGCGACGCGACGGAGATAAACTACGGTGAAGCGTACTTCGTCGCGGGACAGGACGTGCTCGAGAACTCCGAGACGACTACCATCACTATCCACCTGCGACCTGAGGAGAACAGCGCGAACTTCCCCGATGGATACGATACCGGAATGAACACGCTACTCCCCGGTGATGACGCAACCATCGAGATTACTACGCCATCTGGTGGCACGACGACCGAGGTCGTGGATGTCCCGCAGCCGCTGACGGGATCCGCCAGCGACCAGGTCCGGCTGTAACCTCCCCTCTCCCGCATCGCTCTCCGAACGAACTCTCTCAAAGCTCCCGCGAACAAACACAATGGGCTTCAGTGTCTCCGGCGCGACGGCGATCGTCTTCCTAGGCGCCGTCATCGCCTTCGGCAGCGCCTACCCGGCTGTCGTCGATAGTACGGAGGCCATCTCGCAGGCCCAGGGCCAGCAGTCCGACCGGATGCTCGAACAGCAGAACAGCGAGCTCACGGTCGAGACGGCCACCTACTACGCGGGCAACGACACGTTGACGGCCAACGTGTCCAACAGCGGCACGACCGCCCTGGCGGTAGGTGAGGTTGACGTGCTCGTCAACGGCACCTACCGCGACGGGGCGACAGTCGACGTCGTTGGGAACAGCGGCTCCGAGGTGTGGCTCCCCGGCGAGGTCCTCCGGGTAGAGGTGTCCGCGACGCCGAACACGGCCGGGGACGAACTCCGGCTCAAGCTCGTGACGGGGCCGGGCGTCGCCGACGCGACGGAGGTGCCCACCTAGATGGCCAGCGCCTCCGTCTCCTCGCTCATCATCTTCATCGCCAGCCTGGTGGTCGCGGCCTCCGTCGCGGGCACGCTCGTCACGCAGGTCGGGGATATCACCCACTCCGTGACCGACAGCAGCGAAGATGTCGAGAAGAACATCAACACGGACATCGCCATCATCAGCGACGCCGGGCGGCCGGATTCGATCTACGACGGGAGCGCACCCATCACGGTGCTCGTGAAGAACACCGGCTCGGGGACGCTCGCGACCGACCCCGGGCAGTTGGACGTGCTGGTCAACGGCAGTTACGTCGCCGAGGGCGACCTCACAGTGACGAAAGCCGGCGGAGGCGGTGGCTCCTGGGGGCCCGGCGAGGTGGTGAAGGTGGCAATCGACTACGGCGGCCTCGAAACCGGCGACCACCGGGTGACAGTTATTGTCAATGGGAACGAAGAGGTCCTGCGGTTCAGACACTGATTCCAGATGACCGACGATACCTCGCCGTCCGACCGAGACAGCCCCGACGAAGAGCCTGCCGACGGGGACGAGCCCCTGTTCCCGGCCGAAGAGTCGTCGGAGAGCCCAGCCGAGGACGGGCCGCCGGAGGGGCGCCCCGAGAAGGGACGGGTCCTCTCGCCCAACGACCTCGACATCACCGACGACGAGGCCGTCGAGGAGATAGACGACGGGCGATTCGTCGTCTCCGCGGGCGGCGGCCCGCCGAACGTACCGGACGACCCGCCCGACCCCGCCGACGGCGGGAGCGGTGCGGACGAGGTCGGTGGGGCCGGCATCGCCGGGAGCAGCCAGCAGGGTGGTCACGGCGCCCCGGGCGCCGGCGGGCCGGCGAGCCCCGAGGCCGCCCGGAACCTGCTGGGCGAGGAACTCGGGCGGACCCGGGCACGCTACGGTATCGACGTGGTCGGGCGGTTCGACGGGGAGTCCGCCCGGCATCGGACCGTCTCCAACGACGTGGTGGCGACGTTCGAGAACCTGGTGCTCTGGTACGCGCGCCACGTCTCCGACGACACGCCGGCCGAGGAGGTCATCGAGATCCTCCTCCGTGAGGCGAGCGTGGTTCCGGACCCGGGGACGCCGAACCTGAAGGAGCTCCTGGACAAGCACGACCTGACCCCGCACGACTCCATCGCGGAGCTGGTCGCGGCCATCACGGCCGAATCCGGCGACTGACTCGGCCGTTCGGCGGGCCGTCGCTCCCACGACGTTCGCAGCCACGGCACGAGCAGCGACGAGCGGGTCGTCGGCCCGCCCAGCGGAGGGCGACCACCGATAGCCACTAAAAGTCTGTTCCGCGTTTCGGTCGCCGAGGGCTGCCGGACGTTGACGTAGGTATCCCCGTTGGAGTGGAGTATGGAGCTGGACGTACTGATCGTCGACGACTCGGACTTCATGCGGGACCTCCTCCGGGAGATCCTCGAGGAGGACCACGACGTCGTCGGCGAGGCGGAGAACGGCGTCGAGGCGGTGGAACTGTACCAGGAATCGAAGCCGGACCTCGTGATGATGGACATCACGATGCCCATCCGGAACGGCATCGAGGCGACCGACGAGATCACGTCGGGCGACCCCGCCGCGAACGTCATCATGTGCACGAGCGTCGGGCAGGAGGAGAAGATGAAGAGCGCCATCAAGGCGGGAGCCAGCGGCTACATCAAGAAACCGTTCCAGAAGCCCAGCGTGCTCCAGGAGATACAGAAGGTCACGGGCTGATGCAGATCGACATCGACGCCCTGGAGACGTACAACGACCTCGCCCGTGACGGCGCGGAGTCGGCGGCCGCGTCGCTCTCGCAGCTGACGGGCATCCAGACCCGGGTCGACGTGACCAACGTCTCGCTGGCGTCCGCGGCGGACCTGCGCTACGAGTTCGTCGGCCGGGAGTTCGCCGGCGTCCGTATCGCGCTGGGCGGCGCGTTCTCGGGCGAGACGGTGCTGGCGTTCGACGACCGGGCCCGGGAGGCCATCACCGACGTGCTGGCGCCCGACGGGACGATGGAGCGCAGCGCCGTCGAGGAGGTGGGCAACATCATGATGAGCGGCTTCATCGACGGCTGGGCCGACCACCTCGACACGGGTATCGACATGAGCCCGCCGACGTACGTCGAGGGGTCCGGCGAGGAGATGCTCCCGACGAACGTCGCCAGCGGTGAGCAGCTGATGATGTTCCGGAGCCGGGTGCAGGCGGTCGATGAGGCCGTGGACTTCCGCATCTGCCTGATGCCCGAGCGGGCGACGATGGCCGAGGCGATGGAACCACCGTCGGACAGCGGCATCGACTTCGAGAAGCTGGAGGTGTTCAACGAGATGACCGCTGCCGGGAGCGCCAACGCGGCCGGCAACATCAGCACGATGACCGGCATCGACGCCGACCTCGAGGTCAACCGGATGAGCTTCGTCCCCATCGAGGACGTCCCGGCACAGGTCGGCGACGAACGTTACGTCGGAACGGTCCTCCAGTACGAGGGCTCCATCGGCGGCTACCTGGTCATCCTGTTCGACCAGCCCTCCGCCCGGGCCGTAGTGGACGCGATGATGCCCGGCGGGAGCGAGGACGGCTGGGGCGAGATGGAGCAGAGCGCGCTGGAGGAGCTCTGCAACATCATGACCAGCGGCTTCATCGACGGCTGGGCGAACGTGCTCGAATCAGAGATACAGCACTCCCCGCCGCAGTTCGTCGCTGACATGGGGTCGTCCATCCTGAGCCCCGTCGTCGGCCGGATGGCCGAGAGCCAGGAGCACGCGTTCCTGCTGGACTCGACCATCGAGACCGCCGACGACCGGGCGTTCCGGTGTGAACTGTTCGCCCTGCCGAACGAGCGGGAACTGACCGCCGCGCTGGACGCACTGCTGGTCGAGCGGGCGGACCAGCTGGAGGCCGACCCGAGCGAGGTGTTCTGATGGCGGTGCCGGTGAGTGACGACGCTCCCGGCGACGCCGACGTCTCGGTCTCGGTCGCCGATAGCGGGGTCTCCGCCGGCGGCTGCCTCCGAACCAGTGGCCTCGGCTCCTGTCTCGGCGTGGCGCTCTACGACCCGGAGGCCGGTATCGGCGCGTTGCTCCACCCCATGCTCCCGTTCCGGGAGGACGAGACGCGGCGCCGGGAGCGGTACGTCGACTCGGGCATCGCGGAGGTACTCGGCCAGCTCGAGGCCACCGGCGCGGACCGGGACCGTATCGTCGCCCGCGTCGTCGGCGGCGCCGCGGTCGTCGAGTTCGGCTGGAACGAGGACGACGGCGGGTCCATCGGCCAGCGCAACGTCGCGGCCGCAGAGGAGGTCCTCGACGAGGCCGGCATCGACATCGTCGGCCGGGAGGTCGGTGGCGAACACGGGCGGTCGATGCGGTTCGATACGGTCAGCGGTGAGGTGACCGTCGAACGCACCGACGGCGAACGGACCGTCCTGTAGTTCGGCCTGGTGAAATCTCACCCCGAATCGGGTAACTTCAACCTGTCCCTCGTTCCGTGCCTCGAACTGGTCCTGAAGTAATAGGTGGATGCCGGACAAGTGGAATCAACTCATGCCTCTCACCAGTGAACCCTCAGGACGGGCCCCCCACCCACACGGCCGGGGTCCGACGGCGACCGGCCGGCCGGCGTCCCCGACCGTGACGAGACCGGGAACCGACGACGTGACCGTTCCCGGAGGTGGACACTGATGGGGTTGTTCGGTGGAGGCGACGAGGAGGAGGACACCGCGGACGAGGAACCCGAGGAGGCGTCCGACCCGCTCCTCGACGACGGCGGCGACGACCTGCTCGAGGGGGGCGAGGACATGGCCTTCGGCGACATGGATGACGACGACGGCGGCGGTGGCGGTGGTGGAGCCGGCAACGCTGAACTCGAGAACCGGATGGACGAGCTGGAGAACGAGGTCGGCTCGCTCTCCTCGACGGTGAACACGGTCAAGAGCGAGAACGAGCAGATAAGCGAGTCCGTCGACGACATCGAGGAGAACATCCGGAAGCTGCTGGAGGTGTACGAGATGGTCACTCGCGGGGTCAATCCGTTCGTCAACGAGGACGATCTGGGCAACGCCTTCGACGGCGGCGGTGGCGCCGCCGGCGGTGGGGCCAGCCTCTTCGGCGGCGACGACGGTGGCGAGGACGAGGAGGCGCTGGACGACGATGTCGCTGGCGCCGACGCGGAGGATTTCTTCGACGAGGATCTCGGCGAGGACGAGTTCGACGATGGAATGGGGGAGTTCGACGACGGGGACGACGAGTTCGGTGGCGGTGGGGACGACTTCGACGATGACGCGGACGCCCTCGACGGCGGTATGGACGACTTCGACGACAGCGGCGATGCCGACGGTGACGAGGGGAAGTCCTTCGAGGAGTTGAAGGCCGAGTACGACGCCGGCGACGCGGAGTGGCAGGGAGAGGAGGCCGACGCCGGAGAGCCGCTGGACGCCCCGGACGCGGAACCGGCCGCGATGGACGGTGACGGGATGGAGGGGGCTCTCGACGAGGACATGGGTAGGGGCGGCCCGGAGGCCGACGAGGCGTTCGACACCGAGGGGCTGGACGAGGTCGTGGCCGACGATGCGGGGGCCACGACCACAGACACGGCAGCGAGCGACCACTCGGACGGCCGTCGCCCCCACCTCGACGCGCTCCCGGACGGCTACGCCAGCGACGTGGTCGTGATGGAGTGGCTCGAGTTCCTCGTCGACCAGGGGGGTGTCGACGGTGCGGCCCGGACCATCGCCTACTACGAGTCCATCGGCTGGCTCGGCGAGGCGGCCGCCGAGGACCTGCAGACGTACCTCGGCGGCTTCGGCGAGGCCGCTGCCGAGGACCTGCCGGACCCGGAGCCCGTCGAGGCCCGCTCGCCACTCAGTGTGCAGTGCCACCGGACGAGCCTGCGCTACGTCAGTCGGCTCTCCAGCGCCTCCATGGGCATGGACGTGATGGACCGGCTCGAGGAGGGCAATGCCGCCCACGCCCCGGCGCCGGACGCGAGGTCGTCCCGCCCCGACTGGCTGGCGGGCAACGGTCACGACTCGGCTGCACCCGCCGCACCCGCAGCGGAGGCGGCCGGCGGGCCGGCGACCGACGGCGGGACCGACCCCGGCGACGGGCGGGCACCGACCTGGCAGCAGCCGCCGGAGTCGAGGGCCGTCGGGAGCGAGGGGGGACACGACCCGGCCCCGGAGGAACGGCTGACCCGGGCTCGTGGGGCCGACGACGGGCCGCCGCCGGGTGGCCGCCGCGGTGTCGAGCGGACCGGGGCCGAGGCACCGACCCCCGAATCGACCGACGACCCCACCGACCAGTAAGATGCCAGGCACCAACGCCGAACGGAACCTGCTCTCGCTCGGGCTGAGTGACCACGACCGGCTGAACAAGGAGCTGGGCGGCGGTATCCCCAGGGGGAGCATCGTCCTCGTCGAGGGCGACTACGGTGCCGGCAAGAGCGCGCTCTCACAGCGGCTCGCCTACGGGTTCTGTGAGACGGGGACGAGCGTCACCTACCTCTCGACGGAGCTGACCATCGGCGGGTTCATCGACCAGATGCACTCGCTGGAGTACGGCGTGGTCGACCACCTCCTGAACGAGGAGCTCCTGTTCCTCCACGCCGACATCGACACGGGGGGCGTGCTATCGGGCGATGGCGAGGCCGAGAACGAGCGGATGGACCTGCTGTCGAGCCTGATGGACGCCGAGACGATGTGGGAACCCGAGGTCGTCATCATCGACACCTTCGACGCCATCCTCCGGAACGACCCGACGTTCGAGGCACTCATCCGGCAGAACGAGGAGCGCCAGGCCGCCCTCGAGATCATCTCCTTCTTCCGCAACATCATCTCCGGCGGGAAGGTCATCGTGCTGACTGTCGACCCGTCCACGGTCGACCAGGAGGCCATCGGTCCCTTCCGGGCCATCGCGGACGTGTTCTTCGAGCTGGAGATGATAGAGGTCGGCAACGACGTGCGCCGGCAGATCGCGGTCAAGCGGTTCGCCGGCATGGGGGAACAGGTCGGTGACTCGGTCGGGTACAGTGTCCGGTCGGGCACCGGAATCGTCATCGAGAACCGTTCCATCGCATGACGGAACTGGGAACCGCTCGGCCCACGGACGAGCTGCGCGAGGAGGCCGCCCGCCGGCCACACCTGCGCGAGCATCTCAAGAAGTTCAAACAGATCACCGGCGAGTTCCCACTCCTCATCGACGAGCCGTCCGGCGAGTACGAGACGCACCGGCCCAACGTGCTCTACTCGGTCGGCGGCCCCATCTACTGTCACATCTACGGCGACCTCGGCCGGGACACGAAGTACTACGCCATCGAGCCAACGCTCTCAGGCGCGGAGCGAGAGGTGTACGCCGACATCAAGGACGAACTGCTGCGCCGGAGCGTCAGCAAGCCGGCGCCGGAGAACGAGTCCGAGTACGGCGACCGCATCGAGGAACTGCTCTCCGAGACCACGCAGGTCGAGGAGGACGGTGGCCCGGACAGCCTCCTCGAACAGATCAAGTTCCGCTTCGACCCCTCCGTCCAGGAGGTGTCTCGCAGCACCTACGAGAACATCCGGTATCGGCTCAACCGCGACATCGTCGGCCTCGGCCCACTCGAACCGGTGATGCGCGACCCGGCCAACGAGGACATCCACGTCATCGGGCCGGAGGGGTGCTACGTCGACCACGGCACCTACGGGATGCTGGAGACGACCGTCGAGTGGGAGTCCGACGCCGCGTTCGACACCTGGCTCCGGAACATGGGCGAGCGCATCGGCGACCCGCTGAGCGACTCGGACCCCATCGTCGACTCCACGCTCCCCGACGGCTCGCGCCTGAACGTCATCTACTCCGACGACGTGTCGCTGAAGGGCCCCTCGCTCACCATCCGCCAGGGCGAGGAGGTGCCGCTCTCGGTCAACCAGATCACGAAGTGGGGAACCCTCTCCCCGGAGCTCGCGGCCTACCTGTGGCTCTGTCTCGAGAACGAACAGACCGTGTTCGTCGTCGGGGAGACCGCGTCGGGGAAGACGACGACACTCAACTCCATCATGGCGTTCATCCCCCGCGACGACAAGATCTACACCGCGGAGGACACCGCCGAGGTCCTGCCACCCCACGACACCTGGCAGCAGCTGCTCACCCGCGAGGGCGAGGGCGAGGGGAGCCAGGACGTGGACATGTTCGACCTCGTCGCGGCCGCGCTACGGTCGCGCCCGGACTACATCGTCGTCGGGGAGGTCCGTGGCGCCGAGGGGCAGATGGCGTTCCAGGCCGCCCAGACGGGCCACCCCGTGATGCTGACCTTCCACGCGTCGGACATCGTCTCGATGATCCAGCGGTTCACCGGCGAGCCCATCAACGTCCCCGAGACGTTCATCGACAACGCCGACGTGGCCCTGTTCCAGAACCGCGTCAAGCAGGGCGACGACGTGCTCCGGCGCGTGACCTCGGTCCAGGAGATCGAGGGCTACTCGAAGGAGATGGACGGTGTCGTCACCCGGCAGGCGTTCTACTGGGACCCCGTCGACGACGAGATCGTCTTCCAGGGGATGAACAACTCCTACGTTCTCGAGGAGCAGATCGCGACCCTGCTGGGGTACGCGGACACCCGGAAGATATACGACGACCTCCAGTTCCGGGCCCGCGTCATCGAGCGGATGATCCAGGAGGGGATTCTGGAGTACCACGATGTCATCGAGACCATCGCCGACTTCCAGCGTGACGGCGTCGAGGGACTTCCCTTCGACATCCACAGACAGAACTAGCCATGAGTGTCGGACAGCGCAGCGCACAGGCCGCAGACCTCCTCGGGAGTATCATCACGGCCTACGAGGAGATGGAGATGCCGGCCCGGCGCTACGTGCTGGCCGTCCTGCTCCCGACGTCGTTCCTGTTTCTCGTCACCATCGTCGCCGCGATCGCGGTGGAGACGCTGTTGCTGGTCCGGCTCCTCCTGCCGCTGTTCGGGCTCCTCATCCTCGGCGCAGGCGTCGCCTACCCGCGGGTGGCGCTGGACCGGCGCCGCATCGAGATGGAGAACCGGTTCCACCTGATGGTCACGCACATGACCGTCCTGTCGACGACGAACATCGACCGGATGGAGGTGTTCCGCAAGCTGGGACAGGAGGAGGAGTACGGCGAACTCGCGAAGGAGATCCGCCGCATCGTCCAGCTGGTCGACACCTGGAACCAGAGCCTCGACGACGCCTGCCGCCGCCGGGCGAAGTCGGTCCCCAGCGAGTCGCTGACGGACCTGTTCGACCGACTGGCCTACACGCTGGGCGCGGGCCAGGCGCTCGATGATTTCCTCCTCAGCGAGCAGAGCGTGATGATAGAGAACTACTCGACCATCTACGAGTCCTCGCTGGACAACCTCGACGTGATGAAGGACCTCTACCTGTCGATGATCCTCTCGATGACGTTCGCGCTGGTCTTCGCCGTGGTTCTCCCCATCCTGACGGGGACGGACCCGACGCTGACGGTGGCGGCGGTCATCAGCATGTTCGGCTTCGTCCAGCTGGGGTTCTTCCTCGTCATCCGCGCCGTCGTCCCGTACGACCCGGTCTGGTACGTCGCAGAGGACATCGACACGGACGCCGAGCGCAAGCTGTTGCTGGTGACGGCCGCCAGCGGCCTCCTGTTCGTGCTGCTGGCGGCCGTCTTCGCGGGCGCGCTGGTCGGTGTGGGCGTCTTCCGGATGCTCGTCCCCGGCTGGCTCCCGACGCCGCTGTACGTCGCCATCCCGACGCTGCCGTTCCTGGGAATCGCGCTCGCGTTCCGGGCCGAGGAGAAGCGCATCCGGAACCGCGACGAGGAGTTCCCGTCGTTCATCCGGGCGCTGGGTGCGACCGAGAGCGCGAAGCAGGCGACCACCTCGAAGGTGCTCTCGACGCTCCGCGACAAGGACTTCGGCTCGCTCACCGGGACCATCGACGACCTCTACCGGCGGCTCAACATGCGCATCGACACGAGCAAGGCCTGGCGCTTCTTCACCGCCGAGAACGGCTCCTACCTCATCCAGAAGTTCAGCGAGATGTACCTCATCGGCCGGGAGATGGGGGGTGACCCCAAACAGCTCGGCGAGCTCATCAGCCGGAACATGAACGAGATCAACCAGCTCCGCGAGCAGCGCAGCCAGGCCACGACGACGCTCATCGGCCTGCTGTACGGCATCACGGCGGCCGCATCGTTCGCGTTCTTCACCGGGCTGGAGATCGTCGGCATCCTCGCCGGGTTCGACATCGGAACGGCCTCGGCCGGTGGGATGGACTTCGGCAAACTGCTCCACACGGACGTCTACAACCTGCCGCTGCTGCAGGCGCTGTTGCTCTGTGTCATCATCTTCAACGCGGTCGTCTCCGCGCTGACCATCCGGACCGCCGACGGCGGCCATCCCGGCAACGGCTACCTCCACTTCGTCCTGCTGACGTGGGTCGGCTGTGGGACCGCCGTCGCGACCCAGCGGCTCATCAGCATGCTCCTCAGTATCTGACCATGGCAGAAGAGAAACCAGTCGCCGACTTCACGGGTCGGTTCGCACTCGAGACGGGGAACGGAGGGCGGCCGGAGCCGACGCGAGGCCGGGTCGTCATGAGCCGCCAGCGGCTCGTGTTCGTCACGGCCGACCGGCGGACGACGGTCCCGCTCACGAGCGTGGTCGACCTGGTGGTCGGGCAGGTGCCCAGCGACATGCGGGCCCTGTTCGACGACTCGCTCACCATCGCCTACCGGGACGGCTCCGCGACCCGGACTGCCGTCGTCGAGGGCGACGGCGACACTATCGACCGATTCACCACCGTCCTGTTCCGGGCGCTGGTGACCGGCCGCGACGTACTCGTGAAACATCCGGCTCGCATCGGCGGCCGGGTCACCGACGCGACCGCCAGCCCAGCGAAGATGACGGTCTCCGACGACGGCGTCCGCTTTCGCACGCCCGACGGCGGCTTCTGCATCGACCCCGGGCAGGTCATCGACTTCACCCGCACCGAGCGGTCGCCGGACGGCACCGAGCGCCCCACGCTCCTCGTCCAGCACACCGACGACGGGGAGGCGGTCACGTCGCTCGCGGCACCCGCCTCGTCGCGGCTGGTCAACCTCCTCGGGCGCTACCTGCGCGTGGAGTACGACACCCTCCGCTCGAACATCGCCGACATGGAGCTGACCGACCCCGAGAAACAGGTGCTGGTCGGCATCTACGCGACCGGCGGCCAGATCGACTTCACCAGCCTGCTCGACGGCGACGCCGCCCGGGTCACGCGCGTCCTCAACAGTCTCGAAGAGCAGGGCCTCGTCGACGACGGCCCGGACGCCGTCAGCCTCACCCCGGAGGGCCGCGTCGTCGTCACCGAACGCATCGAGGACGTCAACGTCTGATTACGGCCTTGGGGGAGCAGCTATCCGACCATTCGACCGGAGCCGACGTACGCCGCATCCGACGCCCGGGCTAGATGTGACGCACACCGCATCTGTTCCTGGTCGGGCTCGACACACCACAACGACCGGCCGCCGGCCACTGCCCACACCGCCCGGCGCCATCCCCGGAGATGTGGTACAACATAGCGTGCCCGATAGTAACATAACACAATATTCCCAAGTTACTGCTCGAAAATTATTTATCCACGGAGGAGAACATCCAGATACCATGATGAAATGCGACACCTGCGGCAAAACGCCGGAGTCCGACGGGCGGAGCGTCTTCGAGACAGCGGACGGCGAGCACGTCTGTACGGAGTGCCGCGTTCCGGTCGTTGCCTGAGTTCTGCGACAAATTTCTATATTCTCTCCAGACTTCACCTCTTATCGTCGATATATCAGGATAATACTGCCGCTCCAGAGTTTCTATGCTTCGTAGGAGACAGTACCTGCCTCGTACACAGAGACCGATATCCGCCGCGCTACTGGTCGTTCATCGACTCGCTGGCGATGTTGCGCCCGCGGGGGCGCAACGCGACCTCACGGCGGATACGGACCTCCTCCAGCACGTCGAGTTCGATGAGTCGGTCGAATATCTCCTCGACGTCGTCCGGCGGGAGTTCGACGAACTCCGGGATGTCGAACGAGGACACCCCCGAGTACAGCGCCATCAGGACCTCCCGCTCCGAGGGGTCGAGGTCGAGGTCCGTCTCGTTCCGGGCCGCGCCCTTCCCGAGGACGGAGGCGATGATGGAGCAGTGGCGCGGGTTGCCCGAGAGGTACGTCTCGACGCTGGTGCCGTCGTCGGTGTGTGAGGCCTCGACGACGGGGCGCTCGCTCCCCCGGACGGTCCGCTGGTCACGCTCGACGGCGCTCGTGTCGTCGATCTCGATCTCGACCAGTTTGCCGGATTCGGTGGCCAGGTTGATGCGCTCCTCCTCGAGTTTCACGCGGGCCTTCTGCCAGTCCACGTCACGGACGACCCCACCCTCCACGGCGGGGTGGCGGATGAGGACGACCTCGCCGTCGACCATCGCGCCGTACAGCGTCCGCTCGAAGGCGGCGGCGTCCTCGGGCGAGACGAGGAACACGTCGTCGCCCTGTCGGACGCTGACGTAGTTCGACACCTGTGCGATGGTCTGGTTGATGTCGAACCGTCCCTGTGCGGCCTCGATGCCCGAGAGAGGTACCGTCCGCTTGCCCTCGTTGCCCGCGAGGACGAGCCGGCGCGTCGAGAGGACGATGCGGCCGCGCTGCCAGCCCACGTCGCCCAGCTTCCGGCCGTCCTCGATGACCTGGGCGAAGCGGCCGGTCGTGTCGGCCAGTTTCCGCTCGGGTGTCTTGCTCACGGCAGGTCACCTCCCGGGGCGCCGCCGAGTTTCGAGAGCGCCGAGAAGGCGCGCTTGCGGAGGCGTTCCTCCTCGGTCTCGTCCACGAACCGGCCCAGCCGCTCCCGGGCACGCTCGTCACCGACCTTGCCGAGGACGAACAGCGCCTGCGCCCGGGCGTCCATCGAGGCCCCGGGGTCGTCTAGCAGCGCGAGCAGTCGCCGCTCCAGGCCGGCGCCGTCGAGGCTGGTGAGGCTGGACGCCGCGAACTGTGCGGTCCGGTCGTCCCGGTCGTCGAGGGCTTCGATGAGCGCCGCCTGGGCCTCTCCGCCGCCGGTGCCGCTGGCGACGCGGCCGAGGAGCCACGCGGCGTTGCGGCGCTGTGGCGACCCCGACGCCTCCGTCAGGATGGCCGCCAGCGGCCCCACGGCGGACCCGTGGTCGACGTCCTCCAGCCGGTCGACGGCCAGCTCTCGGGCCTCGTGGCTCTCGGCCGCGGGCGCGTTCGACAGCACCTCCACGAGCGCGAAGACGGCCGTCCGGCGGACCCCCTCGCTCGGGTCGTGGAGCGCGTCGACGAGCGGGTCGACCGGCTCGACGCTCCCGAAGTCACCCAGCGCGTCGACCGCCGTCCGGCGGATGGACTCGGACTCGTCGGCCACCAGGGGCTCGAGCGCCCGGCGCGCGGGCGGTGTCCCGATGGCGCCGAGGGCCGACGCGACCGCGCGCCGGACCGGTGCCGAGTCGTCGTCGGCCCGGTCGGCCAGCGCCTCGACGGCACGGGGGTCGCCGACCCGGCCACAGGCGCGTGCCGTACGGGCCCGGACCCGCTGGTCGGGGTCGTCCAGCCGGTCCACCAGGACCGGCGTGACCCGCTCGTCGCCGACCTGCCCCAGCCCGACAGCGGCGGCCATCCGTAGCTCCGGCCGGTCGGCATCGAGTAGCTCCGCGAACGCCTCGGCCCTGACCCAGTCGGCCCCGCCGCCGAGGTCGCGGTCGGTGAGCGCCTCGACCAGCCGCTCGATGGCGGCGGGGCCGTGTCTGTCGAGCGCGTCGACCGCGGCTCCGCGGACGCCGGGGGCGTCGTCGTCCGTCGCCGCGGTCACCAGCGCCTCGACGACGCCGTCCGCGTCGGTCACGCCGGTGTCGCTATCGCCCACGTCCGGCTCCTCGGCCCCCAGCGGGTCGTCGGCGTCGCCAGGGTCGGGGGCACGTGAGGGGTCCTCGATATCGCCGAGGATGGCCGCCGCTCGCCGCCGGACCTCCACCTGCGAGCCGTGGCGGAGGTACTCGACGAGCGTGTCGGCGTCGGCCTCCCGTTCGAGCTGGTACAGTGACATGGTCAGCAGTGGTGGTAGACGTGGGCGCCCCGCTCGACCGCATCGAACGACGTGCGGAACTCGCGGGGGAGCGTCTCGGACTTGCCGATGGTGAGGTAGCCGTCGGGGACGACGGCCGCGGCGAGCCCGTCGAAGATGTCGCGCGTGTGGTCGCCGTCGATGTAGATGAGCAGGTTCCGGCAGAGGACGAGCTCGAACTCGCCCAGTGGGTCCTCCCGGAGGAGGTCGTGGCGGCGGAACTCGACCATCTCCCGGACCGGCCGGCGGACGGCGAACGAGTCGCCATCGCGGTCGACGTGGGCGTCGAGGTCCGACAGCGGTGCGAGTTCCTCGGCGATATCCGTGGTCCGGGTGGTCTCGTACTCCCCGCGGCGGGCCGCCGCCAGCGCCTCGCCGTCGATGTCGGTGCCGACGATGTCCAGTCGATTCGCGTCGATGGCGGGGTCGTCGCGCGCGAGCATCGCCAGCGAGTAGGGCTCGCGCCCGTCCGCGCAGGGCGCGCTCCAGCACCGGACCGTCCGGTTGTTCGCCGTCAGCTCCGCGAGGACGTCCCGGAGGACCGTCCACACGTCCGGGTTGCGGAAGAACCGGGTGACGTTGATGTTGAGCGCGTCGAGCAGCGCCGTCTGCTCGGCCTCGTCGGCCTCGAGGAGGCCGCGGTACTCGCGGTAGGTCTCGGCCTCGGTCCGGCGGATGCGCGCGGTCACCCGCCGGTCGAGGTAGGCGTCGTTGTACGGGCCGGGGTCGAACGCCATCTCGCCGGTCACGAACGAGAGGACGGTGTCGAGGCTGCCGCTCGTCGCCCCCGACTCGTCGGCGTCGCCGCGGGCCCCCCGGCCGCTCATAGCTCCCTCACGTTCAGGATGGGGATGATGTTGCCGTCACCGAGGATGGCCGTACCGGAGAGCTCCGAGATGCCGCTCAACGCGCCGTCGAGCGGTTTCACGACCACCTCCTCCTGGTCCTGTACCCGGTCACACCGGAGCGCCACCTCACGCTCGGAGGGGCGGATACGGACGAGCATCCCGCCGCTCCGGTCCATCGCGCTCTGCCCGGCAGTGATACCGTCGAGGCCGTCCCGGCCGGGGCCGTCGGTGGCCGGAGCGGCCCCGGAGCCGGCCGCCGACCCGCCGTCCGCGGCGAGTGCGCTGCGGCCGTTCCCGGTGTCGAGGGCCTCCGAGAGCCGGACGACGGGGACCACGTCGTCGCCGTGTCTGACCACGTCGTCGCCGTGGAGCTGCTCGATGTCGTCGTCGCGGGTTATCTCGTCGATGTTCTTGATGGGGATGCCGTAGCTCTGCTCGCCGACGGCGACGAACAGGACATCGACGATGGCGACCGAGACTGGGAGCTGCAGCCGGAAGGTCGTCCCCTCGCCGGGTGTGGACTCGACGTTCACGGAGCCGTCAAGCTGCTCGACCGTCCGGTGGACCACGTCCATCCCGACCCCGCGGCCGCTGAGGTCGGTCACCTCCTCGTTGGTCGAGAGTCCCGGGTGGAACACGAGGTCATGGGCCTCGTCGTCCGGCATCGCGGCCGCCTCTTCCTCGGTCAGGACACCCTCGCTCACGGCCTTCCGCCGGAGCCGGTCGGCGTCCAGCCCGGCGCCGTCGTCCTCGACGACGATGGTGACGTGGTCGCGCTCGCGCTTCGCGCGGAGTTCGACCTGTCCCTCGGGCGGCTTGCCGGCGGCCTCCCGCTCCTCGGGCGGCTCGATACCGTGGTCGACGGCGTTGCGCAGGATGTGGATGAGTGGGTCGCCGATCTCCGCGAGGATGGACCGGTCCAGCTCGATATCCTTCCCGTGCATCTCGAAGTCGACCTCCTTCCCCGAGTCGCGGGCGGTGTCCCGGACCACGCGGGGGAGCTTGCTCACCACGCGCCGCAGCGGGATGAGCCGCATGTCCATCACCGTGTTCTGGAGCCGGCTCGTCACCTTGTCGAGGTCGCTCATGCTGTTCTTCGCGCTCTCGAACTCCTCGGCCTCGACGGCCCGCCGGATGTTGATGCGGTTGGTGACCAGCTGCTCGACGAGCCCGTGGAGTTCGTCCAGCCGGTCCACGTCGACCCGGACGGAGGCGATCTCGTCGGCCGACGGCCCGGCATCCCGGCCGGCGGCCGCGTCCCCGCTCGGGGCCTTGCCGGAGTCGGTACCGGCGTCGGGGGCGGACCCCGCGCCGTCGGTCGTCGCCAGCGACTCGTCCGCCGCTGCTGCGGCGACATCGAGGGCTTCGGACTCGCCGGCTGGCGCGCCGGCGCTCGCATCGCCTTCCGCGCCGGGGACCTCGTCTTCCGACCCGGACTCGCCCGCCGCCTCGCGGACCGTGGTGACCTCGAAGGAGTCGACCGCGCCGACCGTCTCCAGCCCGGCCGCCAGGGCCGCGGGTTCGTCGTCCGGGAGGAACACATCGAACGCCCCGTCGTACTCGCCACCCTCGATGGCCTCGCGGGGCGGCGCGAGTTCGAACCCCTCGAACCCCTCCGCGAGCGCCTCCAGCACGAACATCGCCTCGACGCCCGGCATCTCGCCGGTGTCGACCGTCACCCGAGCGTGGACCACGCGGTCGGCGCCGGGAAACGCCGGCACCGCGTCGGCATGGGCGAACTCGGCAGCCTCGTGGCCGGGGCTGGAGGCGCCATCTACGGGGGCGCCGTCGGCCGCGGCGTCGTCCGTCATCTCGACAGCGGCGCCGCTCTCGTCCCCTGTGGCCGTCTCGCTGTCGCCCTCGGCATCGGCGTGGTCCATCGTCCGGCGGAGGCTCTCGACGGTGTCGCTCACGTCGACGTCCTCGTCCTCGCCGGCCTCGATGGCCTCGACGGCCGCCTCGATGCGGTCGACGGCGTCGAAGGTCACGTCCATCACCTCGCTGGAGACGGTCATCTCGCCGGCGCGGATCTCGTCGAGGAGGTCCTCCAGCGCGTGGGCGAGGCTACTGGCGTCGGTGAACCCCATCGCCGCGAAGTTCCCCTTCAGCGTGTGGGCCGTCCGGAAGACCGAGTCCATGGCCTCCGCGTCGGTCGGGTCGTCCTCGAGCGCCAGCAGCGCGTTGTTCAGGTCGGTGATATGCTCTCTCGCCTCGGAGACGAAGGTGGTTCTGTGGTCGTCGTTCATGATCGGAGAAGGGTGTTGCAGACGGCGTCGGCGACCGCCCCGGCCGGGTGGACCGCGTCGACGACGCCGGTCTCGATGGCGCGCTTTGGCATCCCGAACACCGCCGAGGTCGCCTCGTCCTGTGCCACGACGGTCCCGCCGGCGGCCGCCACCGCCTCGGCGCCGGCCGCACCGTCACTGCCCATGCCGGTGAGGATAGCCGCAGTCAACGGCCCGTCGACGGTCGACGCGGCGGATTCGAGCGTCCGGTCGACCGCCGGCCGGACGCCGTGGAGGGGTTCGTCCTGGGTGAGTTTGACCCGGAGCCGGCCGCCGCCGAACCCCGAGACGACGAGGTGGTGGTCGCCCTTCGCGACCAGCCCCTCGCCACCGCCGATGCGGGCGCCGTCGGTCGCCTCGCGGATGTCGTAGTCGGAGGCGTCGTCCAGTCGCTCGGCGAACCGGCCCGTGAACGCGTCGGGCATGTGCTGTACCACGAGGACCCGGAGGTCGGCATCGAGCGGGAGTCCCGCCACGAGTTCCTCGACCACCGGCGGGCCGCCGGTGGAGGCGCCGACGACGAGCGTCGCGTCCGCCACGTACTCGCTCGCCGCGCCGTCGGCACCGTGCCCTCCGGTCTCGACGCCACTGTCCTCCGCGGCCCGGGACTCGGGCGCGCCGGCCGCGGTCGGGTCGACCGTCGCGACCGACCGAACGGTCTCGACCAGTTGCTCCCCGTGGTCGTGCATCGCCATCGACACCTCGCCGCCGGGTTTGGTGAAGAAGTCGACGGCGCCCCGGTCCAGTGCCTCGAAGGTGGACTCCTCCTCGGAGCCGGCGTGTGCCGAGAGCACCAGCACCGGCGTCGGGCGCTCGGCCATCACCCGCTCGACGGCCTCGACGCCCCCCACGTCGGGCATCCGCAGGTCCATCGTCACCACGTCCGGACCGTGTTCGACGACGGCCTCGACCGCGGCCGCGCCGTCTTCGGCCGTCGCCACCACCTCGACGCCGCCTGTCTCGAGGATGTCGCTGATGACGGTCCGCATGAACTGGGAATCGTCGACGACGACCGCCCGGAGCTGCCCGTCGGTCGCGTGCCGCGCTCCCGTAGCGTGCGTCATATGCCCCGCGGAAGCCGCGGGGGTTCGACTGGCGACGCTGTCATAGGCGGGCGGTGGTTGCAGGCGCTATTTAACTCTCGTCCGGACTCACGTCTCGACACCGACGGGAGCCTCTTGTCGCTGGCACCGCTGGCAGGTGGTGATGGCAGGACCTCTCGACGACAGGGCGGTGGGGCACGGGCTGATGACCGGGCTGCTGCTCGGGGCGACGGTGCTCCTCGGCGGAATCCTCGCACTGACCGTTCTCGCCGCCTGAAACGACACTCCTTTCGACGGTCTTGTCAGAACTGCATTACTACCTCACGGACAGGTCGGGGTATGGTCCGACGTGTGGCCGCTGTCGGAGCCCGTATCCCGTGGGGGGGTGCGGCCGACGACCAGCACTCGGCGGAGGCATCGACCGACGACCCGACCTCGGACGCCGACCGGCCGCCGACCGAGGCCGAGGATACGACCGACGACCCCCCGCTCGAAACCGTCTCCGAGCGGCGGACGCTGGCCGACGTGGTCGATGTCGCCGCGCTCACGCGGTGGCTCCCGACGGCCTGGACCGCCCGGACGGCGGTGACGAAGTTCGGCGAGGCCCCCGTGACGGAGGTGCTGGAGCTGTCCGGCCGGGGGCATCGAGTCGTCGTCGACCCCCAGCGACCGGTGGCTCCCGAGGGCCCGGCGACCTGCTACGCGCGCCCTGCGGGCACCGCACGGCGTCGCGAGGTCGCGACGACCGACAGCCTGCACGAGGCCCTCGCCATCGCGCTCGACCGGATACCGACGCTCGACGAGCACGTCGACCCAGTCTTGCCGGCCGAGCGTCGGGCCACGGGACTCTCCGAGGCACTGGATACGTCGGCGGGTGAGTCGCGGTAGCCACGCCGTCGTGCTCCGACGTCTGCCAGTACCGGGGCGGCGTCAGTCGACAGTGTCCGCATCGGAGTCGGCCCGGCTCGGCTCGCGGTCGGTCCCGGCATCCGTGGCGCCCGCCGCGCCGGTTCCGACTGGCTCGTCGAGCGCGTCCTCGATGCGCCGGAGTGCACGCCGTCCACCGCCGCCGGCGGCCCGACATCGCACGGGGGACGCACCCGCGACCTCGACGACGAGTACGTTCCCGCCGGTCGCGAGCCGGTAGCCAAGGGCGCCGAGCGCCCCGACGACCGCGAGGGCACCGAACAGTACCGCGGCGTCACCGAGCAACTGGAGGCCGCCGGTCAGCACCGTGACGAACCCGAAGGCGCCGGCTGCCGGGGAGTCCTGCGGGATATCGACCGACGCCGCCGGGACGAGTGCGCCGAACAGGAGGCCGACGAGGATTCCGACGACGCCGTACGCCGCGATTCGGGGCGCGTACCGGACGACCGGACCGTCGCCCGAGCGTCGGATAGCGACGCCGGTCACGTTCGGACGCGGGACGGTCACGAGCCGTGGCTCGCGGTCGGTCCGGTAGACGAGGACCTGCCGTCGAGTGACGGCGAGCCAGCCGCCCGAGAGCGAGGCTCGGGTCGTGATGGGCTCGCCCGGCGGAACGCAGTCGGTCGGCTCCGGGACCGGTGGCTCGACCGACACCCGTCGCACCGTCCGTGGGTCGGGGTCCGCGTCCATCGGGTCGTTCGGGGATGGACGCGGCGCTCCTAAAGCGCCGCGGACGGTTTCGAGCGCCGAACCGGGGCTTTCGAGCCTCGATTTCCCCGTGACGGGTTTTACGTGGGGGCACGGATGCTTCCCGCATGGCAGTCCACGGGGGTGCCGAGACGACGCTCGCCGACTTCGACCTGGAGGGCTCATGCGAGGGCCACGAGCCGGTCCTGCACGCCCGTGACCGACTCGTCCGCTGTGGTCGCTGCGGCCGCACCGTGCCCGTCACGGTCGTGGCCGAGCACACGCTCCACGACGCGCTGGCCGAGCTCTCCGAGGCACCCTGCCGGAACGACCGCATCCCGGCAGCAGCCGGCGGCGAACACACCCTCCGCCTCGGTCCGGAGTCGGACCGCGGGACGCGACGGGTGGTCTGTGAGACCTGTGGCCGGTCGGCCCCGCTCCGCGGTGACGGGTCGCGCGCACTGCAGTCGCTCGCGGAGATCCCGTGTGTCGAGGGGTGGAGCTACCGGGAGCTGCTGGATGCGGTCGTCAGCCCGACGCCAGCGACCCCGCCGCTCTCGGCGCTGGGAATCAGCTCCTGGCGCGGCGTCGAGCCGTCCGGCCAGGGCGACGAGACGGTACGGCTCCTGCGCCACGGCGGCTTCCAGTACACGCTGTACGTCGCACGTACTGACGACGTACCGGAGGACGGGACGAACCCGGACACCGACCGGTGCCCGAGCTACGAGGTGACGCTCCGGAGCGGGCCGAGCACCACCCACGAGGCGGTCGAGACGGTCCCGCTTCCGGAGGCGGACCCGTCGGACCCGACCATCCAGGTGTGTGCCGAGCGGCTGGTGACGTTCCTCGTCGCCACCGACGAACTCGGTGCCGGCGAGTTCTGCTCGCTGGTCGACCACCACGCGAGCGCGGACGACGCCCACCGGGAATCCTGGCTGGACGAGGCGTACACGGCCGCTCGCGAGACCTTCGCCGAACGGGTGGGTGGGAGCCCGGAAGCGTTCGCGGAGACGTTCGCCGACGGCGGCGACACCCGCGAGGTTCTCCGGCGCGTCGTCGAGGGGGACGATTTCGACGATGTCGACGAGGCCGCCTTCGCCGACGCACAGGTCGGCGAGCGCCCGCACTTCCCGAGCCTGTTCGAGTACGTGACCGACCAGTACGGCTGGCGCCCCCCGGTCGCGAACCGCTGAGAGAGCCGACGGGGAGTCGGTGGCCTCCTCTGGAGCCTGCGAGCGAGGAGATTCTCGGCACCGCTGGTATCGAGCCTCGATTCGGAGACTCCCCCTAATAATACCCAGCGAATAGCCGGGTGTATGACGGACGACAGCATCAAGATCGACGACGAAACGCGGCGGGGCGTCAGCGGTTCGTCCCTGTCTGCCAGTATCGGCATCGACGAGCGGGAGATCGACTGGCGGAAGTCGTTCACCGGGTTCGACCGGGCGGACGCCGAGCAGCTCGAGTCCATGTCGGACACGTTCGACCGTATCGCCGAGGACCTCGTCGAGGACTTCTACGACCACCTCACGGGCTACGAGGAGGCCCGTGACATCATCGGCAGTTCGACGAAGAGCGTCGAGATGCTCAAGCAGTCCCAGCGCCAGTACCTGAAGGACCTCGGGAGTGGCCAGTACGGGCAGTCGTACTTCGACCGGCGAGCCCGCATCGGGAAGATCCACGACATGCTCGACCTGGGGCCCAAGGTGTACATGGGCGCCTACCACATCTACTACGAGGGAATCATCCGTGCCATCGCGGAGGACGTCAAGGATGGGATGGTCCTGACCGACGGCGGGGCGGCTGCCGAGTCCGGCGGGGCGAGCGACAAGGGGACGGAAGCGCTCGAGGTACCGGGCGAACCCGCAGCCGAAGCCATCGACGAGGTCGTCGAGCGGACGATGTCCGCCCTGAAGCTGCTGAACCTCGACCAGCAGGTCGCGATGGACACGTACATCCACTCGTACAGCGAGCAGGTCGAGGAGCAGCTCGCGAGACAGCAGCAGCTGAGCGAGGACGTCAGTCAGGAGGTCGAGCAGCCGGTCGACCGGCTCTGGGACCTCTCCTCGGATGTCACGGAGACGGTCGGAGAGATAAACGACCTCACCGACCAGCAGGTCGACCGGATGCGCAACGTCTCCAACGAGGTCGGGCAGCTGAGCGCGACGGTCGAGGAGATCGCCTCCACGGCCGAGGGCGTCGCCGACACCAGCGAGGAGGCCGAGGAACTCGCCGAGGAGGGCCGCGAGTCAGCGACCGATGCCATCGACGTGCTCGAGGACGTCGACGAGGCCGCCGAGAACGTCACGGAGGACGTCGAACAGCTCCAGTCGAACGTCGACGAGATCGACGAGGTGGTGGAGGTCATCGACGAGATCGCCGACCAGACGAACCTGCTCGCACTGAACGCCTCCATCGAGGCCGCGCGCGCCGGCGAGGCCGGCGAGGGCTTCGCGGTCGTCGCCGACGAGGTGAAACAGCTCGCACAGGACGCCCAGGAGCAGGCCGGGCGCATCGAGGAGATGGTCGCCGAGATCCAGGAGGAGACCGCCGAAACCGTCGACAGTCTCGAGGAGACCAACGAGGTCATCGGCGAGGGACTCGGCCAGGCACAGGCCGCGATGAACAGTCTCGAGGATATCGCCGAGGCCGCCGAGGAGACCGCCACCGGCATCCAGGAGGTCTCCGACGCAACCGACGACCAGGCCGCCAGCACCGAGGAGATCGCCAGCATGGTCGAGCAGGCCACCGACGAGTCCGTCACCGTCGCCGACGAGGTCGAGACCATCGCCGAGATGAACCAGCAACAGCAGGCCAACGTAGAGGAGATCCGCGACTCCGTCGACCGACTCACCGACAACATCGGCGACAACGACGACGTGGACATCAACCGCGGCTGATCACGAGTCCGACCGTCGTCCCGCGATTCCGTGTTCCTGTCATCGGAGTGTTGTTCGGCCGGTTCGAGTTCCGTTGTCACTGTTCCTGTCGGACCTGCAAGCGGCTGCCTGTCGAGTTCAGCACGGCACCGCCGTCTCTGACTGCTCCCGGACAACGTCTCCACTCGGAGCTCCGGGTGTCGGTGCGAAACTGGAAAACGAGTTCACAGGACAAGGGACCGCGGTGAGGGGAGCGTCAGTGGAGGTCGGCTGGTTCCGCGGCGAAGACGACGGCGTCGGTGGAGTCGTCCTCGGGGAGCCGAGCAATCGCGCGTGCCATCCGTCGGTGGACGGACCGGACCGCCTCCGCCTCCTCGGTGGACAGGTCACACGCCCGTGTCAACACCCGTAGCGTGCCGACAGGAAGCGCCAGCACCTCCCCCGGTGCGCCGGCGGTCGAGACCTCCTCCCCGCGCTCGGCAAGCTGGTCACGCCGCGTGCTCGCCTCCCGCTCGACGCTCGCCAGGGCAGCGACCAGCTGCTCGCAGGAGACGGCACAGTCGGCCGCCACCTGGTCGACCAGGTCGCCGAAGTACCAGTCCACGGTCGCCCGCACGTCGGTGTCCGCTCTCGTGGCGACCTCGTCGTCTCGCCGAACTGGCCCCTTGTCGGGCTCCATACACCCTCGTACACCGACGAACCTTTACTATCTTCTGGCCATAGCGTCGAAACCTCTCGAAATCGCATTCGAGGACGGAGGCTGTCTCCAGAACGTGTCAATCCTCCCGTTTCGCGTTCCGATGTGGAGCAAACGACGATAATGGGGGGTCCCATAGCGGGCTGCATGCGTGTTCCGAGTGGCGTCCCGGGGTTCGACCAGCTCGTGGACGGGGGCTTGCCGGCCAACAGGCTGCACGTCGTCAGCGGCCCCCCAGGAAGCGGCAAGACGACGTTCTGCTCGCAGTTCGTCACCCAGGGCGTCGAGAACGGGCAGGACTGCCTGTACGTGACGATGCACGAGACGAAAGCGGAGCTCCGGCAGGACATGGCGAACTTCACGTTCGGCTTCTCGGGCGCCATCGAGTCCGGAGCCATCGAGTTCCTGAACCTGATGACCAACGAGGGCAAGCGGACGCTCTCGAAGTTCGGTTCCGAGTCCGGACTGACGAACCGGCTCGTCGGCGCCATCCAGGAGAACGATATCGACCGCGTCATCATCGACTCGACGATGCTGCTCGAACACTTCGCGGGCGAGACCGGGACCACGAACTTCCTGTCGGCGCTGAAACGCACGGACGCGACCGTCCTGCTCATCTCCGAGATGACGGACCCGGCCTCGTACGCGAACGAGCACTACCTCGCCCACGGGGTCATCTTCTTCCACAACTTCCTCGACGGGAGCGGGATGACTCGTGGTATCCAGGTCCTGAAGATGCGCGGGACGGCCATCGACACGGACATCAGGCGCCTGACGTTCTCGGAGCGGGGGCTGCGGGTGAACCCCGACCGAACGGTCGAGACCTGATGAGCCGCTACGAGCGGACCTACGGGACCGATTGGGAGCGCCTGACCGCCGACGAGGCCGTCGAGCGGGCGTACGCGGTCGGCGTCGCAGAGCGCCTCGGCGAGCGCAACCGTGCCGAACTCCGGCAGCTCTACGAGAGCGTCGAGACCACCTACGACCGGAGCATGGTCGAACTCGCCTACGAACAGGGACGGACCGAGGCGAAGGCTGCCGCGGCCGACGCCGGCACACCCGGTGCCCTCTGGTCGACGCTCGTCACCGAGGGGTCGGTCGAGCTACCCGACGGCGGCGACCCGAGCGGCCTTCCGCCGGCACTCTCACAGGTCGAGATGCTCGACTTCTCCTCGCCCGACTCCACCGGTTCGCTCGACCTCCCGGAGTTCCTGGACTGACCGTCCACCGTTCTCGGGCGGCACCGCCCGACCGCCGTCCGTTCTTCCGGCGGCTCCTCGACGTCGGCGGCGAGACGACAGAACTCGCGGGCAGTTCTCGTGTGACGTTACAGGTCGGCGAGTGCGCGGTGGTAGAAGAGACCCAGGACGAGATGCTGGCGCATCTCCGCGGCGATGCGCTCGCGGCAGGCGTCGGCATCGTCGAGCTGGTACTCCTTGGTCCGGACCAGCTCGTGGCGCTCCAGCAGCCCCTCCTCCTCGAACTCGTGGAGCTGTGGATACACCGTCCCCGGCGAGAGGTCCGCGTCGAACACCCGCCCCAGGTCCTCCATCAGCCGCTTCCCGTTCGTCTCCGTCGACCGGTGGGCCACCAGCGTCAGCAGAATCTCGCCCAGGTCACCCTTCACCGTCTCCTCGCTGAACGCGAACTCACCCGCCGGCGCGAACGACTCCAGCACCTCCGACAGAAACTCGTCCGCCAACTGCACCGAATCAGGGCTGCCGGACGCTCCACCGGAGACCTCCGCGCGCAGTCGTTCGAGTGCCTCGGGCGCTTCCGTGCTCATCACATCATCACCTTCTCTGGTCCCCATTGTACCTACCCATTAGACCGGATTCACATAAGAACCGAAGCGGGTTTTCTGGTCGTGAAAACGCCAGTTTACACTGGTTGCCTACCACCGAGTTTGCGTACCGCTGGTCAGGAATGTACTCGAACAGCAACCAGAGTTTTGCGTATTCCCGCAGAATATTACCAATTGCAAATACTCTCTCCTCAGTCCGCCGCCCGGGCAGCGGTCGAGCCCGCAGCGTCCATCTCGCGGGGGTCGACCCAGATGACGAAGCCGTCGTCGCGCTTGACGATGCTGCGGACGTGGTCGCGCTCGACCGGCGGGTCGTCGACCGACTCCGGCGCGACGCGGGCGACCTCGCGGACGCTGTCGACGGCCCACCCGATGGACCGCTCGTCGTCGAACACCGCCGAGTCGAAGATGATGATGCGGTCCCCGACGGCGCCGTCGATGTCGAGTCGGACCTTCGGGTCGATGATGGCCGTGGTCTCCCCGCGCAGGTCCATCACGCCCTTGACGTGCTGTGGTGCGTTGGGAATCGGCGTCAGATCCCCCATATCCACGATCTCGGTCACGTAGTCGATACTCACGCAGTAGGCTTCCCCGTCCAGGCGGAACTCCAGCACCTGCCGGGCCGTCTCCTCGTTGGTCCCTGTCATTGTCGCCACCGGCTCTTACCGGGCCATCGGGCCATCCACACAAGAAGCGTCGCCACGACTCAGCTTCCGAAACGCGGCCCTGGCCCCGATTCACGTGTCGAAATCGACCGGACCGCTATGAGTGGCGCCCCCGTTCGGGGCCCATGGAGAACCGTTCGCCAGCGGGTGACCCGGCAGCGGAGGAGGCCGCTTCCGGGGGGGAGGCCGACGCCGCGAGCCGGCGGCGCTCGCCCCTGGCGCTCGTCCGGCGGGCCGCGGCCGCGCTGGTCCTGGCCCCCGGCCGGAGTGCGGCGGTCGTGCTGACGGTCGTGCCCTACCTCTGGTTGGGCTGGTACGTCACGGGGACGGTACTCGGGCTCGTCGCGGACCCCATCATCGGCGGGGACTGGCTGACCCTGGGGTTCACCTGTTACGCGCTTGTGTTCCCGCTCGCGCTGGCCCACCGGACGCTGGCCGTCGGCCTGACCGAACTCACACAGGAGTATCTCGTCGACATCGTCGCGCTGGTCTGGTTGACGACGTTCTACGTGGTGTGGATGCTGGCACGGGAGCCGGTCGACCCGGGCACCTCGACCCGGGAGCTGTACGGCCCGGTCGCAGCGGGCGACCCGATGGGCGTGCAGTGGGCGGCCATCGCGGGGGCCATCGCGGTCCTCGTGGTGGGGCTGAGCGCCGAGCGTGACGAGGACCACGCGCTGTTCCGGAGCCCCTTCCGGACAGCCCTCGTGACCGTCCCGGGGCTCGTGACCCTGGTGGTCCTGCTGTCGTCGCCAGGGCCCGACTCGCTCGTCTGGCCGGTCGTCGCGGGAGCCTTCGGCGGGACGCTGCTGGCGGGTGTCCGGCATCTACCGACCGTCGCGAGCGGGCTCGCCAGGGCCGCGTTCGTCTGTCTCGCGGCGCTCGTCTGGGCTGTCGGGGGACTCCTCTGGGTCGCCGTCTACCGGCGGCCCCCGCCGACGAGAGAACTCCTGCTCGCCCACGTCGAGTTCGACCTCCCCGACGGCGCCACCGAACCGATAGCCGGGTCCGAACCGGCGGGCGACCCCGGAACGGACGGGTCGAACGGCCAGACGGCTGCGGACAGCGACCACGTGGCCGCTGACGGCGGCCGCGACGACGTGCTCGACAGCCGCCGATGAGCTTCGATATCCACGACCACCGGCACCGGCTCAAGCAACTCCGCGACGGCGGGGAGACGAAACTGTTCGAGAACCGTGACGGGATGGCGTGTCCGGCATGTGGTGAGCCGTTCTCGCGGCTGTTCTCGACCCGGCAGACGACGACACGGTTCCCCGCCCCCGGGGACGCACGGTTCTGTCTGGTCGCGCCGGACGACGAGTTCGTCCATCTCTTCAGCCACTGACCACCCGAGCATCGCCACACTGGCCGCCGAAGCTATCCACTGTGTGTCGGTTCCGATGTGGGGGTAGTCAGAACACTTTAGCGTTCATAGCGCCTCCTCGAACGCACTAACAACACGATGGTACCCCCCAACGACGAGACGGTCAATTCGGGGGACCAGGCAGCCGACGACGATGCAGGGGAGGGGCGGGTGGCGGACCTTCGGCGGAGCCACGAGGCGTTGCAGGAGCTGTACCTGGTCACAGCGGAACCCGGGCTGGACGAGACGGAACGAATCAAGCGGATGCTCGACATCGGCCGTCGCCGGCTGGATGTCTCTAACGCGTACCTCTCGATCATCGACCCGGAGACGGACGACTACGACGTGGAACTCGCCGTGGGCCCCGGGGTCATCGAGTCCGGCCAGTCGTTCCGCTTCTCGACGACGTACTGCCGCGAGACGGTCGAATCCGACGAACCCCAACTGATTCCCGATCTCGATAACTCCATCTGGGACGGCACGCCTACCCACGAGACACACGGACTCTCCTGCTACGTCGGGGGGCGCGTGACGGTCGATGGTGTGCTGTACGGCACGGTCTGTTTCAGTGGTGACGAGCCCCGCGAGTCGTTCACGGAGGACGAGCGGACGCTGGTGAAGCTGCTGGTGGAGTGGATCGGCGACCGCCTGGAGGAGCGCCATCTCCGGGAGACGGTCGAACAGCAGCGCCGGGCGATCGAGGCCGCCGACAGTGCCATCGCCATCACCGACGCCGATGTCGACGGGAAGCGGCCACTGACGTACGTGAACCGCGGGTTCGAGAAGCTGACGGGCTACGACCGGGACGCCGTACTCGGCCGGGATTGTCGATTCCTGCAGGGCCCCGAGACGGACCCCGAGCGAACCGCCGAACTGGCTCGGACACTGGACGCGGGTGACCACGTCCAGATGGTCCTCCGGAACTACCGGGCCGACGGGACGCCGTTCTGGAACGAGCTCGAGGTGACACCCGTCCACGAGGACGGGGAGGTGGTCCGCTACATCGGTACCCAGCGCGACGTGACCGAGCGTGTCGAACGGCAGGAGACCGTGACGGCACTGCTGGAGCGGACCCGCTCGCTGCTGGCCGCCGGAACCCGCGACGAGGTCGCCACGGCCGCGGCACGGGCGGTCGAGGAGGTCCTGGGATACGACTGCCTCATCCGGCTCTACGACGAGGAGACCGAGCAGCTCGTCCCCGTCGCCGGGACCGGAACCGAGCCGACGGCGGTCGAACCCGTCGCCGTCGGGCAGAGTCTCTCCGGGCAGGCGTACGAGCGGGGAACGACGCTCGGCTTCGACCGCGAGCTGTTCGAACCGGGCGGCTACGGCCATCAGGCCGACGCGACCGACGGGCTGGTCATCCCACTGGGCGAGCACGGGACGCTGGGACTGGAGACCGAGGGGGCCCGGACGGGTAACTTCGAGCGACGGATCGCCGAGATCCTGTCGGAGAGCGTCCAGGCAGCACTCGAGCAGGCGTCCCAGCGCGACCGGCTCCGGCTCTACGAGACCGTCATCGAGCAGGGGAGCGAGATGGCGGCGGTCGTCGGCGGGGACCTGCGGGTGGAACTCGTGAGCGACTCGCTGGCGCGGTACCTCGGCGTCGACCCCGACGACATCGTCGGGCGGGAGATCGATGAGCTGCTGCCGGCGGCCGACCTCGCGGAGATGGTCGCAACGACCGAGAACGCCGCTCCGAGCGAACCGGGGCGGTTCGAGACGACTGTCACCGTCGACGGGGAGTCCCGGCCCGTCGAGCTGGAGGTGTCGCTGGGGGAGGACGGCGACCCGCCGTTCGTCGCGGTGGTACGGGATATCTCGGAACTGGCCGAGACCCGGGGGGCGCTGTCCCGGGAGCGCGACCGCTTCACCTCCCTGTTCACCCACATCCCGGACCCCGTCAACGAGGTCCGGTTCGAGGACGGCGAGCCGATAATCTGCCGGTGTAACGAGCCGTTCGCCGACGCGTTCGGCGGCGGCCGCCCCCCCGAGGCCCTGGTCGGGCTCCCGGCCAACGACCTGGTGCTCGATGACGAGGACGAGACGGGGCGGCGCATCGACGAGCAGGTCCGCGAGGGCCGACCCGTCACCGAGGAGATCCGTCGTCGGACCGCCGATGGTCCCCGGGAGTTCCTCTTCCGTGCGGTCCCCTACGAGACGCCCGAGGGGTTGCGGGCGTTCGCGACGTACACCGACGTGACCGAACAACAGCGCCGGCAGCGCCGTATCGAGGTCCTCAACCGTGTCCTCCGGCACAACGTCCGCAATCAGATCAGCATCGCGAACGGCAACGCCAACCTCCTCGACGAACGGGTCGACGACCCCGACCTGGCGCCCATCATCGACGGGCTCGTCTCCTCCACGGAGAACGTCCTCTCGATGAGCGAGAAGGCCCGCGAGGCCGCGCGGGCGCTCGCCCACGACCGGACGACCGGCACCTCACCGGACACCGTCGTGGGGAACGTCGTCGAGGAGTTCCGGTCGGACTGGCCCGACGAGACCATCACGCTCGACACGACCTCCGAGCCGGCACCGGTCGCCGGTCCGGACCGGCTGCAACCCGTGGTATCGAACCTCGTCGAGAACGCCCTCGAACACAACGCGCCGGGCGTGCGGGTCCGGGTCGGCCTCGACGTGGTCGGGGACCGGCTGGAACTCCGTATCGCCGACGACGGCCCCGGTATCCCCGAGCTGGAGCGGTCGCTCATCGCCGGGGACCAGGAGATAACCCAGCTCCACCACGGGAACGGCATCGGGCTGTGGGCGGTCCGGTGGATACTCGACGCGATGGGCGGCGAGGTCCGCTTCGAGGACGAGGACGGCTGGCACGCGGTGGTCATCTCGGTGCCGCTCGCGGACGACGCGTGAGAGCGGGAGCACGCCACGCGAGCGGGTCCTCAGTCGTCGGCAGCGGTGTCGGATTCGCCCTCGCCCGGCGTGTCCCCCGTCCGACGAGGGGCCGGCAGGTCGTAGCCCACGCCGGTCTGTGCCTCGGAGACGGACCAGAGCCGGTAGGCGGTGCCCACCTCGTAGGACCGCTTCGAGGAGCGCTGTCGGTCGGGGGCGCCGCGCATGTTCGCGAGGCCGCCCGGGCCGTAGTACTCGCCGCCGGACGCGTCGGGCATCGTCGCGGCGTACAGAAGAGGGAGCACGCCCTGCTCGGCCGGCTGGGCCAGCACCGCGTTGGCGAGTTTCATCCCGACCGTGCGGAGCGTCGAGCCCATCATCTCGGGGCCGCGGCGCTGGAGGTCCGTCGCGGCGTAGCCCGGGTGCGCGGCCAGGCTCTCGACGGGCGCGTCGGCGGCCTGGAGCCGCCGGTCGAGCTCGTACGCGAACAGCAGGTTGGCGAGTTTCGACTGCGCGTAGGCATCCCACCTGTCGTAGGAGCGCTCGCCGTGGAGGTCGTCGAAGTCGATGCGGCCGCGCTCGTGGATGCCACTGGACATCGTGACCACGCGGGCGGGGGCCTCCTCGGCGCCCGACTCCCGGAGCGGATCGAGCAGGTGGCCCGTGAGCGCGAAGTGGCCGAGGTGGTTGACGCCGAACTGTGTCTCGAACCCGTCGGTCGTCTCGCGCCGCGGAATCGCCATCACGCCGGCGTTGTTGCAGAGGACGTGCAGGTCGTCGAACGCATCGGTGAACGCGTCGGCGAACGTCCGAACCGAGTCCAGGTCCGCGAGGTCCAGTTCCAGCACCGTCAGCGAGCCGTCCGGGTCCTCGGCCTCGATGTCGGCCTTCGCGTCGCGGGCCTTCGCCTCGGACCGGCAGGCCAGCACCACGTCGGCGCCCCTCGCGGCGAACGTGCGGGCTGCTTCCTTCCCGAGGCCCGTGTTCGCGCCCGTCACGACGACGGTCCGCCCCGTCTGGTCCGGCATCTCCGCGGTCGTCCACTGACTCATATCGGAGGGAACGCCCGGACGCGTTATCAACTTCCCCCGCGAGTGCGGACCGCCACGAACCCACCGGTCACGGCGGGCTGACGGCGTCGCGGAGAATCCGCGCGTGGTCGAATCCCATCGCGGGCGGGTCGTCGGGGTCGAAGGTGTCCACCCGCCGGGCCTCCTCGCGAGCAGCCGGTTCGCCCTCGCCGGCCGGCACACAGAGGTAGGCCGCGGAGACGTTCCCGCGGCCGTCCCGCCCGGGCGCGTCGTAGAGCCCGACGAGCGAGACGGGCCGCACGTCCAGCCCCACCTCCTCGCGTGCCTCACGGGCACAGGCCGCCCGGGCGCGCTCGCCCCGCTCGACCATCCCGCCGGGAAACACCCAGTCGCCCTCGTGCGGTGGGTGGTCGCGTTCGAGGAGGACGACGCCGCCGTCCGTGAGTATCACCGCGTCCGTCGCCAGCGCACGCAGGTCGCTCGGGTCCATATCAGGTTGGTCCCGCGCGAACCACCTGAATCCGGCCACCGTCGATGAAAACCACACATTTAGAATTTATAAGCAGTATAGATATTCAAGTTAACGAATAAATCAATTAGATTGGAGACAGCACGATAATCTTGCGCCACCCACTCGACTCCAACGGTCAAGTGCCCCCGGGCCGAGTCACCGGTCGTGACGATTCGTGACGAGCGGGTCGAGGCGGCGGGAGTGGGCATCCACTACCTCCGGGTAGACCCGGCCGAGCACGACGGCGGCCCACCCGTCGTCCTGTTGCACGGGGGTATCGTGGACTCGGCGCGACTCTCGTGGGGCGGTATCATCGAGCCGCTGGCGGCCGAACTCGGCCGGCCAGTACTCGCGCCCGACCTGGCGGGCTACGGCGACAGCGACCGGCCCGTGGCGGCCTACTCGACGGCCTACCACGTCGAGGTCGTCCGGGGCTTCCTCGACGCGCTGGGCCTCTCGCGGGTCGACCTGTGTGGGCTGTCGCTGGGGGGCGGCGTGGCGCTGGGCCTGGCGCTGGCCGACGACCGTGTCGAGCGGCTGGTCGCCATCGACAGCTTCGGACTGGGGACCGAGCTATCGAGCGGCCGGCTGACGTGGGCGCTCGCCCAGGTCCCTCTGTGCAACCGGCTGTCGCTCGCCGTGCTCGCGCGGTCGCGCCGACTGGCGCGGGCGAGCCTCGGGAACATCGTCGTCGACCCGGGCGCCCTCCCGGACGAGGTCGCCGAGACGCTGTTCGACCTCCTCCAGCGGGAGGACCCGGGGCACCCGTTCCGGCAGTGGCGGTCGGCCGAGGTGACCAGACAGGGGTACGCGACCTCGTACGTCCCACTCCTGCCGGAGCTCCAGCAGCCCGCGCTGTTCCTGCACGGCGCCGCGGACGAGGTGTTCCCGCCGGCGTGGTCCGAGCAAGCGGCCGACCTCGCCCCCGACGGCGAGTGCGTGGTGCTGGACGCCTGTGCACACTGGCCGCCGCGCGAACGACCCGACGCCGTCATCGAACACGTAGCGCGGTTCCTCGGCGAAGCGTGAGCTGTCGCGGCAGGGAATCAGGCATCCGCGTCCGGCACATCTTCCCCGACCGAGCGCGATCGCCGGCGGATGTCGCCCGCCCCCATGAATGAAGGACGCGCTGACGAAAGTGCGGATATGGCCCTCCACCTCCGTGACGTGCTCCTCGGGAACACGACCACTCGACGGCGCCGATACGCGTCCGTCGCGCTGCCGCCGGTCCTGTTCGTACTGACGTTCGCGGCGTATGCTCTCGACGTGTTCCAGGTCTCGGGCGGGGTCGTGTTCCTCGCCGCCCACGCCGCGCTCGTCGGTATCGTCGGCGCCGCCTGGGTCGGCTACCGGCGCGCCGGCCTGGTCGTGGCCTGGGTGACCACGTACGCCGCGTTGCTCGGGCAGAGCGCCGACCACTACCTCCTCAGTCAGTCGCCGAGCCACTCGTTGGCAGACCGGGCGGCGGCGTTCCTCCAGCCGGATGGACTCGTGTTCCTGGGCGTCGAGGCGCTCGTCCTCGGTACGCTGGCATACCTCCTCGGTGCGCTCTGTGAGCGGGGTATGTCGCGCATCGCGGCGGGCGCGACGTCCCCGGACGGAAGCTGACGGGCGCGGTCCGCACACTCCGCGAGAGTCCCTACGCCGCCCGGATGGCGCTCACGTACGTGTTCTTGTCCTTGACGCCGACCCACTCCTGTGCGGGTTCGCCGTCGCGGAACAGGTACACCGTCGGAACACCCCGGACGCCGTAGCGCTGCGCGAGTCGCTGGTTCGCGTCGATGTCTATCTTGATGACCGTGGCGTCCTCCTCGGCGGCGATCTCCTCGATGGTCGGTGCGAGCATCTTGCAGGGGCCACACCAGTCGGCGTAGAAGTCCGCGAGCACCACGTCGTGCTCGGTGAGGACGGACTCGAGGTGGTCGGCGCCGTCGATGTGGATGGGGTCCGTTGCCCCGCCGTCGGTGACCGTTCCCTCGTCGCCGCCCGTCTGCGAGAGCAGTTCCTCCCGTTTCTGTTCGCGGATGGCCTCCAGTTCCTCGTCGTTCCCGTCGTTCGGTTCGCTCATAGGCTGGCTATGGGACTCGAGAGATTAAGAGCCTCGGGGTCGTGCCCGGGGCTCGCATCGGCGCAGCCACGTCCCCAGCCGGGTCACGGCGAAGGGTGTCAACCACTGCCGGAGCGCCATCGTTTTTCCGGGCGCGCCGCAACGCCGCGGCGATGAGCGACGACTCGTCAGGCCAGGAGTCGGTCCGCGACGCCATCGAGCAGTCCCAGCACGGCGCCCCGGCGGCCGGGGCGGTCCTCCGCGACCAGTTCGAGACTCACGAGGTGTTCCAGCGGATCGTGGCCGCGGCGGACGAGGAGGCGACGACAGGGCTTCGCGAGCTCTACTTCAGCGGGCTCGCCGCCGGCTTCTCCATCACCATCACCTTCCTGCTGTACGCCTCGCTCGCCGCCGCGACCGACCGGACCCCGCTGCTGGAGGCCGCGCTCTACCCGCTGGGGTTCGTCTTCATCATCATCGGCGGCTACCAGCTCTACACGGAGAACACGCTCCCACCCGTGGTGCTGGTGCTGGAGCGGCTGATGAGCCTCCCCCGGCTGCTCCTCATCTGGGGGGTCGTCCTGCTGGGCAACTTCACCGGGGGCGGGCTGGGGGCGCTCGTGCTGGCGCGGACGGACGTGCTGTCACCCGAGGTCGGCCGTGCGGCCGCATCCCTCGCCGGGAAGGGGTTCGAGACATCGTTCTCGAGCCTGTTCTTCAAGGCCGCCTTCGCGGGCCTCATCGTCGCGGGCGTCGTCTGGTTGGTGTACGCCGTCACCGATAGCCTGGCCCGAATCGTCATCGTCTACCTCTCCTTCCTCGCCATCCCGACGGCGGACCTGTTCCACGTGGTCGTCTCGTTCACCGAGGTCGTGTATCTGGTCCTCGCCGCCGACGCGAGCCTGCTGGCCGGACTCGGCGGGTTCGTCCTGCCCGTGCTGCTGGGCAATACCGTCGGCGGCGTGGTGCTGGTGACGGTCGTGAACTACTTCCAGACTACCGACGAGCGACTCGACATCGCGCGCCGGGACGGCGCCGAGCGACGGCTCACGCCCAGGGAGTGGATCCTCGGGAGTGACGGTCGGTCGTACGTCCCCGAGCATCCGGACCGGGAGGACTGACCGGTGTGCTCGGCGGGGGAGACCGTCGGACCCCGGACTGACGGGCGTCTGACGCGCGGGGAAGCTTGATAATCGGGGACTGCAACGGCCCGTCCATGACCGAGGAACCCCAGGAGATAACGACGCTGGTCGGTCGCGAGGTCTACTCGAACAACGGTGTCTTCGTCGGGCAGGTCGAGGACCTGCGCCTCGACGTCGACAGCCGGTCCGTGACGGGGCTGGCGCTCACCCAGCTCAACCGGGAGCTGTTCAACGAGGAGGTCAACGGGAGCCGCGGTGTCATCCTGCCGTACCGCTGGGTTCGGTCGGTCGGTGATGTCATCCTCGTGAACAGCATCGTCGAGCGGATGCACGGCACGAACGAGGAGGAGGAGCCGCTGGCCGTGGCCGGGTCGGCCTGATTCCGTCACCGGCGCGGAGCGCGTCGTTCAGGTTCCGTTCGAGGACTCGCCGCCGCTTCCCCCCTCGACCTCCACATCGACGCCCATCGCCTCGAACAGCTTCGTCTTCACCGCCTGCTCGGTCAGGTTCAACAGCGTCTCCCGGTTCCCACTGCTCCCCTCCAGCCCCGTGAAGATGCCCAGCGGAATCTCCGCCGTGGCGTCCGTCGAGTGCCCGCGCGCCTCGCCGATACCCCCGAAGGCGTCCTCCAGCACGCTGCCGATGTTCATCCGGATGTCCTTCGAGCGTGCCGCGAGGTGGATAGTGTCGTCCGTGACGGCGAAGACGGCCGTCGTCGTGATGCCCTCCAGGTTGAGGAGCTGCTGGGCGGCCTGCGAGACGGCGGTCTTGTCGCGGATGAAGCCTGCGTTCGAGACGAGGTGCGAGCCCTGCACGTCGCGGTTCCGGATGGCCTCGGCCAGCACGTCGAGCGTCTCCGGCGACAGCGAGGGCGACTCCACCTGTTCGAGCGTATCGTGGTTGGCGAACGGGTAGAGGTACGCCGCCGCGGTGAGGTCCGCGGGCGTCGTGTCGCGCTTGAAGTCCAGCGTCTCCTCCCGGATGCCGTACAGCAGTGCCGTGGCCACCTCCTCGCTCAGGTTGAGGTCGAACTCCTGGATGTACTTCGTCAGGATGGTCGAGGTCGAGGAGACGTTGGGCCGGATGTCGGCGAACTCGGCCTCGTACTCCAGCTCCGGCTCGAAGTGGTCGATGAGGATGTCCGGCTGGCGCTCCAGTTCGTACTCCGTGACACGGGCGTAGTCGACCAGCGCGAGCGTGTCGTACGACGCGAGCTCGTCGTCGGCCAGCGGCGCGAGGTCGATACCCAGGAGGTTGACGAACGCGCGGTTCTCCTGGTGACCGATCTCGCCCTCGTAGCGGATCTCGGCCTCGACACCGAGCGACTCGGCGATGGCCTTCAGCGCGACGGCGCTGGCGATGGAGTCGGGGTCCGGCGAGCGGTGTGCCAGGATGACGAGGCGTTCGCCCTCGCTCAGCACCTCCGCGAGCCGTTCGGCCCGATGCTCGAGTTCGCCGGTCTCCAGCGCCCGGAGTGCCGAATCGGCGATGACCTCGGAGGGGTTGATGACCACGTCGACGCCGAGTTCCGTGAGTTCGTCGGCCGTGACGGGGTCGGACGCCCGGACGACGATGAACTGGTCGTCACCCCGGGCCCGGATGTTCTCGACAGCGGCCTTGTTCGCCGACACGTCCGAGGACATGATGAGGATGACATCGCGGTCGCCGATGGCGTCGGCCACCTCCGGCTCCGCGATGTCGGCGGTGCGTGCGTCGAGGTCCTGGTCGCGCAGCGCCTCGACGCGCCCTTCGTCGTTGTCGAGGATGAGGACGTCCTTCCCTTCGGACTCCAGTTCCTCGGCCACGGCGTGGCCCACGCTCCCGCACCCGAGGATAGCGTAGGTCGACATCGAGGCCATCGAGACGGCGCTGCTCATACTGGCAGGGACTGCGGCGGCAGACTACAAAAACCCCGGCTTCCCGTTCCAGACGGAATGTGTGACGGTGTCACGGACGAGACCGGCCGACACCACCGGGCTGGGCGGCCGTTGTCGGCGGGCCGTGACGCGGGAGGGATGGGGAAACGCAACCCTTTAGCGTCACACCTCGCTACCCGTCTGTGAGGGCTGATAGCTCAGCCAGGCAGAGCGTCTGGCTCTTAACCAGACGGTCGAGGGTTCAAATCCCTCTCAGCCCGTGATTCTGCGACGAACGAACGTGAGGAGCGAATCTCGACGTGAGAGGTATTTGAACCCCGCAAGTCGCGCGCAGCGAACACAGTGAGCGAGCACGTCTTGCTCCGGTTCACAATCCCTCTCAGCCCGCTCGATTTTCCGACAGAGAGGAGCCAACTCGACCAGCCTGTCGCCCGGCGGTTTCCATAGCCCCCGAGGTGGTCCCATGACGGCTGACTCCCCCCACGTCGTGCGCGAGTACGACGAACGCGACCACGGCGCCCTGGTCGGGAACTACGAGTGTCCTGGGAACCCCTGCGTGCATCTGTGCACCCTGCGGGCTGTGGATATCGGGCGCGAATCTGCACATCGAACGAGCCGGGTCATGTGCAGAATCTGGGTTGCCGGAGAACGGGACGCGCGACCCCACGCGGTCACGCCGAACCCGTCTTCCACGGGGTTACTCCGACTCAATCAGTATTCGGTGATGTAGTAGTACATCGCGAACGCCAGGAGACCCACCATGACCGCCAGCAGGACACGGCCCGCAAAGCTCCCGAGCATCTGGAAGAGCTGGTCACCGGCAGATTGCAGTATCATACCCCCAGAACGCTGTTGGTGAACAAAATACCTGTCCCGGATGTAAGTCCGACTCTCCATCAAAACCCGGACACAATCAAGGACCGGCGAAGTTCTTGAGATATTCACCATCACACCAGCAAGCGTGAACTGGGCGGAATCCACCGATAGTCAGTTCGCGCTCGCCACCTCCTCCCTGAGCGTGCCGACCACGTCGAAGCCCGTCCCGGCGACCGCACCGCCCACGACCCCGACAGCGACGATACAACTCGCAAACAGCACGGCCAGGCCGACCTCCTGCCAGGGGGCGAGCAGCCCCGGCGCGGCGGTGTTGATGCCGACGTGGATGCCGTTCCGGTGGTAGCCGATGGGGTCGAACGCGCCCGCGCTGGCGAGGTAGACCACTGCGGTCCACGGGAGCGCGCCGACCAGACCGGCCACCGCGCCGGCGAGGCCGCCGTCGAGGGGGCGCTCGCAGCCGTGGCCGGCGGTCCAGCCCCCGAGTACGGCGCCGAGGCCGGTGGGGAGGGTCACCAGGACGACGATACTACCGAGCAGCGTCTTGCCGGCTCGCGTGGCGAGCCGGGGGAGGGTCTCTCGGGACATTCCATCCGGGACCACAGGAGCCAGGGTAGAGGGCCTGTTCCCTGGCTTCAGCCGCTGAAGCCAGGCACAACTCCGACACCGACCGAACAGTTATGCGGATGCGTGGAGTCGCTTCACGACCGTGTCGGGGGCGCCGGACGCCGCGGAGGTCGCGGATCTGCTCGCAGACGACTGCGCGCGACGGATCCTCGTCGAGACGAAGGGGGAGGCCCGCTCGGCCGCAGAGTTGAGCGACCGGACGGGCGTCTCGGAGCCGACGGTGTATCGACGGCTCGAACGGCTCCGGGAACACGACCTCGTCAGCGAGGAGCTCAGGCCGGTCCCCAACGGCAAGAACTACCGCGTCTACCGGGCCGAACCCGACGGTATCGAGTTCGACCTCGAACCGGATGGGTTCACGGTCGCGGTCGCGCACAGCGAGCGGATGGCCGACCGGTTCACGCGGTTCGTGGAGGAGATGTGACGATGTACGCACTACCACTCCAGTCGTTCGACCTCGAGACGCTCGCCCTCGCCCGGCAGGCCAGCGAGGCACTCTCGGTGCTGCTCGGGCTGGCCATCGCCTACATCGCCTATCGTGGATACCGCCGGAACGGGAGCCGACCGATGCTGTTCGTCGCCGTCGGATTCACCCTCGTCCTCGGCGTCCCGGCGCTGCTCACCGTGGCGCTGTATCTGCTACTGTCGGTGCCGCTCCCGTTCGTCAACGCCCTCGCGCAGGGCTGCGAGCTGCTGGGCCTGGGTGCCATCCTCTACGGGCTCTGGACGCCGGGTGCGTCCTGAGATACCACCGCTCGGTCGCCTCCCGGGCCTCAGGGATGGTCAATCGCTCGCCCGTAGCTCGACGACCCGCCCTCGCGACTCGGGCTCTGCAGTCCGTGTCGGCAGCGTTGCGGTCACGACCTCGTGCTCCGCGTGGGCCTCGAAGAAGCTCGCACGGCCGGCGACATCGTCGGCGATCTGCTCGGCGGGACAGGTCCGGCATACACAGTGGAACAGTTCATCGGACATGGCTCCACCATCGGGGGAAGCGGGCATGAAGGTATTTACCAATGCTGCACTGCTGAATTTACGTTCAGCCGGAGCGGATAGAGCACTCTCCGCCGTTCGAGGCCATCAGTGGTCGGTTCTCGCCCCACAGGCCGGATGCCGGCGGCCGGACTCGACCCGCGAGAGAGGCGGCATCCTCCGGTGGTTTATGCCTCGGCGGTCCGGATAGCGAGCGACTCGCGGCAGAAGGGGTTCTCGTTCGAGGCGGGCGCTACTCGTTCTGCGGCGAGTAGTTCGGCGCCTCGTCGGTGATCATCACGTCGTGAGGGTGGCCCTCGGTCTGTCCGGCCGCGGAGACGCGGACGAACTCCGAGCGCTCCTTGAACTCGGGGATGGTCTCGGCACCGACGTAGCCCATGCCGGACTGCATCCCGCCGACGAGCTGGTGGAGCTCGTCCGCGAGCGGGCCCTTGTACGGGGTCGCGGCCTCGACACCCTCGGGGACGTACTCCTCGTCCTCCTCGTCGTCCTTGAGGTAGCGGTCGCCACCGCCGGACTGCATCGCGCCGACGGACCCCATCCCGCGGTACTGCTTGTAGCGCTTGCCGTTCATCGTGATGACCCGACCCGGCGCCTCGTCGGTGCCCGCGAAGTACGAGCCCAGCATGACGGCGTCGGCGCCCGCGGCGATGGCCTTGATGGCGTCGCCGGAGTAGCGGATGCCACCGTCGGCGATGACCGGCACGCCCGCGGGGGCGGCCACGTCGGCGACCTCCGCGACGGCCGTAATCTGGGGCATCCCGGCACCTGTCACGACACGGGTCGTACAGATGGAGCCGGGGCCGATGCCGACCTTGACGCCGTCGGCGAAGTCGACGACGGCCTCGGCGGCCTCGCGGGTGCCGATGTTCCCGACGACCACGTCCGCCTCGACCTCGTTCTTGATGGAGCGGGCGCTGTCGATGACGTTCGCGTTGTGCGCGTGGGCACAGTCGATGAACAGCACGTCGGCGCCGGCGTCGTCGGCCGCGGTCGCCCGGTCCTCCTCGAACGGACCGACGGCGACACCGACACGGAGGCCGCCCTGCTCGTCGTGGACGGCGTTGTCGTACTCCCGGCGGGCGAGGATGCCCTGCATCGTGACCAGGCCCGTGAGGCGGTCGTCCTCGTCGACGACGGGGACGCGCTCGATCTTGTGCTCGTACATGAGCTCGAGCCCCTCGCGGGCGCTGACACCCTCCTGAGCGGTGACGACCTCGTCGGTCATCGCCTCGCGGACGGCATCGGTCTCGCCGACCTCGAGGAACGGCCGGATGTCGGTCGCGGAGATGATGCCCAGGACGCGGTCGTCCTCGTCGACGACCGGCGCGCCGGAGACGCCCTCGCGACTCATCATCGCGTCGACCTCGCTGACGGTCTGGTCCGGCTCCGCGGTCACGACATCACGGATGACCAGTTCGTCGGCACGCTTGACGCGCTCGACGTGCTCGACCGTCTCCTCGATGTCCATGTTGCGGTGGAGGACGCCGATGCCGCCCTGCCGGGCCATCTCGATGGCGAGGTCGGCCTCGGTGACGGTGTCCATCGCGGCCGAGAGAACGGGGATGTTGAGGTCGACGGACTTCGAGACGCTCGTCCGGGTGTCGGCCTCGTCGGGCTCGACACGGCTCTCCTTCGGGCGCAGGAGGACGTCGTCGAAGGTCAGCGCCTCCGGTACACGAAGCTTCTCCGAGAACGGCTGTGGAGCGTCGTTCGCCATGTCAACGGTGCGGTGTGGCCGCCCAAAAACGTTGTGCGACCCGTCGAGCCACGGGAGAGGTGGGCACACCACGGGCCCCCACACGGGGGCGGCAGCCGACACCGTTCCGGTCGCTCAGCGCGAGACCTCGATGCCGTCCCCCTCGACCGCCACCGAACACTCGCCACGCTCCTCGAGGTGGCGGGCGTACTCGTAGACGACCATCGTGAGGAAGCCGACGGCGGCGCCCTCCGCCCCCAGCACATCGCTGGCGAACTCGCGGGCGAAGAAGCCGCCGCGGTCGTCGAGCCAGTTCAGCAGTCGGGACTCCGTCCGCTCGGCGTTCTCCAGGCAGTCGTCGATACGCTCGCGGGGATTCTCCATCGGCGGCCCGTGCATCGGGACCAGCCGGTCCGCCTCCAGCGCCCGCAGCCGCCGGAGCGAGCGCTTGTACTCCCCGATATCGCAGTACAGCGGCGCGTACATGAAGTGACCGTTCTCGGAGACGATGTCGCCGGGGAGGCAGGTGCCCGAGGGCTCGTGCCAGAACGAGGCGTGCTGGCCGGAGTGGCCCGGCGTCGAGAGTACGTCCAGTTCGTACTCGCCCAGCCGGACCGTGTCGCCGTCGGCGAGGACGCGTTCGAACTCGATGCGCTCCTCGTGGTACTCCCGGTCGACCGGGAAGTAGCTGTCCCACATCGAGTCCGTCGCGCCCAGACCGGCACAGAGGCGAGTCATGTCCGCGCGTGCCTCCAGGAGGTACTCACGGTAGTCGTGGACGATGAACGGAACGCCCTCGATGGCGACGTGGGGGAGGGCAGCCAGTTCGTCGAGGGCCTGCGAGCCGCCGACGTGGTCGATGTGGGGGTGTGTGAGGACGACGCGCTCGACGCCGCCCAGCCGGTCGGGGTCGGCGAGCGCCTCGGCGAGGGCGTCGGCCGACCGGACGTGGCCGGTGTCGACGAGCGTGTCGCCGACGCGGAGGACGTTCACGCTCGGGCCCCAGGTGGGTTGCGGGAACTCGAACCGCTGGATATCCATGGCGTCTCCAGTCCCGGGAGGGACTAATCGCTTGCCGTGACCGGGGCGTGGAGCGAGCCGTGGCGACAGCGCTCAGTCCGTGCCGAGCTGCGTCATGTTCTCCAGCCACCCGCGCCCGGCGACAGAGCCGTCCTTCGTCTGTTCGAACGGCGAGCGGTTCAGCACCGCGCGGTGGCCCGTCTCCTCGTCGGTCCAGTCGACGGGCGTCGTCGCGCCCGGGTCGACGGCGAGGTCGGCGCTCCCGCCGTCCCAGTGGAGCGTGAGGTCGATAGCTGGCGCCGCGCCGTCGTCCATCCACGCCTCTCCGGTCTCGGCGCCGAATGCCGGGTCCGCCGAGAGGTCGGCGTCCGTGATGGCGTGGACCTCGTCCCCGTCGAACCAGAAGCCGTTGGTGATGACCGGGTCCATCTCGCTGGGGCCGTAGCCCGCGCCCCACGCCGAGAGGTGATTGTACGCCGTCCCGTCGTCGAACGAGCCCGAGATCCAGAGCCACTCGCCGTCGGTCCAGTCGCGCCGGCCCCACGAGTGGTCGCGCTCGCCCGGCCCCTCGAGCGCGACCGTCCGCGGGTCGTCCCCGTCCGTGCCGATGCGGGCCTCCCCCTCGACGTCGGTCGCGACCTCGTAGCGGTCCTCGTCCTCGCCACCGGGCCAGTCGGCGCCGCCCGAGTAGCGGAACGGCTCGTGCCGGGCGCGGGTGACGAGTTCGACCTCGACCTCGACGGGGTCGCCCTCACCCGCGACGACCTCGCCCGCCCCCTCGCAGCGGGCGGCAGTCCCGGCGAAGGAGACGCGCCAGTCCCGGCCCACCTCCAGAGGCACCATCTCGAACGAGAGGTCCGGGGCGTCCACCGTCAGCCCGTGGACGTGGTCGAGGTCGACCGCGTCGTCGCGGAGGCGGTAGACGGTGGCGTCCGGGCCTGTCCCCTCCAGCAGATAGGCGAACACGTTGGCGGCGTCGCGGTTGGGATAGAAGCCGATGCGGGCGTGTGCGGCCACATCGTCACCGACGACGTCGAGGTAGTGGCTCTCGGACCAGAACTCGCCGCCGCCGGGCGCGTGGAAGAACTCGTGTCGTGCGTCCATGTGCCGTCTGGCGGTGGACACGGGATAACGTTTACCACGGCGGCACCCCGCGGGAAGTCATGGACATCGAGGCACACGCGGAGCGGGTCGGGGACGGGACGGCGCTCGCGGCGGAGCTGGAGTCGGCGTTCGGGCCGGCCGAGTCGGTGGTCGTCCGCGAACTCCCCGGCGGGAACGCCAACGACACGCTGCTCGTCGAATGGGACGACGCGGAGTACGTCGTCCGCGTCCCGCCCACTTCGACGCCGGCGCCGGAGATGCTCGCCGACGTGGGCCGGGAGTACGCCGCGCTCGGCGCGGTAGCGGACACCGAGGTACCGGCTCCTCGGCTCCTGCACCGCTGCCGCGACGCATCGGTCGTCGGCGACGAGTTCTTCGTGATGGAACTGCTCGACGGCGAGGTCATCGAGGACCGCGTCCCGGAGCGGTTCGATTCGCCGGCCGCACGGGAGCGCATCGTCGACGAGACGACCGACGCGCTCGCGGCGCTCCACGACGTGCCCGTACCGGACGAGTTCGACGCGGACCCCGACACGCCGGAGGCGTACCTGGAGCGGGAACTGCGGACCTTCCGCGACCAGCTGGCGTGGGCCGAGGAGCGTACGACGGAGGAACGGCGAGTGGATGGCCTCCACGACCTCGCGGACCGGCTCGAGGACCGGCTTCCCGAGCGCCCCGCGGACGCGACGGCGTTCGTCCACGGCGACTACAAGCCTGACAACCTCATGTTCGCTCCCGGCGACGCGGCCGACCTCGTCGGCGTCCTGGACTGGGAGATGGCCGCCCGGGGCGACCCACTGGCCGACGTGGGCTGGTTACTCTCGTACTGGGAGCAGGAGTCCGACCCCTCCATCATGACCGACGAGGTGCGTGAACGCTATGGCGACCACAACTACTTCGAGATGCTCCGCGTGTTCGTCGAGGACTACTCGGGCTTCACCAGCCATCCGGACTCGCCCGGGCGAGGCCACATCGTCGACCGCTACGAGGAACGGGCGGGCCGTGAGTACCGCCACGACGAGTTCTACCGCGCGCTCGGGACGCTGAAGCTGGGTGTCATCACAGAGGGGTTCTTCCGGGCCCACCTGGACGACTCGCCGAACGCGAAGCCGACGTATCCCGTGATGCGGATGGTCCCGTTCGTGCTGGCCGAGCAGGGGCGACAGATTCTGGACGGCGAGGTTCCGCTCCGGGAGTGAAACCGTCTACTCCTCTTCGAGAATCGACCCGACGGCGGTGGCGACCTCGTCGAAATCACGGAGCGTGAGGCCGTCGGTGGTCAGGAACACGCCCTCGTCGGCGGTCGTGATCCGACACAGGAACCCGTTCTCGAAGACCCGGATGGTGTATTCGTAATCTCCCAGTTCGGAGCCGCGGTACGCGGTGTTGGCCTGGAAGCCGAGGCTCTCGTGCTCGACGAACCCGGACAGGTCCGCGTCGGAGTCGAGGTCCGAGCGGAGGTACAGCTGCCTGAACTCGTCGGGCGTGAAGTACGTGACCGACCGGACCTGGTCACCCACGGTCGTCCGACAGGCGCTCACCAGTTCCGATGCCCGTGTTCCGTCTATCAGGTCACCCTCGTGTAACGACATCCTGCATCACCTACCTTGTCTATTGTTCTCACTGGACATATTTCTGTCTGCAATCCAGGGCGGGAAGCGACCGCTGTCGAGCCGGTTCTCGGACGCTGCGGGCTACAGACAGACGACAACCCCCCTACGCTTTTCCGGGCCACGGACGACGGTCCCACCGATGTCAGGCTGGTCCCCACCGTCGATACCCCGACCGTGGCTCGTGGCCGCACTCGGTCTCTACGCGCTCGTGGTGGCGTACAGCGTGCTCATCGCCGGGCAGTTGCTGCTCGGTGTCGTCCCCGGACTGTTCCTCGTCGGCCTCTACCTCCTGTGGCGGCTCCTCGTCGCTGTCGAGGCCATCGCGGAGGCACAGCAGCGGCTGGCGGACCACCGGACCGAGAGGGGTGAGCAACTGGAAGCACCTGATGAGGCCGAGCGCAGACAGTGACCGCGGGCCTACTCCTCCCCGTACCTGAAGTACGAGGACGCGACGAGCGTTCCGGGAGACTCCCCCGCGAGGAAGGCGTCCAGCCCGTCGAGGTCGAAGACAGAGGCCGGGGCACCGAGATCGAGCAGCGTCCGGACCTTCGCGGCCATCCCGCCCGTCACGTCCGTCGCGTCGCTCCCGCCGAGCGCGTCCGCGACATCGTCGAACGCCTCGATGCGCTCGATGACTGCGCCGTCCGAATCCAGGACCCCCGGCACGTCCGAGCAGAGACCGACACGGTCGGCGTCGAGACCGTCCGCGAGTTCGGTCACGAGTTCGTCGCCCGAGACGACGGTGACGCCCTGGCCGGCTGTCGCGACTACGTCACCGTGGAGGACCGGCACGAACCCCTCCGCGAGGAGGGCGGCCACGGCGTCGGCCGGCTGCTGGAACTCGCCGCCGACCCGGTAGCCGGTCGAGAGCGGCGCCACCTGCACCGCGGGGACCCTGGCGTCGGCCAGCGCACCGACGACCGCGCGGTTGAGGTCGCGCATCGCACCGTGGATGTCACGGACGGCACCGTCGTCGTGGGTACCGGCGCTGGTGGTGACGCCGTAACGCTCGGCGTTCGGGTGGCCGAACGAGCCGCCACCGTGGACGACGACGAGCTCGGCCGGCTCGGGCGTGGTCTCGTCACCCCGGTCGCGCCCGTGGACCGCGCCGACCGCGTCCGCGGCCCGTTCGAGCCGTTCCGTATCGACCTGCTCGACGGCCTCCTTGTCGGTGACGACGCTCCCGCCGAGTTTGAGAACGGCGGTCACGACTCCCTCCGGACGCCGTCGGTGTCGAGTTCGGCCCGGAACGCCTCCTCGCAGCCGGGCGTGTAGTCGAGCGCGGTCTTCGCGCCCTCGCTGTCGTCGAGCACGACGATGCAGCCACCGCCGCCGGCGCCGGTGAGCTTCGCGCCGTAGGCGCCCGCCTCGCGGGCGGCCCACACCATCGAGTCCAGCGAGCGCGCGGAGACGCCCAGCGCCGACAGGAGGCCGTGGTTGAAGTTCATCAACTGCCCGAGTTCGTCGAGCGGCGTGTCCTCGCCCTGGAGCAGGGTCTCGCCCTCCCAGACGAGGTCGCCGATGGCCTCGACCGTATCGGCGGCGAACGGGTGTCGGTCCCGGAGTTCGCGGACGCCCGCGACCAGTTCGCCCGTGTCGCCCGCGCCGCCGTCGTAGCCGACGACGAACGGGAGGTTGCCCACCTCGTCGAGTTGCCGGCGGTCGTCACCCTGCACCCGGACGGCCCCACCCATCGTCGAGCAGAACGTGTCTGCCCGGGATGCCTGGCCGTCCTGCACGTCGTGTTCGACCCGGAAGGCGCGGTCGGCGAGCGCCTCGCGGCCGAGCTCGGTCCCGAGTTCGCGCGCCGCCGCGTCGATGGCGGCCACGACCACCGCCGCCGAGGAACCCAGGCCGGCACCCAGCGGGATGTCCGACTCGACGCTGATGTCCAGTCCCGCGTCGGGTGCCTCGGCCGCGTCGCGGGCCTGCTCGACGGCGCCGTCGAGGTAGCCCATCGCGGCCTCGACGAGGTTGTTCGGCACGTTCAGCTCCGGCGCGTCGCTCTCGCCGCCCCACGCGACGGTGAAGCCGTCGAGCGTGAGGTCGTCGGCGTTCACCCGGACGCGGTCGTCGTCGCGGCGCTCGACCGTGACTCGCGCCCGGCGCTCGATAGCACATGGGACCGCAGGCTCGCCGTAGACGACGGCGTGCTCCCCGAACAGGTACACCTTCCCGGGGGCCGAGGAGACTGTCATACCCCCGCGTCGGGTGGGTGGGCACTTGACTCTGACCACACGAGCGGCGGTTGCCGGCCACGCCCTCCGAGCCGACACGCCCTTGCCGTCGCCGGTCCTCGACCGAGATGTGTACCGCTCGGGCGCCGCCGACCGACTCCGCCGCCACGTCGCCGCCCTCGTGAGCGACCTGGCAGCCGAACACGGGGAGCTGGACGTGGTCCGCCGGGGCTGGGAGTGCGACGCCTCGTCCTACGACGCGCTCGCGGAGACGTTCGAGGCGTTCGACGTGGTCGGTGGTGCCACCGCCCGTGTCCGCGACGCCGAGGGGCGCCTCCTGCTGGTCCGTCACGCCGACGGGTGGGCCGACCCCGGCGACGCCCGCCGCCCCGGCGAGGACTACCGCGAGTGCGCTCGCCGGGCCGTCGCGTCGGCGACCGGCATCGAGGTCCACCTGGACGACCTCGCCGCGATTCACGTCCACGTCGCCCGCGACCCGTTCGACCGGCCACCGCTGCCGGACCCGGCGCTCGTCTTCGAGGCCACACCCGAGCGCGGCGGCAGTCCCGACCCGACCCCCGGCGACAGCGTGACGGAGGTCGGCTGGTTCGCCCCCGACGACCTGCCCGACGACCTGCTGTACGGGGACCTGCGGCCGACGGCGCCGGACGTGCAGTGAGTTCCAGCCCAGATAAGACATATATTCGGACAGTCTGCCGATAGTATTCGAATTTCTCGCCGAAAGTCCCAGATTATCGCCCTGTCCGGCACTGTCGCTGGCCGGTCGATGGCTGGAGAACGAAAGTCGTCGCGCGATTACAGTTCGGTCTCGAAGTCCTCGAGGGCGTAGGTCGGCTCGGCGCCGCGGTTGTCGAGCGTCTCGTTGGCCAGCAGCCAGTAGACGACCGACAGGGCCTTGCGCCCCTTGTTGTTGGACGGGACGACCAGGTCCACGTTGGACGTGGTGTTGTTGGAGTCGCACATCGCCACGACCGGGATACCGACCGTGATGGCCTCCTTGACGGCCTGGCTGTCACCGATGGGGTCGGTGACGACCACGACGTCCGGCTCGATGTAGCCGTCGTACTTCGGGTTCGTCAGCGTGCCCGGGATGAACCGGCCGGTCCGGGCGCGGGCGCCGACGGCCTCGGCGAACTTCTCGGCCGGGAACCGGCCGTACTGTCGCGAGGACGCGACCAGAATCTGCTCGGGGGCGTAGTTCGAGAGGAACGACGCCGCCGTGCGGATGCGCTGGTCGGTCTGGGAGACGTCCAGCACGTACAGGCCGTCCGTGCGGACGCGATGGATGAACCGCTCCATCGATTTGGTCTTCTGCTGGGTGCCGATGTGGACCCCGTTCTGGAGGTACTCCTCGACCGGGATGAGGAGGTCGGCCTCCTCGTCGGGCATGACGTCCTCGTCGAGGACGGGCGTCTCCTCGGCCTCCTCGGCCTCAGCCTCGTCCTCGCCTGTCTCCTCGGCCGCCTCCTCGGCGGCGGGCGGTGCTTCTTCGTCGTCGACCTCGGCGACCTCGGCCGGCGTGTCCTCCTCGGACTCGGCGTCGGCGTCGGCCTCCAGGCCTTCCTCGTTGTCGCTCATGCGGATTCCTCGATTCTGATGAGTTCGTTCAGCTTGGCGGTTCGCTCGCCACCGACCGCGCCCGTCTTGATGAACGGGGCCGCGGTCGCGACGGCGAGGTGTGCGATGGTCGTGTCCTCGGTCTCTCCGGAGCGGTGCGAGACGACAGCGTCGTAGCCCGCGCGATGGGCCGTCTCGACGGCGTCGAACGCGTCCGAGAGCGTGCCGATCTGGTTGGGCTTGACGAGGATGCTGTTGGCGGCACCCTGGTCGATGCCCTCCTGCAGGCGCGCGACGTTCGTGACGAACAGGTCGTCACCACAGACCAGACAGTCCTCGACCCGCTCGGTCAGGTCGGCGAAGCCAGCGTAGTCGTCCTCGTCCAGCGGGTCCTCCACGTAGACGAGGTCGTAGTCGTCGGCCAGGTCGGCGATGTAGTCGCGCTGCTCCGCGGGGGTGCGCTCGCGCTCGCCGTACCGGTAGACGCCGGCGTCGTTGTCGTACAGCTCGGCGCCGGCGACGTCCAGACCCATGCGGATCTCGAAGCCGACGGCCTCCTCGACCTGTGCGATGGCCTCGTCGACGATCTCGAACGCGGTCGCGTCGTCGATGCTGGGTGCCCAGGCGCCCTCGTCACCCTTGGCGGCCGGGACGTCCCGGTCGTCGAGGATGTCGGCGACGGCGGCGTGGACCTCGGCGTTCGCGAACACGGCGTCCGCGACCGAGGGTGCGCCGACCGGCGCGGCGAGGAACTCCTGGATGTGCGTGGCGTCGGCGGCGTGCTCGCCGCCGCCCACGACGTTGCCCAGCGGCGTCGGGAACTCGTTGCCGCGGAAGGCGCCACCGAGGTGCTGGTACAGCGGGGCGCCGAGCACGTCCGCGGCGGCCTTCGCCGCGGCCATCGAGATGGCGACGGCGGAGTTGGCGCCGATCTCGGAGAAGTCCTCGGTGCCGTCGGCCGCGCGGAGTGCGGCGTCGACCGACCGCTGGTCGCCGGCGTACACCTGCCCCTCGATACGCGGGACCGCCAGTTCGCGGGCGGCGGCGATGGCCTCGCCCGCCGGCCGCTCGACGGCCTCGTACTCGCCGGTCGACGCCCCGGAGGGCGCCGCGGCGCGGCCGTGACCGCCGGACTCCGTTCGGACCTCGGCCTCGACCGTGGGCGAGCCACGGGAGTCGAGGATGCGACGGAGTCGCACCTCGGTGACGAGCGTCATGTCTCCTCGGCCCCCGGCTTGTCGCCCCGGCGGACGGTGAACGGGAGGACGCCCGCGTCGTACTCCTCGGCGGCGATGAGGATGGGCTCGGTCTGTTCCGTGTCGATGAGCACGGGCGCCCCGAAGGACACCTGCAGCGCTCGTGCGCCGATGATGCGTGCTTTCTCGTAGCGATTGCTGGGCCCCGCCATCATTGATAGGGTGCCACCACGTCGACCAGGTCCTTGTGCGAGACGAGCATCCGGCGACAGCAGTGTCGCTCGACGCCGAGTTCGTCGAGCACCTGTTCGGGGTCGTCGTCTCCCTCGCGGGTGCGGGACTTGAACTCCTCCCAGTGCTCGCCGACGACCTTGCCGCACGTGAAGCAGCGGACGGGTACCATCATTGGTGTATCACCTTGTGTGTTGGATTCTGGGGTGTGCGGCTGTTAGCGGTACGACTTCTGGTAGCGGGCCCGTGCGCCGGGGCCGCCCCACTTCTTGGGCTCGGACTGGCGCACGTCGTTGACCAGTAGCGAGCGGTCGAAGCTCATGTACGCCTCGCGCAGCTCGGCGTCGTTGGTGTGCTGGACCAGCCCGCGGGCGATTGCGGTCCGGGCGGCGTCGGCCTGCCCGGAGAACCCGCCACCCTGCACGGTGACGTCGATGTCGACGCCCTCGCGGAGTTCGTCCTCGGCGATGCGGAACGGCTCCGTCATCTTGAGGCGGGCGAGTTCCGGCTCGACCAGCTCGACCGGCTGGGAGTTGATACGTACCTTGCCGCTCCCGTCCGTGACGGTGGCGCGGGCGACGGCGGTCTTCTTCTTGCCTGAGGTGTTCGTGACCATACTGGTTACCAGGTGACGTTGGCGCCGAGTTCCTCACTGATGTCGCCCAGCGAGGTGAAGCGGATGTTCGACAGCCGGTCCAGCGAGGTGCCCTCGATGACCTCGGCCTCCTCGTCGTCGTAGGGGTCGCCGACGTAGACCCGGACGCGCTCGAACGCCTCGCGCCCGCGGGTCGTCTTGTACGGGACCATGCCACGGACGGCGCGCTTGAAGATGCCGTCCGGCCGCTTCGGGTAGTACGGCCCACGGTCGGAGCCGACCTCTCGGCGGCTGCGGTACTTCTCCATCGTCGACTCCTCGCGGCCGGTGATGACCGCGTCCTCGGCGTTGACGATGGCGACGCGCTCGCCGTCGAGCGCGCGTTCTGCGACCTCGCTGGCGACGCGACCCAGGATGCAGTCCCGTGCGTCGACGACGATATCGGCGTCGTACTCGGCGTAGCTCATCGGATCACCCGGACGTCGGAGCCCTCGTGGTTGCGGTCCAGTGCCTCTTCCAGTGTGATGGCCTCGCCAGCTGCGTCGATCTTCGTCTCGGCGGTGCCGGAGAAGTTCACGGCCGCCACCGTGACGTCCGTGCGGAGCGCGCCGGAGCCGAGCACCTTGCCCGGCACGACGATCGTCTCGTCGGGCTGGGCGTAGCGGTCGATGCGGCCCAGGTTGACCTCCGCGTGGGTGCGGCGCGGCTTCTCCAGCCGCTCCGCGATGTCGCCCCACACGTCGCCGCCGCCGTTGCGGGCGGCAGATTTGAGGTCGGCGATGAGGCTGGCGAGCCTCGGATTCGTCTTGTTACTGCTCATTGTTGTGCAAGTTCCGCAGAAGGGTGGAGTGCAGGGAGCAGGATTTGAACCTGCGGACCCCTACGGGACAGCGCCCTGAACGCTGCGCCGTTGGCCAGACTTGGCTATCCCTGCGCGCATCCACCCGTTCGGTGTATCCCTTCAAACCGCTTTCGGTCCCGTGGTCGGGGTCGGCACGGGTCACGACATCCAGCGTCCGCTCGTCGGCCCATGTACCCGTCGACGGCGTGGCCGCCGCGGGTGTCGGGCCCCATGCGAGCGCGTCGGTGCCGGCGAGGCCGGCGTGGAGTCGTGGGGTCACGGTTGTCGGGTTCATGTTGGTGTGTGTTCGGTTCGTCCGGTTACAGCTGGACGGCCTGTTCGAGTTCGTCCGCGCGGTCGGCGATGGTGTCGACGGCGTTCAGGACGAGGTCCTCGACCGAGAGCGAGCCGTCGCTCTCGATGCTGAACACGAACGCGTTCGGCACGTCGTGGACCTCGACCTCCTTGCCCGGGTAGCGCTTCGAGAGGTCGTGGTCGAACTCCTCGGTCGGCACGAGCTCGCCGTCATCCTCGATGACGCCACGCAGGACGTTCGGTTCGTCCGCCTCGAACTCCTCGGCGTCGCCGACGACCTCCACGGTCTGGAGGTGTCGGTAGCCGACGGCCACGCCACCCTGGTGCTTGGCGTGGGCCTTTCCGCGGTCCATCACGGCCTCGGCCTCGACCTCGAGGCGCTGGGGCGAATCCGCCCCCTCGGGGTACTTGAGGTCGATGATGGGGATGTTCTCGTCGGCGGGCTGGACCTGGTCGTCGGCCGACACGAGGTCGCCCGAGTACGCGGTGTCGGGGCCCTCGACGTCGAGCGCGAGCGTGACCGTGTCGCCCTCCCGGTAGTCGTCGGGCGTCGTCAGCGGGACGAGCCCGAGGCGGAGCGAGATCTGCTCGTCGAACATCACCGACGAGTTCTCGATGACACGGACGGTGTCGATGCTCAGGGTCGGCACGTCGGCCACGATGGCACGCCTGATGCCGTTGGCGAAGGCCGGCGTGATATTGCGGACGACGAACCGGGCGTCGCGTTCGTCCCGGTCGATGAACTCCACCTCGTAGTCCTCGCTCATGTCAGAACCCGCTGTTCTTGGGTGCCCGCGTCCCGTCGTGCGGGATGGGAGTCACGTCCTCGATGCGACCGATCTCGAGACCGGCGCGTGCGAGCGCCCGGATGGTCGCCTGTGCGCCCGGGCCGGGGCTCTTCTGCAGGTTGCCACCGGGGCCACGCACCTTGACGTGCAGGCCCTCCAGGCCGGCGGCCTGGACCTCCTCGGCGACGACCTCGGCCATCTGCATCGCGGCGTACGGCGAGGCCTCGTCGCGGTTCTGCTTCACCACGGTCCCGCCGGAGGACTTGGCGATGGTCTCGGCGCCGGTCAGGTCCGTCACGGTGATGACGGTGTTGTTGAACGACGCGTAGACGTGGGCGACACCCCACCGGTCCTGTGGTACGTCTTCTTCTGAGCTCATTCCTGCTCACCTGCTCGTTCCGGGTGAAGGTCGTCGGCCAGCGGGCTGTTCTCGTCGAAGTCGATGTGGTCCTCCTCGGCCACCTCGACGGTGTAGCCCGGTCGCGTGACGCGGGCGCCGCGCACGGTGACGTGCCCGTGGACGATGAACTGTCGTGCCTGGTCGGCGGTGTTGCCCAGGCCCTGGCGGTAGGCCACGGTCTGGAGGCGCCGTTCGAGGACGTCGGTGACGTCCAGTGCCAGCACGTCGCCCAGGCCGTCGTCGTCGCCGAGGACGCCGATACGGCGGAGTCGGGCGAGGAACTGGTCGCGGGCGCGCTCTGCGGCCGCGTCGGCCTCCGTCTGCCCTAGCAGCGAGCGGGCCTCGCGACGGAACGAGCGAAGCGTCGACTGGGTCCGCCACAGCTCCTCCTTGTTCTTCAGCCCGTAGCGGTCCAGCAGGCTCGCCTCCTCGTCGATACGCTCGCCCTGGTACGGGTGGTTGGGCGTCTCGTAGAACTTGGTGTTGCTACCGAGTGCCATTATTCCTCGTCACCTGCGGCGGCCTCCTCGGCCTGCTCTTCCTTGATCGCCTCGACGTTGACGCCGATGGTGCCCTCCGTCCGGCCGGTGGACTTCGTGCGCTGTCCACGGACCTTCTGGCCGCGCTCGTGTCGGACGCCCTTGTACGAGTCGATCATCTTCATGCGGTTGATGTCCTGACGACGCGTCATCTCGAGCTCGTTGCCGATCTGGTGCGTCGTCTCACCGCTGAAGTAGTCGTTCCGATGGTTGTTCATCCAGTCGGGCACCTCGTCGGCGTAGCCTTCGACCAGCTCGACGACGCTGTCGATGACATCGTCGTCGAGCTTGCCGAAGACGGCGCGCCGGTCGACGCCTGCCTTCTCAGCGATGAGGCGGGCGGCCCGGTGCCCGATGCCGTTCATCTCGGTCAGCGACCGCTCGACGGACTTCGTGCCGTCGAGGTCGGTCTGTCCAATGCGGACGAAGTAACGGATGTCCTCCTCTTCCTCGGACTCCGTGTCCTCCGCCGCGTCTGGGTCTTCTGCACTCATGTCTTGTTGTGGTGTGGCTAGCGCGGCGGCGGGGATTCGAACCCCGGAGGCTTGCGCCACAGAGTTAGCAACCCTGCGCCTTAGACCACTCGGCCACCGCCGCTCAGCCGTTGTGTGTGTTAATTTCGCCCCGGTCGAGCCGGAACTCGCGGGTGCCAGACACCCGCTACAGTGTTTGCGTCTCCTCGTACCGGGCAGGTGCATAAAAACGTAGTGATGCTGCCCGCGTGTGCGAGGGCGTCTCTCGGGACAGTCACGGCTGTAGTCGGCGGTATCGCTCCCGGGAGTCAATGGCCCACTTGTAGGCGAACCCCGGTGGGGCTGGACCCAGCCAGTCGAGTAGTTCCTGGTGTTCCACCTTCGGGAAGCGCAGGCCATACGGCTCCACAGTGGGGTGAAACCCGTGACTTTCGAACAGTGAGCGTACCCGCACTGGGGCGTGGTCGACGTAATCGGCACAGTAGAGTCGGAGGCTGACACCGTCCCCCCACGAGAGTGATCCATCAGAGACGTACCATACCATAGCTGCCACAGGAGTAAGAGTGTAGGTCTCCGGAACGATCGTCCGGCCGTTGCGGTACCAGTCGTGGTATCGGTCGAGCCAGGGGAGCGACCGTGTCCGGATGGAGTGGACGGCACATCGGTGATCGGTTGCCTTCCGGTTGAGTCTAGCACCAGTCGAGATACCGCCGAACTGTCGGTCGAGCCAGGCGACGAACCTGGAGTTCGTCATCCTGACCTGGAGGTAGCCGGGGCGTTGAGAACCAGGAAAACGTACATGTCCATCACCGAGAACTAGCCCATCAACCAGCTTCCGAATAGACGGAGACGGGGTCGGAGGGTCGCACTCCGTCCGGTTCCAGTGCGTCCCGACCGAGAGGAACCGTTCCTCGCAGTCCGGACAGACCGTGGTCGCGCGTCGGGTCGTCGGCTCGTGTGAGTCTCCAGAGCGCTCCGGTGAGTGGATGCGTCCGTGCTCGGAGGGACCGACCAGCGCGAGGTTCTCCGGACGGTTATCCCAGTGAACGCCGTTGCGGTGGTGAACCTCGCAATCTCGAATGCTGCTCAGCCCGTACTCCGCGACGGCGAGTAGTCGGTGGTGACGGACGCAGTGGTCGTCGTGCCAGACGAGTTCGTACCCCTGGTTGGTCGAACCCGGGGAGGTGACCGTCAACGGCCGCGGGAGCCGTTCCGATTTCTGGGTACGTCGCTCGATGTCGTGTTTCTCCATCCAGTTGAGAACGGTCACGTCCGAGCAGCCCAGACGGTCGGCAATGCCGTCGAGCGACAGTCCCTCGCCCCAGTAGAGCCGTTCGAGCGTCGCGGCATCACGCCAGGGGGCGTCGGCCTCGGACACACGGGCGAGTGCTGCGCGACCGGATATGAATCTACGCCCCGCCGAGCAGACTCCTAGTCCCGGTCCCGCTCCAGCGTCCCCCGCTCGCTCACCTGCAGGATGGTCCGCATGTTCCGGTAGATGGCCTCGGGGTCGGTCTCCTCGTCGGGGTCGTAGAGGTCCGACACCCGGAACAGGACGGCCGCGACCCGCTCGGACTCGTCGCTGTCGCCCCGAACCTCGCGGGCCACGTCGCGGAGCATGGCCGCACGCTCGGGGTCGTCGCTGGGCTGCTCGGGACTCCCGGAACCGTCGTCGCTCACTGCTCCGGGGCGCCGGCCTGCTGCTGGTGTCGCCGCCGGTGGACGATGCCCTGCATGTCGGCGGTCGTGCGGACGAAGTCACGGAACGACTCGCCCGTGTCGCTGTCGTCGTCGAGGACGACCGGTTTCCCCGCGTCGCCGCCCTCGCGGACGGACGTATCGAGCGGGATGCTCCCGAGGAACGGCATGTCGTTCTCCTCGGCGAAGCGCTCGCCGCCGCCCGAGCCGAAGATGTCGTGCGTGCTGCCACAGTCGGGGCAGTGGAACCCGGCCATGTTCTCGACGATGCCGAGGACGGGGGTGTCGTGCTTGCCGAACATCCGGAGCCCCTTGCGGGCGTCGTCGAGCGCGACCTCCTGGGGGGTCGTGACGATGACCGCCCCCGACACCGGAACCGACTGGAGCATCGTCAGCTGGGTGTCACCCGTGCCGGGCGGCAGGTCGACTACCATGTAGTCCAGCGCGCCCCACTCCACGTCCTCCCACAGCTGGGTGATGACCTTGTGGACCATCGGCCCCCGCCAGATGACGGGGTCGTCCTCGCCCAGCAGGAAGTCCATCGACATCAGCTTCATGCCGAACTTCTCGGGGGGGACCATCGTCTCGTCCTGTGTCGCCTTCGGTGCCTCGCCGGCGTCCAGCATCCGTGGGACGTTCGGGCCGTACACGTCGGCGTCGAACAGCCCGACACGGGCTCCGCGGTCGGCGAGGCCGGCTGCGAGGTTGACGGCCACCGTCGACTTGCCGACGCCACCCTTGCCGGAGGCGACGGCGATGATGTTCTTGACGCCCGGGAGAATCTGGTCCTCGGCCGCGACGCCGCGGTCGACGTTCGCGGACAGTTCGACCGACAGCCCGAACCCCGAGAGCGCTGTCCGGACGTCCTCGGCGATGCCGGTCTCGGTCGGCGAGTACGGGGCCCCGAGCGCCAGGTCCACATCGATGGCGTCCCCGACGGTCACGTCGTTGACGAGTCCGAGCGAGACGATATCCTCCCCGAGGTCGGGGTCCTCCACGGAGCGCAGCGCATCGAGAACCTCGTTCCGGTCTACCATTACCGGCGATAGGCCCCGTGCGGGCGATAAGGATTGTGACGCCGACCGGACAGGGGCGACCGGCACTGGGGAGACAGTATCCCACGGGAAGCACAGACAAAGGTCGAGAGACAGATGTTCGGATGGAATGTGCTGAGTTACTGACCAACCCGCAGCTAAATGAAATTTTAGCGAGAAGATATCCCTCCCTCGGCCTTCCCCTCGGGTGCATGAACCCCAACGACCGCCCGAGCCTCGACCTGGACGGGTCGCTCGACCCGCTCGGCGTAGCGCCGGGCACGAACGCGGCCGGCAGCAGCGGTGGCGGCATCCCCGCAGCTGGCGGGAGCGACACCCCCGCGGCCAGCGGCGAGAACGCGGTGGAGTACAGCACCGGGACGACGACGGTCGGCCTCGTTGCCCACGACGGCGTGGTCCTCGCGACGGACCGACGAGCGTCGCTGGGCGGCCGCTTCGTCTCCAACAAGAACGTCGTGAAGGTCGAGCAGGTCCACCCGACCGCGGCCGTCACCATCGCCGGCTCCGTCGGCGCGGCACAGGCGTACCTGAAGCAGCTCCGTGCCGAGGCCGACCTCTACGAGAACCGGCGCGGGCGCCGGATGAGCATGGAGGCGCTCTCCACGGTCGGGAGCGCCATCCTCCGCGGGCTCCCGGTGAGTCCGCTCCTCGGCGGCGTCGACCCGGCACGCGACGCTGAAGCCGACGCCGAACCTCGCCTCTACCAGCTCGACGGCGCGGGCGGCCGCATCGAGGAGTCGGCGTTCGCGGCGACCGGCAGCGGGATGACGGTCGCGACGGGTGCCCTCGAACGCGAGTACGACCCCGAGGGCGATGTCGAGTCGGCCGTCCCCACGGCCGTCGACGCCGTGCTGGCGGCCAGCGAGCGGGATACGGCCTCCGGGAACGGGGTCGTCGTCGCGCGCGTGACCGCCGACGGCGTGGAGACGGAGCTACGTGACGCGACCGGTGCTCTCATGAACGGGGCGGCCGGAGGTGTCCGATAATGCAGAACAGCCAACAGCAGGCGTACGACCGCGGTATCACCATCTTCTCGCCGGACGGCCGGCTCTACCAGGTGGAGTACGCCCGCGAGGCGGTGAAGCGCGGCACGGCGGCGGTCGGCATCCGAACGCCCGAGGGCGTCGTCCTCGCGGCGGACGGCCGGCTCCGCTCGGAACTGCAGGTCGCCGAGAGCGTCGAGAAGATCCACAAGGCCGACGACCACCTCGGTGTCGCGACCGCCGGCCACGCGGCCGACGCGCGCCGGCTCGTCGACATGGCCCGCCGGCGTGCACAGGTCGAGAAGCTCCGCTACGGCGAGGCCGTCGACACGGAGACGCTCACGAAGGCCATCACGGACAACATCCAGGAGTTCACCCAGACCGGCGGGGCGCGCCCGTTCGGCTGTGCGCTCCTCATCGCCGGCGTCGACGACGGCGGCGAGCCCCGCCTGTTCGAGACGGACCCGTCCGGCACGCCGTACGAGTGGAAGGCGGTCGCCGTCGGCGGCAACCAGCGCGAGGCACAGGACCGTCTCGAGGAGGGCTACGACGACCTGCAGACGGTCGACGACGGCCTCCGACTGGCGTTCGAGGCCCTCGCCGCCACGGCCGACGGCGACCTCACGCCCGAGGGGATGAGCGCCGCGACCATCGACGCCGAGACGGCCACCTTCGAGGCGCTCGAGCGTAGCGAAATCGGCGACCACCTGGACGAGCACGGCCTGCTCGACGAGGAGAACGGCAGCGAAGAGGAGTAACGGCCCGACGGGGAGCTCACGCGGTCGCCGAATCCGGCTCGCCGACGGCGGGCTGGTCGGCCCCCGCGTCCGTATCTTCTGTCTCGCCGCCCGCGCTCTCGACCGACTGGTCCGCCCCAGCACCGGCGCCCGGAACGTCGGCGCCGGAGCGGCGGCCGTCGCCGTCGTCGTCCGGCGTGACGCGGTCCGTGTAGACCACCGAGAGGTCACGGCCGACGAAGCAGGCGAGTTCACCATCCCCGACCTGCGCGGTTACGCGGACTGCGAGCGGGTCCGTCGAGACGACGCACTCGCGCCACTCCGGGCCGACGTTCCACAGTGGTCGCTCCGAGAGGTCGATACCGGCGGCGTGGAAGGCCGCGACGACGGCTGGCTCGTCCAGCACCGTCAGCGTCACTGGACAGCGGAGCCGATAGCCACACGCGTCGCAGGTCATGCGCGCGTGGGCGACGGGCTCCCCGTCGTGGTCGTCGGAACGGTCGTGTGTGTCGCCACCGTCGGCGCCGGGACCGTCCCCGCGGTGGTCGTGCCGGGCCAGTTCGGCGGCTGTCTCGACGACCCCTCCGCACTCCGGGCAGGTCCCGTCACGCATCGTCGCGATTCGGCCCCGATAGTAGCTGTCCACGGCGGCCGGGAGGGAGCCGTCGTCGTGAGCCCGATAGCCGGCCGGCGGGAACGGCAGCGCGAGGACCTCGCGCTCGCACGCCCCACAGGCGACCGTGAGGACCGTGTCGTCGCCGGCAGCCACCAGGTCCGTCTCGGCACAGAACGGACAGGGGGCCTCGAGGTCGACCGGGTCCCGGTCGGCGCTCTCGGTCAGCGTGCCGGCCGCGATGGCCCGGGCGACCCGGCGACCGGCGGCCGTCAGGCGGTAACCCGCCTCGTCGTCGGCGGTGTCGGCCGCCGTCGGTTCGGTCTTCCGGAGGTACGTCTCGGGGAGCTCTCGCAGGTGGTAGGCGAACCCGGCGGTAGTCTCCTCGTCGCTGGCCTCGAACAGTGCCGAGAACGAGCACGTCACCGGGCGTCCCGCGTCGCGCTCGGCCTCGAACAGCGTCCGGACGATACCCATCCGCGTCTCGCCGCCGAGTGCGGCGAAGGCGTCGCTCGGAGCCACGACGGGGCCGGTTGCGGCCGACCGCTCCCCATCGTCACCGGTTCCGGCTTCGTCCGAAACGGCGTCACTCATTGCCACGGATTGGGCGGCGAGTCGGTTAAGCAGCGTGGCACCCGCAACCCCCACCTCGATGTGACCGAATCCGGTTACGTATTGTCGAATCGTGGCCACACGATTAAGCGTCGTCGGGCGAACGGTCAGGTATGCTGGTCGACGGGCACGGGCGCGAGCTGACGGGGGTCCGGGTATCACTGACGGACCGCTGTAACTTCGACTGCGTCTACTGCCACAACGAGGGCCTGGGGGACACGCGAGGACCGATGGAACCGGCCGACGGTGAGATGAGCACCGACGACGTGGTTCGGTTCCTTGAGGTCGCGGCGGAGTTCGACGTGGACAGCGTGAAGTTCACTGGCGGCGAGCCGATGCTCCGCGAGGACCTGGAAGAGATCGTCCGACGCGCGCCGGACGAGATGGAGACCTCTCTTACAACGAACGGGACCTTCCTACCCGGTCGTTCCGAGGCACTCCACGAGGCCGGGCTCGACCGCGTCAACGTCTCGCAGGACGCACTCGACCCAACTGCCTTCCAGGAGGTCACCCAGAGCACCCAGTACGACGCGGTGCTGGAGGGTGTGCAAGCGGCCGTCGATGCCGGACTCACGCCGGTGAAGCTCAACATGGTCGTCTTCGAGCAGACCGCGGGCTACGTCCCCGAGATGGTCGACCACGTCGCCGAGAACGAGGGACTCCAGCTCCAGCTCATCGAGTACATGCCCGAACTGGCCGGGCGCCCGGAGTGGGCGGTCGACATCGACCGCGTCCACGACTGGCTGGCGGACCAGGCCGACCACATCGAACACCGCGAGATGCACGACCGCCGTCGCTACTGGGTCAGTCCCGACGACTCGGAAGCGACCGAGACGGGGATGGTCGAGATTGTCGACCCCGTCGGCAACGAGGCGTTCTGTGCCAACTGCCACCGCGTCCGCGTCACGCATCAGGGCTTCCTGAAGGGCTGTCTCAACCGCAACGACGACCTCAAGCCGATGGGCGAGATGACGAAACCCGAAATCCGCGAAGCCCTCCGCGAGACCGTCGACGAGCGCGTCCCCTACTACGGCGAGTACATGGTCCGCGACGACGACGGCGAGTGGGTCGTCAACGAGGAATACCTCGACGACTACGTGAAGGCGTAGCGCTCAGAGATCGATTCCACACTCGGCTTCCGTCGCCTCCAGCGCGTCCTTTGCCGCCCGATACCGCTCGCGACCCGTCTCCGCCTGCCCCTCACGGTACGCTCGCGCTGCCGACTGGTAGTGCTCTCCAGCGGTGTGCAGTCCGTCACAGAGACAGCGGTCCTGCTCGAACACGTCCCGGAAGTGCCGAACGTCCCGCTCGAACGCGGTGGCGGTGAACCGACGCCCGTTCTCCGCCGCAGTCACGGCGTTGGTCGCGAACTCCTCGGCCTGTGCGTACTCGCCGCGCTCGATAGCCGGGGCCGTCGCACTCGTGAGCCCGTACGCCCGTAGCATCGAGCGCGTGCCCGCGAACGCCGGTTCGAACTCCCGACCGATGGACTGGAACACGCGCTGTCGCTTCCGGGCCGACCGGAGGTCGAACCCTTCGACGCCGAGCGCATCGGCTCGCGGTTCGACACGGTCCAGTAGCTCCCCGGCGGTCCGCGCCCGCTCCTGTAGTGCCTGCATGTCTCCGATAGCCGCCGACGCAGCATCCAGTTTCAATTCGGCCGGGAACGCCCGGTTCGCCTGATAGAACGACGAGAACCCGTCGACGATACGGTCGTGTTCGACGGCCCGCGTATCGAGGTACTCACAGAGGAACAGCAACCCGTTCACGCTCCGTCCGCGGTCACCGGTCGCCCGGTCGGAGACGAAGTCGAGGCGCTCGCGCGCCTCCCGAACCGGCGACCGCGGGTCCTTCGCCGCGGCGTACTCGGCGAACGCGTCCTCCGTCACGAGCGCGACCCGCCCGTCCGCGACGACCGCAGCCGACTCGAGTCGAGCGATCGCCGTCTCGATGTCTCCTCGGGCCGCTGCGAGCGCCTCCGCGACGGGGTCGGGCGTCTCGGTCGGCTCGTCGGTCGGAGTCTCGGTGGGTGTCGCTGTGTCCTCGGCAGTGGGCGTGGGCGTCGTGAAGGTGACCGACGGAGTCCCGCCGTCGCGGGTGGGCGTACTCTCCCGTTCGGATGCACCACACCCGCCGAGCAGGGTCGCGCTGCCCGCCAGTGCGGTCAGCAGCGAGCGCCGACTGCGCGTCACGGGCGCTCACCCCCGTAGTAGCAGTCCTCCGAGGGGGTTCCCGTGGCAGCGTCCTCGGCGTCGGCCGGGTCGTGCGTGCAGAACAGGTTGGTGACGTAGATATCGTTGTCTCGGGTGATGTAGCAGCCCACACCGGCGACTTCGACCGGTTCGCTCCACATTGCTCGCCGATGTGGTGGCGATTCTTCCCACCAAGCTACCGCTTCTCTACCTATGGGAAGTATATCATGGTTATACTCCGAATAATATCGATAAATTCGGAATATATTCTCTGAAAAGGAATGCTGGCACCCGTACCGAAATCCGCGAATCCTATCCCCGGGGCCCCTACCTGACGTATCCTCGTGGGCCAAGTACCCGTTCCTCGCCATATTCCGGCTATGCAGTCGAGAGATGTAGGCCAGCACTTCGTCCCACTCAACGGGCTCGATTCCCTGTGACCGACGCGATTCGTTCACCCGCTCGAAGACGGCTCGCTCGAACGGTTCGATACGGTCGTACTCGTCGCTGGCGACGGCATCGAACCGGGGCATCGGACAGGGGGTGGGTTGTTCGGTAGTATCGTCACCGATACCGAAGCGCTCGGTACAACCGCTGGCGAGTCCGAACGCTACGCTCGCTCCGGACGCACGGAGGAGTGCCCGCCGTTTCATACGATTTCACCCGGTTGAGGTACTGGCTGTGCGAATCGGTGTAGAATCATATGATGCCACCCCAGCTATCGCTGCCGTCGATGGTCGGTTCGTCGGACGAGTCGGATGAGCCGGACGAGTCGGATGAGCCGGACGAGTCGGATGAGCCGGACGAGTCGGATGAGCCGGACGGGTCAGATGAGCCGGACGAATCCGAACCGATGCCGTCGGATTCGTCCGCGGAGGTGTCGACGATACCGTCGAGTGCAGGGACGGTGCCTCCTCCGGAGGAGCCAGAATCGTCGTCCGCGGCGGACTCCGAACTGTCAGCAGACGAGGCTTCGGTCTCCGGGTCCCGGCTCTCGGTGTCGCTGCCACCGCTGCCCGAATCAGATTCCGCATCGTCGCTCCCGAGTAAGCTCCCGACACTCTCAACTGCGTCTCCAACTGGATCAGTGATATCCGACACGGTATCGGCGATTCCGGGGTCGTTGTCGATTACGGTCTGGTCAGTGTTGGAAGACAGCTCGGGCGAGGGCGACTCACCCGATTGGCTGGCCTGGGAGCGTTCGGACGACGAGTCGACGGCTGCAGCGGGGTCACTATCAGTCCGATTCTCTCCGGTGAACCGGTCCGGATTTCCGGTGTTATCTTTCCCGAGGCGAACGACGACCTTGACCCTGCCACGCTCCGTCTCCACTCGGTCCTCGACACGGGCGTTGCGCAGCCGTTCGTGTTCGTTGATCCGAGGACCATTCGCCCCTGCGACGACTTCGTCGTCAGGGGTCGTGCGGATGTTCTGACCTAATCGACTGGCATTCTCAGCGGACATGTAGAAGACGAGCGTCTCCTCGTTCCCAGTCGCGTGCTCGGCGGCCCCCTCGCCGACACGACCGAGACCCGCGCCGACGTCAGCAAGTTTCTCGACCGGACCCGAGTCCGGTACGTTCCCGCGTGCCCGCATGACCGAGGAGATTCTGCTACCTTCCACCAGGTTGTCATCGGCAGCTCTGATGAGGAGTTTGTCTGTGGCGTTGTTCCCACCGCCAGTACGGCCACCGAGAGGTTCACACACCCGCTTCTCTCGAACCGCCACGGTATGCTGGGTACGCGCCGTCTGAGCCTGCGTGTCCTGCGCGGAGAACCCGACGACGTACTGTCCGGGATGCTGTGGGACGAACGTCGGGTCGCCGTGCCATGTCGTCTCGACGACCTCGTCGTGTTGCTCGGAGGCGATAGCGTACCCCTCGAGTTCGACCGGTTCGCCGACACAGGTCGCGACTGGGCCCTCGATACGGACCTCCGGCGGAGCGTTGTCCGTGACGACGTGGACGACGACGGCATCCGAGGAGGTGTGCCCCTCGCCGTCGTCGACGGTGGCTGCGATGCGGACAGTCGACCCCGGTGGCTCCGTGAAGAGGTGGGTCGCCGAGTACCCGGAGCCGAGGCCACCAGACCAGGAGATATCGGCGATACCCTCCGGAGGGTCGCTGACGGTCGCAGTGTAGGTATGGACGCTTCCCTGCCGGACGTAGAGTGCCCCGGAGACCTCGACCGTGGCCGGTGGGTCTCCCTCCAGACAGTCGGACTGGCCGTCTGAGGTCGCTCCTTCCGGACAGACGCCCGTGCCCGCCGCGCCACTGCCGTCGGAATCAGCCGGGTCGACCGAGAGCGGCGCGTCCGGGGTGGCCGGGTCGACGACGCCGTCGGAAGCCGGCTCTGCAGAGTCCGTGAGTCCGGGCGTCGTGTCCGAAGCCGCCGGGGACGACGGGGATGTGGCAGCTGGGTCCACGTCGACGTACAGCGTGTCCGATGCCGTCTGTCCCTCGTCGTCGGTGACGGTGACGGTCACCTCGTACCGACCAGTCCGTTGGGCGACGAACGATGTCCGGGGCGCATCCGCGTCGCGAGGCTGGACCGTCCGGCCGTCCGGCGTCTCGATGGTCCACCGGTACGAGCGGATGGTTCCATCGGCGTCGCGAGAGCCGGCAGCGTCGAGCAGGACCGTCGCGTTCCGTTCGACCTGCTGGTCGAGGCCGGCGTCGGCAAGCGGCGGTTCACCCCCTGCAGCGACACCACCTCCACCCAGCAGAAGGACCGTGAGGAGCAACAGGTACGCAACCTCCCGAAGGTGTGTTGATTTCATCGAAGGTCTGCGCGATTTTACTGACGGCACCTCTTATAAGATTTCACACTCTGGCGCGCGAGTACAACGTCGGACAGTGACCACTAGGGTTTAGACGGCGTGGTCCAGAGTGAGACGTAACGCGAGATGGGGACGGGGATCGTACTGCTTCCGGCGACCGCCGCGATGGACGACGTGGCGGCGGCGCTGGACGTGTCAGCAGCGCGCTACGAGGGCGTCCACGACGCGAGGGCCCGACTTCGGGCCGGAGGCGTCATCTGCGTCGTGGTCGATACGGGGGCTGACAGCGGAGCGGCAGACGGGAGGGTCCGGCGGTTCCGCCGGGAATCGAGCGCGGCAGTGGTGCTGGCCGTCGACCCCGACGGCGGTGCCGCGGCGATCGGCGCCGACGCGGCAGCCGTCGTCGACCGGACCGCGCCAGCAGCAACCGCCCGGAGGCTCGAAGAGATTCGCTCCGACGAACTGTTCGACCGCTCGGCACGCCGGAGCGCCGGAGCGGAGACACTCCTGCGAGCGGCGGCCGAGACCATCCGGAGCGGCGACGAGGACGACATCGAGCCGCTGGCGGACGACATCGTCACGTCGATCGGTGGAACCCGTCCGTACCCAGTGGTCTGGGCCGGCCAGCACGATGCCGAACGGCAGGTGGTTCGACCGCTGGCCGCCGTGGGAACGCCGAGGAACCATCTCCGGGCTGTTCCAGTCGGAGGCAGGGCCGGCAGCGACGGCGGCATCGGGGACGAAACCGACGGGGAGGGGGCCACGTGGGCGACGAGGAACGCAGTGACCGCTGACGGCGGTGCAGCGGTGTTCACCGTGCCGCTCGATGGGAGCGACCGTTCGTCCACCGACGGTGGCGGAACCCATCTGGTGGCGTTACGGGTTCCCACCAGCCCGGTGGTGGTGCTCCATCTCGTCGCCGAGCGGCACGGGGGCATCCCGGTAGTGGAGCGGCAAGCGCTCACGACCCTCGGGTCGGCACTGGCGGCCGCCGTGGCAGACGGCGCGGCCGGCGGAGGAAACGAGGACCGACTCCGGCTGCTGGCCGACGTACTGGCCCACGAGTTGAGCAACCAGCTCGGTGCCGCGAGCCTGCAGCTCGACCTCGCGCAGGAACACGGTGACGACGAACATTTCGACCATGTCGCCCGAGCGCTCGACCGACTGGAGGGGCTCACCGCGGAGACCCGAGCGCTGGCCCGGCCCGAGCCCGACCGCGAATGGACCGACCTCGGGACGGTGGTCGACTCGGCGTGGGCGGCGATATCGACATCGAACGCGACGCTGCAGGTAACGGACGCCACACTGAACGTCGACACCCCGCTCGTTCGCCTGGCGGCCATCAACCTCCTGCGGAACGCGGTGGAGCACGGGCGGGCGGACACCGGAGCCGGCGACGAGGACGACGACGCCCCGGGTCTCCGGGTCGAGGTCGGCCCCGTCGGCGACGACGAGGGGTTCTACGTGGCCGATAACGGCCACGGTATCCCGGAGGCCGAGCGCGACCGGGTACTGGAGTGGGGGTACTCGAGTGGCGACAGCACGGGCGTCGGACTCGGCCTGGTCCGTGTCGTGGCGGAGCGACACGGCTGGGAGGTCGCGGTCGAAGAGAGCGAGGCAGGAGGGACACGTGTGGCGCTGGGGCCCGAAGAATCGCTGTGACATCGGGGAGCGCTCTCCTATCGCGGCGTGACCACTCAGTCACCGCCCGCGCACGGCTCCCGGCCAGTCCGCTCTTCGGTGACGATATCGTCGACGGCGACGGCGTATCCCTCGGTCGTCCGGAGTTCGTCCAGCGTGTCGTCCAGGTGGGAGCGGAGTACCTGCCGCCGGTCAAGGAGCCGCTGGTATGCCTCGTTCCCGTCGAGTTCCTGTGGGTCGTGGTCGGCCTCTATCAGCGCGACACGGCGCGCGACGGAGTAGAACTCCCGTAGCCCCGCGTCGTAGGCCTGCCGCGCGACGAGTTTCTCCACGACATCGAACAGTGAGGCCTCGTCGACGGGTTTCCTGATGTAGTCGTCGAACCCCATCTCGGCGATGTCGAACGAGGGCTCGACCCCCGTGAGCATGGCGACCCGACAGTCGTATCCCTCCGAACGGAGGCGCTCCAGCACCTCGTCACCGGAAAGATCCGGCATCCGACGGTCGAGAAGGGCGACATCGACCGTCTCGTCCAGCCGTTCGAGTGCCTCACGCCCCCCGTAGGCCCGTCGGATTCGGTACTGTCGCTCCAGCCGGGAGGCCTGGCCGTCGACGATGGCGGGCTCGTCGTCTGCAATCAGGACGGTCGGGGGTTCACCATCGGACATGGGCGGAAGGCTCCTGTGAGAACCACCTGCACGGCGACTGGATAGTTCTTCCGTCAGACAAATGTAATATATATTGAAGTTAGACAATAATAGCCGCTTCAGCCCGGGGACGTGGCCGATATTATTTCACGGCATCAGGCGGTCGGCTGGTGGCCGAGTTCGTCGAGTGCCCACTGGACCACCCGGGCCTCGACGAGGTCACGTTCGGAGTGGAGCGCATCCGGGTCGTCGTACTCGTCGACGACCCGCTCGGCGTCGGCCAGCATCTCCTGCTCCAGCGGGGTCTGGTCCGGCTCGTCACGGACGTCGTTCAGTAGCGCCTCGAAGTCCTCCCGGAGGACGAAGTCGGCCCGGGCGGCGTTGCATCGAGGGAGCGGCGTCATCCCCGCATCCAGCACCACGTCATGGACCGTCGTCCAGTCGGACTCACAGAAATGCAGCGAGACATCCCCCTCGATGTCACGCCAGGCGATGGGACCCGAGTTGTCCAGCAGCTGGACCGCCCGCGGCGGGATATCCATCCGGACCGCCGTCTCCTCGCGGCCACAGAGACAGCACGGCTGCTGGGTCTTCCCCGTGTACATACGTAGACGAAGGAGCGTCGGGCGCAAAGGTCCCGCGCTCCCGGCGGGGACCACCCGTTCCGGAATCGACATCCGCCACCGGGACGCGGCTCAGTCCTCGTGGTCGAACAGGCCCGTCGACATGTAGCGCTCGCCCGAGTCCCAGAACACCGTCACGACGAGCGGGCAGTCGTCCGGGATGCTCGCACCGCCGGCGGTGCCGCCGATGGGCGACGGGTCGTCTTCCAGCACCCGGGTCTCATTGTCCGGTTCGGGGCACTCGCCACCGGCCGCCGGGTCCATGTCGACGAGGGCTCGAGCCCGTCGCTTCGCGGCCAGGTTCGACGCCGCCGAGGACTGGCCCACGAGAATGCCCTCCTCGCGGGCGAGACGCCGGACCTCGGCCTCGGCTGCCTCGATGCTAACCGTCTCGACGCCGTCGAGCAGGTCCGTATCGAGGTTCGGGCTGACGAAGCCAGGGCCCATCCCCTGGAAGTCGTCGTCGCTGGGCTCGTCACCCGTCAGAACGGCGTTCTCGGCCGGCTCGACGCCGAGGATATCCATCTCCGGGAACTCCTCGCGAAGCCGCCGGCCGATACCAGTGATGGTACCGCCCGTCCCGATGCCGGCGACCAGTGCGTCGATCTCGGCGTCGCCGACCTGCTCCAGTATCTCCGGGCCGGTCGTCCGGTAGTGTGCCTCGGGGTTGGCGGGGTTCTCGAACTGACGCAGCTGGACCGCCCCCTCCTCCGCTTCGATCTCGTCGGCGCGCTCTTTCGCCGCGGAGATGTCCCCATCGACGAGTTCGAGATCTGCACCGTAGGCCTGCATGATATTGCGCCGCTCGGGCGATTTCGAGCCGGGCATCACGAGCGTCGCGTCGTACCCCTTCGCGGCCGCGACCAGCGCGATGCCGATACCCGTGTTCCCGGAGGTCGGCTCGACGATACGGTCGCCGGGTTCGAGCTCCCCGTCTCGCTCTGCGGCCTCGACCATCGCCACGGCCGGGCGGTCCTTCGCGCTCCCGCCGGGGTTCTTCGATTCCACCTTGGCGGCGATGACGCTCCCCGGTGGCGACCGGACCTGTACCAGCGGCGAGCCGAGCGTATCGAGGATTCCGCGCTTCATGATGATGCGCCGGTTCGGGACCGGGAGGTTTGAACCCGACGGAGGCTGACGCGGGAGGCGATGGTCCGTCCCGTCACTCGGTGCGCTGGAACTCGAAGACGAACGCCGCGCCACCCAGGTCGGCGTCCTCGATGCGTAGGCCACCGCCGTACTGCTCCATCATCCGGTCGACGAAGAAGAGACCGAAGCCGCCATCACCGCTGGACTCGCCGCGGTGGAACACCTCCGACTTCCGGTCGTCGTCGATTCCCGGCCCGTCGTCGGCGATGCGGACCGTCACCGTCTCCTCGTCCTCGGTGACGGTTATCTCGACGGTCGGGGCGGTCCCACCGTGGTGGACGACGGCGTTGGTGAGCACGTTTCCGAGCACGTCCGGGAGGACCTGATTGGCGAGGACGGACGGCCCGTCACCGTCGTCGAGGCCGTCGACTCGGAGGTCCACGTCGAACGAGTTCCGGACGGTCGTCGCCTGTTCCTCGATGGCAGCCCCGAGGTCCGTGGTCTGCAGGTCCGGGTCCTCGTCGGTGATGGTCTCGATGACCGCACCCGTCCGCTCGACCTCGCGCTCTATCTCCTCTGCCTGCGCGACGATGGTATCGAGGAACTCCCCGGCCCGGTCGTCGATATCGTCGGTCGCCGCGCCCTCGAGGTCGTCACCGAGGAACTCCGCCCGCGACTCGATGACCATGATACTATTCTTGATATCGTGGCGGAGGACGCGGTTGATGAGCCGGAGGTCGTCCCTGGTCTTGCGGGCCTCCGCGAGCAGGCGCTCGGTCTCGGCCTGTGCCTCCTCGAGCTGTTTCCGGTTCTCCTCGGCGTCAGCGCGGGCACGCTCGGCACGGTTCTGTGCCTGCTCGGCCTCGGCACGCGCGAACTCGGCGACGCGAGCGTCCCGGCGGGCCTTGGCGTAGAGGCCCCCCACGAGGCTTCCCGCGATGCCTCCACCACCGGTGGACGCGAGCAGCACGAACGGCGCCTCCGAGACGGGACGCCCCTCGGCAACCCGGATGAGCATGGTCAGGATGATGATGCCGGCGAAGACGGCGCCACCGCCGAGCGTGCTCTGGGCGACCAGCCAGCGTTCGTCCTGGTCGAGCCCGGACCGTGCCAGCCTGGTGCCGGCGTACAGCAGCCCGCTCGCCAGCACGAGGCCGAGAAGCGCCGCAGCCAGCGGCGGCAGGTCGGCCGAGACCGTCCGCTGCTCACGCAGGAAGTTCCACGCTGTCACGGTCAGTATCCCGAGCCCGAAGGCGACGACCGTCAGCGACGGGGTCCGCGCCTGAACCGACCCGACGGGCCCCTCCGGGTCGACATCGTCGGGCGACGTGTTCGTCTCGACGCGGGTACCCATTCGGTCCAGACCACTGCCCGACACCACTTCAGACCTGCGGCCGCCCGTGGACCGGGGACACAGCCGCCGAACGACGCCTCAGTAGTGCCAGGGGAATCCGGAGAAGTCGGGTTCGCGCCCCTCGTTGAACGCGTCCCGGCCCTCGGCGGCCTCCTCGGTCATGTACCCCAGCCGCGTCGCCTCGCCGGCGAACACCTGCTGCCCCACGAGTCCGTCCGTGTCCATGTTGAACGCGTACTTCAGCATCCGCATCGCCATCGGTGACTTGCTGGTCATCTCCGCGGCCCACTCCAGCGCGACCTCCTCCAGTTCCTCGTGCGGGACGGCGGCGTTGGCCATCCCCATGTCGACGGCCTCCTCCGCGGAGTAGGTCTTCCCCAGGAAGAACACCTCGCGGGCCCGCTTGTGGCCGACCTGATTGGCGAGATAGGCACTCCCGAAACCGGCGTCGAAGCTCGCCACGTCGGGGTCCGTCTGGAGGAACTTCGCGTGCTCCTCCGACGCGAGCGTCATGTCACAGACCACGTGCAGCGAGTGACCGCCGCCGACGGCCCATCCCGGCACCACGCACAGGACGGGTTTTGGGATGTGCCGGATGAGCCGCTGAACCTCGAGGATGTGGAGCCGAGGGGCCTGCTGCTGGCTCTCGGTCGGCGCCCCGCCGGCATCCGGGTCCTCCCCGGCGGTGTACTCGTACCCCGCGTCGCCGCGGATGGCCTGGTCGCCGCCCGAGCAGAACGACCGGCCGCCGTCCTTCGGGGCGGGACCGTTCCCGGTGAGGATGACACAGCCGATGTCGGTCTGGCGCTTCGCGTGGTCGAGCGCGGTGTAGAGTTCGTCCACCGTCTCGGGCCGGAAGGCGTTGCGCTTCGCCGGGCGGTCGAAGGCGATGCGGACGGCCGCCACGTCCGTACCGCGGTGGTAGGTCAAATCGCGGAAGTCGAAGTCCGCGACGGGCTCCCATCGGTCGGCGTCGAACGTCTCCGAGACTGACATACAGTCTCTGGTGCCGGGACGGACCAAAAGCACCCGGACGGCGGCGATTCGGGCCGGGGTCGGGCCGTCACCGAGTGGACCAACGGTCCATCAGCGACGGGCCAGTGAGCCAGACGGCGAGCAGGAACAGGCCGCCGGCGAGGGCACCGAGCGCCGGGCGCCCCGTGAGCGCCGCCTGCAACGCCACGGCCAGTTCGACGGCGACCACCGCCGGCACCGCACGCACCGGTACGGTCCCGACGAACCCGTTCGGCCCGTGCGCTCGCTCCCCGGCGACCACGAGCGACCCGACCAGCACCGCGACCAGCGGCCGCGCGACCACCAGCCAGTAACAGGACGTGAGCCCCCCGACCGCGAGCCCCGCCGCCCAGCGGTCGTCCGTCCCGGTCGCGGTGACGCCCATCGGTCCGGAGTCCGGCCCACCCGAGCAAAACCGTACTGCCGAAGGCTTCCGGCGGTTTATCCAGCATCGCGCGATACGGCTCCGGTATCTTCAGCAGGAGCAACGATTAGCTTCGAGGACGCCAGATACACAGATTGTGAAACAGTTACTACCTTTATTGGCGACCCCCAGAGATAATCGGGTAGACAAGGTGGTTACGTCACCGGTACAGCGAGAGATATATCATCGCGAACCCGATGATGAAGGGTACCGTCTCGGAGATCTGGATCAGGACCAGTTCCGTCCCGGCGGCCGCCCCGGAGGTTCCGATCTGTGTCGAGAGGTTCGTGACCGCGACGCCCATGCTGATGAATGCAAAGCCGATGAAGGCGTACTGGAGCCGCTGCGACTGGCGGCGCTGGTAGGACTGGAAGCTGATGACGGTCAGGCCGAGTGAGAGGCCGAACAGAATCAGTCGCATCAGCACCAGCACCGCATTCAAGATATTGACCATCCTTGCGGGGTAGGCGGCGCAATACCTCAAAAAACCCCCGTTCGGTTACTCGTCGTGAGAGAGCCGGTGTCGGGTCACTCCGACTCCGAGCCGAGCTCGTCCCAGAGCTGGCCGAACCGGTCGGGGAGGTTCTCCTTCCGGTAGATGCGGACCTTGTACTCCTGGTCCTCCAGCGTGATGACCGTGGAGTCGAAGTTGCACTCGTAGATGTTGTAGTGGTTCCCGTCCTCCGCGACCGCAGTGCGCTCGGTGATGAGGTCGTGCTCCTGGAGGAGCTCCAGTCGCCGGTAGATGGTCGGAAGCGAGAGGTCACACTCCTCTGCGAGCTCCTTCGCAGACCGAGGGTTACGACTGATGGCCGCGAGGACCGTCCTAGCGTGCTCGTCGCCGATGGTATTCAGTATCTCCTCGATACTGCGGTTCTCGTCCACGAGCACCCGTCGGGTGGCGCCGGACAAAGGCTTTTCTCCCACGGCCAGCACGCCGCCGCCCGCCGGCAGCCGTTTCCCGACCGCCGGCAGCGAGAGTCGGTTTCAAGTACGCCCCCGGCCTGCCGTTCGGTATGTACGACGCCATCCTGTTCGCGACCGACGGGAGCGAGGCCGCCGCGACCGCCCTCGACCACGCGATTTCGACAGCCGACGCCCACGGCGCGACGCTCCACGTGCTCTCCGTGGCCGACGAACGCCTCGCGCTCGCGGCCGACGACACCGAGGCGACACGCGATGACCTCCGCGAGCGCGCACAGGAGGCCGTCGATGACGCCGCCAACGCGGCCAGCGGCTCCGGCGTCCACGTCGAGACGAGCGTCACCGACGGGGTGCCGTTCCGGGAGATTCTGGCGTACGCCGAGTCCGAAGGCGTGGGATTAGTGGTGGTTGGCACGCACGGGCGCGAAGGGCGCGAGAAGCGGGTGAATATGGGGTCGACGGCGGAGCGGGTGGTGAATCAGGCTGACCGACCGGTGCTGGTGGTACGGGAGACGGAGGAATCGGGGTAGTAGATTCGGGGGCGGGTCTACGACTGGCCGTCCGGGACCACGAAGTACCGGGAGATGGACCCGTCCTCGAACTCGATGGAGTAGATGAAGAAGTCGCCTTCATCGACATCGAACGGGTTACCGTCCTCGTCCCAGAACTCCATGCGGTAGGTCTTCTCCTCGCCCGGCTGGTAATCGATCTTGAACCCGGTGGCGAAACTGTTGATGTAGTCGCCCCCGACGAACACCTGCGTCCCGTTGATGACGGCGTAGTCGGGGTGCTTCTTGTTGCTCGCGGACTGGGAGTTATCGACGAACGAGTTGATACGGACGGCCTCGATGCTCACCTGGTCCCCCTTGTTCTCGAACGTCACGTACGCGACGCCGATGTTGTTCTTGTTCCCGACCTTCTCCTGGGTCAGGGTGGCGGACTTGAGCTCGAAGGCCTCACTGGCGGCCGGGTTGATCTCCGAGTCGCCCCCACCGTCACCACCGCCGCCGCTGATGACTGCGATATCCTCGAAGATGATAATCTCGTTGTCGTCGGGGTTGGCCCCGGGGTAGCCGAAGTCGGCCGTCGCGGAAATCGTGGCGGTGGTGCCGCCGGTCGGCTTGAACACGACTTTCGCGAGCCCGTTCTCGTCGCTCGTCACGACGTGGGTCCCGCCGACGTTGGTTCCCTGGCTGTCGATGAAGTACCCCTGTCCGTCGTCGAGGTTGTAGGTCACGTCGACACCGGGCTTGACCGTGTTGAACTGGTCGCGGACCTCGACCGAGATGGTGTTCCCGCCGAGTTCGACGAACCGCGGTGCCACCGCGCCGTTCGCGAGATAGATCGGCTGTTCGTCGGTGTAGCCGCTCCCGACGCCGATCTTCGCCAGCCGCATGTCGTAGATGACGTCCTCGTCGAGAACGATGGTGAGCTCGCCACCCGAGAGGGACCAGCTATCGATGTTGTTCGGTTCGTCATCGAGGAGTTCGGACCAGGCCTTCTGGGTCATTCCCGTCTGTAACGTGAGGATGATATTGTCGCCCGTAACGTCCGGGTTATCGCGTACGCTGACACTCTGCATAGGAGCACTCAGCGGTTCCGATTCCAGAGCCAGCGCCGAGGCGCTGGCCGTTGAGAGGGACCCGTTCACCGCGATGAGGGTGATTCGGTTCCCGTCGATGACCTCGGCAGTCCCCATTAGCGTCGTCTCACCGTTCGGGTGCCTGTTGTAGGCGACGCCGTGCTCGTAGGCAGTCTCGGGCGCACTGTCGTAGACGTTGTAGTTCGGGCGGAAGACGACGACACTCGAGTCGTACTCCCGGAGGCTACCTGCCCAGAACTGTGCGGTCTCAGAATCGACCGCCCGGGCGTTCTCGATGCTGAAGCCCGAGACCTCGGTCGTGATGCTTCCAGCTGCCTCGGGAGGGTTCCGGAGCAGGAACCGGTTCGGGTAACGGGTGCCCGCCTCGACGTTCACGGACCGAGCGGACCCCTGCGTCGCGGTCACGTCGGCCGCCTGCTGGAACTCGAGGAAGTCGTTCTGCACTCGCTGGTTGTGATTGAACTCCACCTCCTCGTTCGCGGCCGGGACTCCGCTGAGCTGCACGATTGCAAGCACTGCAAGGACGAGGCCGAAGATCAGCATCGAACCGAGGACTTCGGATACACCTCGCAAGTCACTCTGATCGACATCGAATGTCGAGAATCGAATATTCATGAGATACTATCGCCTTCTGTATTAATAGCACTTGCTATCCAAATGAATACCAGAATCGGCGAGATAGCCCCCGTAGGGGACAATACTGCAGAAGGGCCGAAGCGCGGTAGCCGTCCTCGTTTCAGACGAGGATGAACACGACCATCGTCAGCACGACCAGCCCGATGGCGTATTTCAGGCCCGCGAGGGCGTCGTTCTCGGCGAGTTTGCCTGCCAGCAGCCCGCTCCCGATAGCCTGGATGAGTGCCGAGTGCAGGAACAGCATCCGGTAGAGGTCCACCGGGATGTTCTCGAACGACAGCGGCAGGTCCTGACCCGTGCCGCCCGTGTCCAGCGTGGCGATGGGTCGGAGGTAGCTGGCGTCGAGGATGACGATCACCATCAGGTAGACGAGGAAGCCGATGACGACGACGGCGATGTAGGCCGTCAGCTCGCGGCGGCGCGCACGCTCGATGCGGGCGCGGTCGCGGGCGTCCTCGGCGGCGATGCTGAGGACCCGCGCGAGGTCGCCGGACGAGCGCAGGCCGTCCGCGAGGAGCTTCATGCTCCGGGAGAGCTGCGGCGTCTTGAGCCGAGCGCCGAACGATATCAGCGCGCGGCTCACATCGTGGTTCCACGCGATGTCGTTCTTGACCGACCGGAGCTCCTGGGCGACGGGGCCGGTCTGGTACCGGGAGATGAGCTCCAGCGCGTCCGGGAGCGGGATGCCCATCTTGTTCGCCGAGGCGAGGATGTTCAGCGTGTCCGGGAAGCGCTCGGTGATCGCCTTCTGCCGGGCCGCTCGCATCTCGACGAACACCGAGAGCGGGACCGCGACCAGCAGGAACGGCGCGACGACGAGCCAGCCGGTCGTACTGACGGGGTCACTGCTGAACGCCGCAATCGAGGGCTCCACGAGTCCACCGAGGATGGCCCCGGCTACCGCCAGCACCGCGAGCGGGACCGTCAGGAACAGCGTGTTCACGGGTTCGTCCTTGAACGTCGCTGCCGGGTCCGAGAACATCTCCCGGAACGCGAGTCGGCGCGCACGGCTCTGGTAGGAGCCATATCGCTGGTCCTCGTCGAGGTTCTCGTGGTCGAACGGCAGTTCCTCGGTGGGCTCCGGGGGCGTGGTCGTCGAGGGCGTCTCGAACGGTGCCGAGAGCACGTCGATGAAGACGAGGAACGCCAGCATGCCCACGGGCAGGACCAGGTAGATGAGCGAGCTCATCGCGCTGATGGTGCTCCCACCGATGAGGCTGATGACGACCATCGTCACGACGAGGAACAGCGGCGCGGCGACGAAGCCGACGACGAAGACCTCGGCCATGATGGCCAGCGTCTCGAGGAAGTCCGACTGCTCCTCCTCGGCGGCGCGGAGGTAGGACTCGGCCTCGCTCTCGAAGAACGTGGTGACGTCACCACCCGCATCGAGGACACCGAGCATGTCGTCGAGGAAGCCCTCGAAGCGATCCGAGGGCGTCAGGTTGCGCGCACTCTGGAGCGCGCTGTACATGTCGCTGCCGAACAGGTCGATGTCGTTGACGACCATCTCGAACTCGTTGGCGACCTCACCGTACACCTCCTCTGCGTCCGCGATATCCCGCAGCACACTGAGCAGGTCCTGCCCGCCGTACGACAGCGCGTACATGTAGACGATGGCGTGTGGCAGGGTCACGTCGATGGCCTGGCGGCGTGAGGTGACCACGCTGGCTGGGTAGTAGTACCGCCCGAACCAGATGCCGGCTCCGACGAGCCCGGTCAACACGCTGGTGATGGCGACGCCGGCGAACAGCGACCGGTTGGCCTCGATGTAGCGCGCGAGCCCACCGCTGAACTGGATGGGACTGCGCAGGTCAGAGAGCACGCCGAACTGGACGAGGAGGGCCGTCAGGAACACACCGAACACGGCGCCCAGGAGGCCACCGAAGAGGGCGAACCAGAGACTCCGTGCGAGGTACTCGTCGTAGGTCGCCCCGATGCGAGCCTGGTTGAGGGAGCGCTGGATGCCTGCGTAGCGGGATGGGTGCAGCTTGAAGTACGTACGGACACGGCCGTACTCGGCGCGCATCCGGCGACGCTCCTCGGCCGTGACGGGGCGGTCGCTGGGCCGGGAGACGAGCCCGATCTCGGTCATCTCCGTGTCCTCCAGGGGCGTCCCCTCGAACTCGCTGCTCATCGCTCCTCACGCTCTTGGCTGTCGGTGCCGTCGTTCGCGACGCTGGCGCCGTCGGTGGCGGACTCCGGTTCGAAGAACCCGTCGTCCGCCGGCGTGTCAGACGACGCTCGGCCGTCACCATCGGTCTGCTCGGCGTCCGTCGTTTCTGGACGGTCCTCGGAGACGTCTTCGGACGTGGCCTGGAGCAGTTCCTCGTAGGTCGTGGCGTCCAGCGCCGGCGCGGTGCCGGCACCGGGGGGAGCCGCTCCGTCGCCCGTGACCATGTCGTGGACCGCGGCACCAGCCCCACCGTGGGAGCGGACGTCGAAGTCGGTCGGGTCGAAGGTCCCCTCGATTACGGCCTCGAGCACCTCGTCGGGGCTGCGGGCGTAGGTCTGGACCGCGGTCGCCACCGCCTCGTACTCCCGGATGTCCTCGTCGACGAGGTACTGGAGGATGCGGCGGCGGGCGTCGAACTCGGCGTCGAGTTCGTCGTCGGTCCAGCCGCGCTCGCGAGCGATGTCGGTCAGGACGTCGGAGTCACCGACACGGTCGTGCGTGTCGGTCTCCGGGTCCCACTCGAAGATCTCCTTCCACGCGACGCGGTCCTGGTCCGTCTCGTCGACCTTGATCTCCGCGACGGTGGCGTTCCGGCGAACGCGGCGGTCGCCGAGGAACGTCTGCCGCTGGATACTGATGACGTCGAGGTCCTGCAGCATCTGCGTCGGCACCGACAGCGGCGGGTTCTGCAGCCGCGAGATGGCTGTCTCCACGCTGTCGGCGTGGATGGTCGTGTACGCGGTGTGTCCGGTCCCCATCGCCTGGAAGAACGTCAGGGCGACGTTCTGCTCGGTCCGTATCTCGCCGACGAGGAGGTACTCGGGCCGCTGGCGGAGCGCGGCCTGAAGGAGGTTGTACATCGTGACCTCGCCGCGGCCCTCGCCGCTGGCCGAGGACCGGGTCACGGACTGGATCCAGTTCTGGTGGGGCAGGTCGATCTCGCGGGTATCCTCGATGGAGACGACCTTCGAGTGCTGCGGGATAAAGAAGGACACCCCGTTCATCGAGGTAGTCTTCCCCGAACCGGTGCCGCCGGCGAAGACCAGCGACTTGTTGTTCTCGATGGCGAGCCAGAAGTACGCCATCTCCTCGACGCTGAACGTGTTCCACGACGCGAGGTCGACCGGCGTGTACGGCACGTCGGCGAACTTGCGGATGGTGAAGTTCGCGCCCCGGGTGGAGATGTCGCCGCCCAGCGTGAGCTGGACCCGCGAGCCGTCCGGGAGCGAGGCGTCGACGAGCGGGTCCGCGATGCTCACCGACCGCCCGGAGCGCTGGGCCAGCTGGACGACGAACGCGTTGAGCCGGCGTTCGGTGAACGTGACGTTCGAGGGCAGGTCGCGGTACTCGCGGTGGTAGACGTACACCGGGACGCCGGTCCCATCACAGGAGATGTCCTCGATGTTCGGGTCCCGCATGATGGGGTCGATGGGGCCGAAACCGAGGAACGTTCGTCGGAGATGGTAGAGGACCTTGTGGAGCGTTCCAGGGGCGACCGTGGCCGCGTGCTCGTCGATGAGGTCGCGGGCCTGGGCCATGAAGGCGCCCTCCCGGTCGCCGGGCGCGAAATCCATGTAGATGAGCTCGTTCCGGAGCAGGGTCACCAGGTCCGCACGGACGTACTGTTCGAACTGGTCGAGCGTCGGCTCGACAACGTGGTAGCGGTACTCGTTGCGGTTCGCGTCGTACAGCACGGAGATGTAGGCGAACGGCTCCCTGACCCACTGGCGGTCGACCTCCTCGTACCGTTCGAGGTAGGAGAAGTCGAAGAACGACGCCGAGACGAACGCGTCGGTAGGCGCGCCGAACGGCTCGGCGCCCTCGTCGGCGAAATACTCACGCACGTCCGCGAGAACGGCCTCGACAGTCGGGTGGAGCGGCTCCATCTCGGGCTGTGGCTCAGGGTCGACGACCACCTCGTCGGCCGGTTCGACCCGCCGGATGGCCGGCCGGGGAATCTCGTCGACCCCACCGTCGGTGAGTGACGCGGGTGGCTCCCGGACCGTCATCGCCGGAAACCCCCCTCTCCACGTAGATTTTGCGAAGTAGACATACCTGTTTTAAGTCATCAGTGGGTAGTAAGCATTGCGGCGTGGTATGTCCCCACACAGGGACAGAATGGCCGTATTGGTCCTTCAATTTCCCATTCTGCCCCACGTGGTACAAGATATTACAGAGGGCAGCCCTCCCTGGATGGACCGCTGGAGCGGTAAGCGAGAAGTCCCCCGTGGTCGTCACCCGTCACCTCGTCGGACGACTGCCGCGAGGGTACTCTCTTCACGGTCGCGGCGTCACCATCGTCTCGTCTCACCCGGAGTCGGCAGTGAGTGTCACCGCCCCGTCGTTCTCGACGACGCGGATGGTGACCGTGTTCTGCCGCAGGAAGTTGCGGAGTTCGACGATGCCCGGGTCGGTCCTCCGATAGGAGCTCCCGTCCAGAAGGTCGAGCGAGCCCCCCTGATAGAAGTTATCGAGTGCGCCGTCGGTCAGGTCGGTGTCGGCGATGCGTCGATACTTCCCGTCGCCGGCGCGCTTGAACACGTGTACCTTCTTGTTGCCCCAGTTGCCGTCGTCGAACTGGCGCGAGACGCCCTCCCTGTTGTCCGGGACCTCGAGCAGGTACGTGGTGTTGCCGTCCGTGACCACCATGGCGAGCCGGAGGTACTGCTTGCCCGGGTCGACCGTACCGTCCGCCTTCAGCGGGGTCATTGCGGGGTTCGAGAGCGACAGCCTGTCGACGCGCCCCACGCCGCTCCAGGTGCACTCCTCTGCGTTCTCGAGACGCAGGCTCGTGGTGGTGCTCGACCAGTCAGGGACCGAACAGGCCGCCCCGGCGCTACCGCCGCCGCCATCGCGACCAGCCGAACTGGCGGTCAGGTCGTACACGACACTCAGCGGGTCACCATCGGCGCCGGTCCCGCCATCGACGGTCGCCGTCACCGTCACGGACTCTGACGGCGTGTACGAGAGACTCGCACGCCCCTCGTCGTCCGTAGGCACCGTCTCCGTCGTGGGGGCGCCGTCGCCGTCGTCCACGGAGAAGGTCACCTGCTCGCCGGCCACGGGCGCGTTGTACTGGTCCCTGACCTCGACGGTCAGGTCGGTCGCCGTACCGACGGTGACCGTCCGGGTCGTCGGGCCGACCGAGGTGACGTACGCCGGCGTCGCGGTGTACGGTGCGGACCCGACAGAGACCCGGGCGAGTTCGAGCTCGTAGGTGACGCCCTCCTCGAGGACGACCTTGACCGTTCCCGGCTCGACGTCGGGGGCGTCACCGGCACCGAGGACCGCCTCGACGTGCTCCTCGTCCTCGAGGAACCGGGTCCAGTTGGTAGCCGTCGCCTCCGTCCGGAGCGTGAGATTGACGTTGTCGCCTCCCGGGCCGTCGCTGACGCGGACGGTCTCCGTGGGCGCGGCCTGTGCCGTGACCGGCACCGAGACGACACCGACCCGTGACTCGTTGCGTCGGCCATCGAGTGCGGTCAGTTCGATGGAACGGCCGTCGACGAGGCCACCGGCATCGATGCGGCGGGTCGGCCCGTCCTCGAAGCGGTCGTAGACGACGCCGTGGGCGAGGACGGTCTCCGGCGCCTCGTCGTAGACGTTGTAGTCGACGCGGTAGACCAGTCGCCGGGAGGTGTACTCGTGGGGAACCGATGACTCGGTACTGTTCCAGTAGTCGTCGGTCTCGTTGTCCTCGACTGCGACCGCGTTCTCGATGGTGAATCGCGAGGTCTCCGTCGTGAGGCTGCCGGAGACGGGTGGCGGGTTCCGGAACAGGAACCGCGTCGGGTAGTCCATCCCGACGGTGACGACGGCGGTGCCGCCGTGACCGCTGGCGGCCGCGTCGCTCAACTCCGCGTCCAGACCGATGAGGTCGGACTGGACCTCCTGGTTGTGGTCGAACTCCACCTCCTCGTTGGCCGAGGGGACGGCGTTGGTCTGGAAGATGACCAGCGAGAGGACGACCAGCCCGAACACCAGTATCGCCCCGATTATCTCCGAGACACCCCGGTTGTCGGTTTTAGCGCGCAATTTCATTGATATGAACGTATTCTGGATGTTGTCAGATGATTGCGAACACGACCACGGACAGCGCGACGAGTCCGAGCCCGTACTTGAGCCCGCTCCGGATGCTGTTGTCGGCCAGTTTCCCCGCGAGGAGTCCGCTCCCGAACCCCTGGATGATGGCCGAGTGGAAGAAGAGGAGCTGGTACTCCTCGATGGGGACGTCGCTGAACGAGATGGGGGCGCGCTGTTCGCCGACGTACTCGACCTGTTCGGCCGCGGTCTCGGAGACGGGGGCGAGATAGCTCGCCTCCAGCGCCACCACCACGAGCAGGTAGACGAGGAAGCCGATGACGACGATGGCGATGTACGAGACCATCTCGCGCTGGCGGTCGCGTTCGAGCCGATAGCGGCCGCGGGCGTCCTCCGCCGCCACCGACAGCACCCGTGCGAGGTCGCCCGAGGAGCGCAGCCCCTCGGCCAGCAGGCGCGTAGTGCGGGCGAGCTGGGGGACCTCCAGTCGGGAGCCGAACGCCAGCAGCGCCTCTCCGGTGGAGGCGTTCCAGATGATGTCGTTGCGGACCTTCCGGAGCTCCTCGGCGACCAGCCCGGACGAGGAGCGGACGACCAGCCCCAGCCCCTCCGTCAGCCCGATACCCATCTTGTTCGCGGAGGCGAGGATGTTCAGCGTGTCCGGAAACCGCTCGGCGAGTTTCCGCTCGCGCCGGGTCTTGCGCTCGTGGTAGTAGGTCAGCGGGAGCGTGGCGAGGAACAGCGGGAGCACCACCAGCCCGGTGGTCGTGAAGACAGGAGCGTCCAGCAGCGCCCCGTAGGTCGTCTCGACAACCCCCGTGACGACCAGCGCGGCGGCAACCAGAACCGCCACCGGGACCGAGACCAGAAGCGTCGCGTTGGGGCGCTGGCGGAACAGGCCCATCGGATTCGACGCGATGCTCCGGAGCGAGTCCAGTTGCCGCGCACGCCGGTACGACCGGATGCGCTCGTCTGGTGGCTCGGCGGCGGCCTCCTGCTGGTCCGCTTCCCCCTCCCCGGAGCCGTCCGTGGCTCCGTCGGCGGGGCCGTCAGCGGTCGGACCGGACCGGTCGGCCGGTCTCGCCGGCATCGAGGGGGGTCCCCCCTCGTCACTCACGGCCGCTGTGGTCCGTTCCAGCAGCGACTGCTCGTGTGTGGTCGGCTGGTCCGCCGCGGTCCGTTCGAGCCGTTCCGTGTCGGCCGTCGGTGCGGTATCCCCGGCCTGTGAACCCGAGAACGGCCCCCGATGGGGCTCGTCCTCGTCCGCCCAGGCAGCGGCGCCGATGGGCTGGAACTCCCCGGCCCCGGCCCCGCCGTCGAACGCCCCCCTGTCGGGCGCCTCCACGTGGCCCGTCTGGACGAACGGCGAGGAGAGCACGTCGACGAGGACGATGAACGACGCCATCCCCACCGGGATGACCAGGTAGACCAGCGAGGCCACCTGCAGGAGCGTCTGCCCGCCGACCAGACTGATGACGACGAGGATGACGATGAGGAAGAGTGGCGCGGCGACGAAGCCGACGATGAACACCTCGCTGAGGATGGCCAGCGTCTCGAGGAAGTCCGCCTGCTCGTCGCGGGCCTCCTCGAGGTAGTCCGCGGCGGCGTCCTCGAGGAAGACCGTCACGTCGCCGCCCGACTCCAGCAGGCCCAGCAGGTCGTCGAGGAACTCCTCTAGCCCGTCGCTGGGCGTGCTGTTCCGGAGGTTCTGGAGCGCGGTGAACGTGTCGTTGCCGAACAGTTCGAGGTCGCGCAACACCGTGTCGAACTCCGCTGCGACCTCGCCGTAGGTGTCGTCGGCCTCGGCCACGGCCCGGAGTATCTCGGTCAGGTTCATCCCCCCGTACGAGAGGGCGTACATGAACACGATGGCCTGTGGCAGGGTGATCTCGATCTCCTGCCGGCGCCCGGAGACGGTCAACACCGGCGCGTAGTAGAAGCCGGCGAACGTGAGCCCGCCGAGGACCGCGGCCAGGACGACACCGAGGCCGACGGCCGCGAACGGGAGGCGGTACTGCCCGACGAACGTCCCGAACTCGCCGCCCAGCCCCGTCGTGATACCGGCGAGGACGCCGGTTCGCGCGAGCAGGACGGCCAGCAGCACACCCAGCAACGCACCGGCCAGCCCCGCCGCCAGCGAGACCAGCGTCGCCCGGGTGAGATACTCATCGTAGGACCGGGCCATCCGGGCCTGATTGAGGAGGCGCTGGTAGTCGGCGAACTCCCGATGCCGGGACCGGAAGAACGTCTCGAGGTAGCCGATGTCGGAGCGGTACCGCTTCTGGAAGGACTCGTCCGGGCCGCCCGGGCCGGGGAGCCCCTCGATTATCTCCTCCGGGTTCTCCTCGTCAGGCGTCGACGGGGGGGATTCGTCGTCCAGTTGGGGGTCCTCCTCCCGGTCACCGTCCGGGCGACGGCTCCCCGCGCTCGCGTGGCGGGACGAGAGCCCGTCCGGGTCACCGGGAACGGGGTCCGCCGTCGGCGCGCCGGGGCGATCGTCGACGGGGTCATCCGGCGCTGGCTCGTCCTCTGGTGCTGGCTCGTCGGTCATCAGGCGACCTCGTAGCCGCGGCTGCGCACCTGGTCGAGGACGTAGTCAGGGTCCTTCTGGTAGAGGTGGATGACGGAGGCCACGTCGCGGTAATCGGTGATGTCCTCCTCGACGAGGAACTCCAGAACAGCCTCGCGGCGGTCGATCTCCCGGCGGAGTTCCGCGTCGGTCCACCCGCGCTCGTCGGCCACCTGGGCCATCACGTCGGACTCGCCGACCCGCTCGTGGGTGTCGGTCTGGGCGTCCCAGTCGAAGATGTCGCGCGTCCGCACGCTCGTCGGGTCGGGCTGGTCGTCGACCACCTCCACGATGGTCTGGTTGCGCCGGACGCGCTCGTCGCCCAGGAACGACTGCTTCTGGATGCTCACGATGTCGAGGTCCTGTATCATCGCCGTCGGCACCGACAGCGGCGGGTTCTGGAGCCGGTTCAGCACCGTGTCGATGCCGTCCGCGTGCATCGTCGTGTAGGCGGTGTGGCCGGTGCCCATCGCCTGGAAGAAGGTCAGTGCGACCCGCTCCTGGGTCCGTATCTCGCCGACGAGGAGGTACTCGGGGCGCTGGCGGAGCGCGGCCTGCAGCAGGTCGTACATCGTGACCTCGCCGCGGCCCTCGCGGGTCGTCGACGAGCGCGTGACCGACTGTATCCAGTTCGAGTGGGGGAGGTCCACCTCGCGGGTGTCCTCGATGGAGATGACCTTGCTGTTGGGCGGGATGAAGAAGGAGATGGCGTTCATCGAACTCGTCTTCCCCGACCCCGTGCCACCCGCGAAGATGAGCGACTTGTTGTTCTCGATGGCGAGCCAGAAGTAGACCATCTCCGCCAGCGAGAACGTGTTCCAGTTTATCATGTCGACCGGGGAGAACGGCACGTCGGAGAACTTCCGGATGGTGAAGTTCGCACCCCGGGTGGCGACCTCGCCGCCCAGCGTGAGCTGGAGGCGCGAGCCGTCCGGCAGCGTCGCGTCCAGCAGCGGGTCGGAGACGCTGATGGTCTTGCCGGCCCGCTGGGCCAGCCGGACCGTGTACGAGGAGAGCCGCCGGGCCTCGAAGACGACGTTCGTGTCGAGGTCTCGGTAGGCCCGGTGGTAGACGAAGACGGGCACCCCGGCGCCGTCACAGGAGACGTCCTCGATGGCGGGGTCCCGCATGATGGGGTCGATGGGACCGAACTCGAGGAAGTCACGGCGGAGATAGTAGAGCAGTTTCCGCCGCGCCAGCCGGGATGCGCTGCGGGCCCGGTCGGCGACGATATCGGTCACCTCGGACTCGAACACCTCCCGCCGGTTGGCCACGGAGTCGACGTCCTTGTACAGCAGCGTGTTCCGGAGGTACTCGACGAGGTCGGTCCGGACGTAGCTCTCGAACTCGTCGAGGTCCGGCTCGGTCACCCGGTAGCGGTACTCGCGCTCCGACGGGTCGTACACCACGGAGACGTACGCGTACGGCCGGTTCACCCATCGCCGCTCGACCTCCTCGTACCGTTCGAGGTAGGAGAAGTCGAAGAACTCGGAGATATCGAGCGAATCGGCATCGATTTCTGGGTCCTTCAGGAGCGACTCACGGACGTCCGACAGTACCTCCTCGCGGACCGCCTCGAGGTCGCTGTCGAACGAGTCGGGTTCGTCCGGCGTCTCGTCACCCAGGACGCGGGCCGCCCGCTGGCCACCGATGTCGGCGTCCTCGTCGGGAACGTCCCCATCGCTGTCGAGCGAGGCCTCGGCCACCCCCGGCAGTGGTTCCTCACCCACGGCGCTCCCGCCCTCGCCGTCGGCAACGACGCCCCGGGAGTCAGCTCCGACCTCGCTGCCGTCCGGCGAACTGCCATCACTCGCCGGGTCCTCGTTACTCATTGGAGGGTACGGACACGGAACGCTGATAAAGACTGGCCCACGCCCGGTTTCGACCCGTTCCACTATCCCCGGGTAGCGTCGTGCGGGACCGACGGAACCGGTCAGGCGTCCCGCTCGTCGACCGTGTTCCGGAGGGTGCCAATCCCCTCGTAGCGGATCTCGATGGCGTCGCCCGGCTCGACCAGTCCCGGGTTGGCCGGCGACCCGAAGGAGATGACATCGCCCGGCTTCAGCGTGAACCGCTCGGACATGAACGCGACGACCTCGCGGGGCTCGATGAACATGTTCTCGGTGTTGTCGTGCTGGCGGCGCTCGCCGTTGATGTGGGTCTCCATCTCCAGCCCCACCGGGTCGACATCCGTGTCGACGACCGGCCCCAGCGGGCCGCTCGCGTCGAACGCCTTCCGCGCGGTGCGGCGCTCCTGGTCGAGGCAATCGAGGTCGTTGAGGATGGTGTACCCCTCGACCACGTCGTCGACCTCGCTCTCGTCGACGTCCTTGCAACGCTCGCCGATGACCGCGGCCAGCTCGCCGGCGTAGGTGAGTTCGTCCGAGAACGTCGGGTACGGGATGGGCTGCTCGGGTGGGTGGAGCGAGACGGGCGGCTTGATGAAGAAATCCGGCTCGTCGGGGATGTCGTAGTCCATCTGGTCGACCTTCTCGCCGAAGTTCCGGCCGACACAGTAGAACACCGACGGCTCACAGGGCGCCAGCAGTGTGGCCTCGTCGGTCGTCGTGTCGTACGTTCCGGAGTCGACCGTGACGACGCCGTCCTCGTACTCGCCGCGCTCGACACCCGCGTCGGTTTCGATCCGTGCAAGCTTGGGCATTGTCGGCCTGCCGACCGACGCGGGTACGAGTCTGTCGGTTTCCGGTTCGGACCGGTGTCAGTCGATGACATCGACGCCCGTGAACTCGAACCGGGCGCCGCCGGCAGCCGAGTCGGTCACGGCGACATCCCAGCCGTGAGCCGCCGCGATCCGCTGGACGATACGGAGTCCGAACCCGGTCCCGTCGTCGCTGGTCGAGTAGGCCTCCTGGAAGACGAGCTCCCGGCGCTCCGGCGGGATGCCGGTGCCGTTGTCGGCCACGGAGAACCCGGAGCGTCCCGGGGCGAGTGGCTCGACGGTGACGACCAGGCGGTCGCCGCATGAGTCACCTCCGCCGGAACTCCCGCCGGCCGGGACCGCCGGGGTCGACTGGCCCGCATCCTGTGAGGACCGGCCGTGGTCGACGGCGTTGGCGAACAGGTTCTCGAACAGTTGGCGGAGCCGGGTCGCGTCGGCGAACACGGTCTGCTGGGAGTCGATACGGAACTCGACGGCCGGCGCCTCCACCAGCCCGGCCGCTTCCGTCGCAACCTCGCCGAGCGCGACCGGCTCGAACGTCGAGACCGCCTTGCCCTCCTGCGCCAGCGTCAGGAGGTCGTCGATGAGCGTCCGCATCCGTTCGACCCCCCGGCGGGCCCGGTCCAGTTCGTCCACGTCGTCCGTGGCCTGCGCGAGGTCGACCGAGCCCCGAACCACGTTCAGCGGGTTCCGGAGGTCGTGGCTCACGACGGACGCGAACTCCTCGAGCCGTTCGTTCTGTCGTTCCAGTTCCCGCTCGCGTTCCTTCCGCCGCGAGATGTCACGGACGACGCCGACCGTCCCCCGGAACGACTCCTCGAACGGGAGTAGGGAGACGTGGTTCTCGCAGGCCCGGCGCTCCCCGTCGGCCGTCACGATGGTCATCTCGTAGGTGCCGCGCTGGCCGCCGCTCTCGAGCAGCGACCGGATGAGCACCTCCCCCTGTGCCACGTCGTCCGGCGGGAGGACGATATCGACCGTCTCGCCGACGAGCGTCGCCTCGTCGTATCCGGTCATCTGGACCAGCCGGTCGTTCACGTAGCGGAACCGCCCCTCGTCGTCGATGACGTACACGGGGTCGCCCGAGGCCTCGACGATGTTCTCGTAGCGCTCCAGTTCCCGCTCGCGCCGTTCCAGGCGGCGTCGGGCCGCGGCGCCGTCGAGGGCGCCAGCGATGGTGTCGGCCAGTTCCTCCAGCACCGTCAGTTCGCCCTCGTCGAAGGCGTCACGGCGGTCGGCGTACACCGCGAGGATGCCGTGCCACGACGCTGGCCCCTGCAACGGCAGCACGGCGACGGACCGGAACCCGTAGTCCGCGGCCGCGTCCCGCCACGGGGCGAACGTCGGGTCCTCCGGAATCGCCTGCGCGACCTGCGTCTCGCCGGTCCGAACGGCCCTGCCGGCCGGGCCACCACCCTGCGGGCTCTCGTCCGCACGGATGTCCACGGCGTCCACGTAGTCGGTCGCGTCACCTCCGGTGGCCCGGACGCGTATCTCGTCGGTCGGCTCGTCGCGGTCACCGAGCCAGGCGAAGCGGTACGGCTCCGCCCCGGCGATGGTCTCGCAGATGGTCCGCTCGATGCCCCCGGCGCTGTCGAGCCGGGCGATTCGACGGTTGAGGCGGCGGATGAGGCGATTGACACGTTCGAGGTCGTCCGCCCGTGCGCGCTCCCGTGCCCCGTCGACGGCGTTACGGATGCGGTTCGCGAGCACGGCGTACTGTTCGGCCTCCCGACCCTTCTGGATGTAGTCGGTCACCCCCGCGGCGATGGCCTCGCTGGCGACCGCCTCGCTGCCGCTCGCCGTGAACAGGACGAACGGGAGGTCCCCGTGCGACGCCCGGACCTCGCGAAGCAGTTCCAGCCCGGTCAGCCCGGGCATCTCGTGGTCGCTGACGACCGCGTCGAACGACTCGTCCGCGAGTCGGTCGAGGACCCGGGTCGGGTCGGCCTCCGCGACGACCGTCAGTGACCCATCGGCTCGTTCGAGCTGCCTGGCGGTCAGGTCGGCGAACGTCGCATCGTCGTCCACGTGGATGACGCGAACGTCCTCCCCGGCCCCCGAGATGGACCCATCCCCCACGCTCGAGTGGCGCATGCTCCGACCGTTTCGGACAGTGCAGTATAAACGAGCCGTCTATCCCGGGGAGGCTCGCCGGGACGCGGCATACTCCGGTGGAATGTCGTTCGACCGCCCGCCGGCGGCGGGTCGAATGGGGACCGCCGCCGCGGACCGGATACCGCCTGGCACCGGATTACAGCGGCGCGACGAGGTCGGCCAGCGCCGCCCGCGGGTCGTCGGCCTTCGCGACGCCCGAGGCGAGCAGGACGCCCTCCGCACCGAGGTCACGGGCCGCGACCACGTCCTCGCCGGTCGAGATGCCCGCACCACAGAAGACGGAGACGTCCTCGTCGACGGCGTCCACGGCGGCGACGGCGTCCTCGACGATATCGGGGTCGGCGGCCGAGACGGGCGTGCCGGTACCGATGAGTTCGGGCGGTTCGACGGCGACGGCGTCCGGCCCCAGGGCCGCGGCGGCGGCGACCTGTTCGGGGGTGTTCCCGCAGACGACCGTCTCCAGGCCGACGCGCTCGGCGGCCGCCACCGCGCCGTCGATGCGGTCGAGCCGGAGGCGGCGCTCGGAGTGGTTACAGAGCGTCCCCGTGGCACCAGCGTCGGCGACCGTCTCGGCCAGGGTGTGGCCGGTGTTGCTCCCCGGCTCCACGGGGTCGACGTGCTGGGCGAACGCCTCGGCCGCGGTCCCGTCGAGCACTGTCGCGACCCGCCGGAGGTCGGTCGCCTCCGGCGCGACGGCGACGCGCGCGTCGGTGTCGGCGGCGACGTCGGCGGCCGCCTCGGCCACCGCGACGGGGTCACACGGGTACGTCTTGAGGTTGACCAGAACGAACATACCGGCAGCCCGGCCGCTCGGCGCAAGTAGATACCGCTTCGGGACCGGCGGGAGCGCCCCGCGGCCCCGACACGACCGCGTCCGGAGCCGTTACCGCATCTCCGACGGCTCCAGACAGTCGTCGGCGTCGACCGTGATCCAGGTGGACATCCGCTCGATGCTGCTCATCCCCGGCGGGTAGACCGTCACCTGGTCGGGTTCGCCGTCGTACCGCACCAGGGTACTCGCGAGCTGGGGGAGTTCCTCGGCCGCCGGCTCGCCGGTCGCGTCCCCCGCCTCGCTCGCGGCGCTTCCGTCGTTCGTCCACTGTTCACCCGTCTCGTTCGGTTCGTTCATCGACATACGTCCCGTGTCCCTTCCCCCACGGTCGGCTGGGGCCGCTCCCCGCACGACCGCGAGTTGGTAGGAGGTTCGGGCCGCCGGGTAAGGCGTTGGCGCTTGATATTTACGGGTCGCGACCAACGACCTGCCATGACCGACCTCGACGGGGCGACAGTCGCGGTGACCGTTGACGGGCAGCAGCGGACGGGTACGGTCCTCCGGACGACGTACACGACGAAGTACGGACAGCCGCTGGTCGCGGTGGCGCTCGACGAACCGCTTCCCGACGGACGCGAGCAGTACCTCGCGCGGGCGGACACGGTCGAGCGAGTGTAGGAACCCGCAGACAGGAGAATTAGTGTCGATATACGCCGACAAGTCACTGTACAGTGCTTCAAACCCGCAGATATCTGGATAACCGATATCGTTCGGTCCGGGCGCCGGCGAGCACCGACGCGACTGGCCGGCACCGTTCCGGTCGATGCCGGCCTACCGCATCGATTCGAGGGCGACGAACGCGTCGGCGTCGGCGGTGAGCCAGGTCGACATCCGGGCGACGCTCGTCGTTCCGTGTGGGTAGATGGTTCGGCGGTCGGGACGGTCGGTGTACGCCACGAGCGTGGCGGACAGCCGTTCGACGGGGGGCGAGTCGTCGGGAGCCTCCACTTCCGTGCGGCGGGACGCGGGCATCGGGTGCACCTCCCGAGGGGGTGCTGATAAGCGCTGCTAGGAGGGCTATGGACCGCTCGATACGAGTGGGGACACCGGGTCAGTCCTTGCGTTTGACCACGTCGCCGAGCGTGGTGGTCCCGGCCGAGGAACTCCCCTCCCACTCCGTCTCGCCGTCGTCGCCACCCTCGGTCAGCGTGATGTCGAGGGCGCGCTCGAGCTTGTTCTGGACGGAGTCGCTGGGGAGGACATCACCGCGCTCCAGCTTGCGGATGAGGCTGGCCTTCTCGTTGAGCTGGTTCGCGAGTTCCTCCTGGCTCAGCCCCTCGGACTCCCGGGCCGAGCGGATACGCTGGTCGTAATCCTGTGCGACCTCGTCCATGTCGTCGAACATGTCCCGGCGGCGCCCCTTCGAGGAGCCGCCGCCCGAGGACGACGAGCTGGAGCTCGAACCGCCCCCGCCGGAACTGGACGAGGACGAGGACGACGATGTCGAGTACTTCGTCGACCCGCTGGAACTGCTCTCGGTGCGGACCTCGGTCCCGAAGTCGGCGCAGTCGGCACAGACCTCGAGTTCGGCCCCCTCGACCTTCACCGTCTTCGGGGCGCCAGTCTCGGCCCCGCACATCTCACACTGGACCATACCACGGGGTTGGCCACGCCGACGCATAAAACGTGTGCCGCCGGGTCGACGGCTTCCGGCAGACGAGCGTCCGACATAAACGCCCGTCCGATTCCGGGGGCTCCCGGCCACGCCCGGGTACGCCAACGGTACATCACCAAGCGGCGCCTGCGTCGTGGTATGTCATCCAGTGCGACCGGTGCAACGGGGCGGGATTCGGGGGACGGGACTGACGGGGGGCCGGTGACGCTCCACCGGACGGTCGAGCGGCTCGACCAGGGAATCGTGGTCACCTACGAGCTGACCGCCGAGGCGGACACACCGGTCGCGGTCGACCTGACACAGCCCCTCCCAGACGAGCTGGCGATGGCCGATGTCGGCTTCCGGACGGACGCGGCGCCGGGGGAGTGGTCGGTGGACGGGGAGACGGTCCACGGAACCGGGACGGTCCCCGACGACGAGGCCGTGGAGTACGTCCTGGGGCTGAAACTTCCCGAGGCGCCGGACCGCCTGCCGACGTTCCCGGAGCCGGACCTGTCGGACGCGGACGCCGGAACGGCGGCGGCCGATGCCACAGCGGACTCGGAGCCGGGCGCGGCTGCGGAGTCGGACGACGACACGGAGCCCGAAGCCGGGGCGTCGACGGCAGCGACCGACGAGACACCGGACGACGAGGGAACCGACACGGGGGACGATGACGGCCCGGCGCTCGTCGGGAACACCGACGGCGCGCTGGCGGAGTCCGTCCGGCAGGTCATCGGGGACGATTCCGACGAGGGGAACGGTACGCCCGGAACAGCCGCGACGGACGGCGGTCCGGAGACGGTGGGGGCGGGCGGCTCCGGAGACACCCCAGCACCCCGGGGAACCCCCGAGGACACCGACTCCGGACTGGAAGCGGCCGTCGCCGCCGTGGAGTCCGAACTGGACGAGGCGGCTGATGACCCGCTCTCGGCGGGTAACGATACCGCCGACGAGGACCCACCCGAGCTGGACCTGTCGCCGCCCGAACCGGATGCCGCGGAGGGGGACGAGGAGGCGGAGACGACGGAGAAGGAAGGCGGGGCAGCCGAGGAGCCCGACGCCGGCGGCTCGACGGCCGACGCGCCCCACGACGGCGAGTCGACCGGGACTACCGCGGCAGCCGGGGCGAGGGTCGACGAACTGGCCGACCGCCTCGCGGCCGCGGACGAGGCCGACCAGCGCGCTATCCGGAGCGCGCTTGGACTCGACGACGAGGGCGGAGCCGACCACGGCGGGACGGTGACGGTCCGGCTGGAGCAGCTGGAGTCACGGCTCTCGGCCTTCGAGGCCTACGAGGACGCGCTGGCCGACTTCATCGAGGATACCGGAACGGTCGAGTCGGTGGCGGCGACGGCGACCGAGGCCGCCGAGGCCGCCGAGGAGCTCCAGGCCGAGGTCGCCGACCTTCGCGAGGAGGTGGCGGCGGCGCGGGAGTCGGTCGAGGAAGCCAGCGAGGAGCGTGCGGCACTCCGCGAGGACGTGGCCGCGCTCCGGGCCGATGTCGAGGAGGCACGCGGCCTGCGCCAGCAGCTCCTCGGAGCGCTCCAGAACGCGGGCAGCACGGACGACGCCGCCTCGGGGAGCGCCGGCGGCGGAGAGTAGGCAGCGGAGAGTAGGCAGCGGAGAGCACCGGCGGCAGCGAGCAGGCGGCGGAGAGCGAACGGCGGTTTCGGGGAGTACCGTCTCCCGAACGGACCACGGCTCCAGCTCGTCACGCGGGCTACCATTACAACCCATCCCCCTGTAGCGGCGCGTATGCAGGAGACACGGAGGCGGGTGCTGGACGCACTGTCGGCCGGCCCAGTGACGGGGCCGGAGCTGGCCGAGCAACTCGATGTCTCGCGGGCCGCCGTCTGGAAACACGTCGAGGCGCTCCGCGAGGCCGACTTCGAGGTCGAGGGGACCGACGATGGGTACGTCCTCCAGTCCATCCCGGAGTACGGGGGGGCGGCCATCGAGTACGGCCTCGAGGCCCCGTTCGAGGTCGAGTTCCACGACTCACTGGGGTCGACCAACGAGCGGGCCCGCGAGCTGGCGGCCGACGGGGCCACGGACACCGTCGTCGTCGCGGCCGAGCAGACCGGCGGCCGGGGGCGACTGGACCGGGAGTGGTCCTCGCCGGCGGGCGGCGTCTGGCTCTCGGTTGTCTGCCGCCCGGACCTCCCGCCCGCACAGGTGCCCGTCTACACGCTCGCGGCCGCCGTGGCCGTCGCGCGGGCGGCCCGCGAGGCCGGCGTCGAGGCGCGCATCAAGTGGCCCAACGACGTGCTCGTACCGGTCGGCGACGGCGAGGACGCCGAGGAGCGAAAGCTCTGTGGTATCCTCACGGAGATGGAGGGCGAGGCCGACCGCGTCTCGTGGGTCGTCGTCGGCATCGGGGTGAACGTCAACTTCGACGAGAGCGACCTGCCGCCCGAGGCGAACGCGACGACCCTCCGGGCCGCTCGCGAGCGCACCGGCCACGACGAGGCGGACGTTCCCCGGCGACTGTTCGTCCAGCGGCTGCTGGAGACGTTCGACGAGCTTCGCGCGGCTCCCGAGCGCGTCCTGCCGGCGTGGCGCGAGTACGCCAGCACCCTCGGCCGACGCGTGCGCGTTGAGACGCCCGGCGGCGAGGTGGTCGGCGAGGCCGTCGACATCGAGTTCCCGGGCACGCTCGTCGTGGAGACCGACGAGGGGACCCGGCGCGTCTCCGCCGGCGACTGCGAGCACCTGCGCCCCGCGGAGTGAGCCGGGCGTGAGGGTGGCAGGTCAGGTCGGCCGGTCGCGGTCGCCGGGGGTCCCGCTCCCGGTGACCGTCCCCGGGTCGGAGAAGGCGCCGCTGGCCGGGTCGGTCTCGGCCTCCAGCAGCAGCTCCCCGTCGATGGAGAGCCCGGCCTCGATGCCGCGGACGCCGGCGTGTGCCCGGACGCCGAGCACGCGGCGCCGGTCGGCGGCCTCGACGGTGACCCGGTAGTCGCCCTGCTCGGTCACGGCGTCCTCGGCGGCCGCGAACTCGGGGCCGGGGACCACGGTGCGGTTCTCGCCGTCCCCGAAGACGAGCGAGACGCTCATCCCGGAGTACGAGCCGTCGTCGCCGGTGTCGAACCCCGGCGCACGGAGCGTCCCCTCGTACACCGTCTCGCCGGGGCCGTCGCAGGCCGACCCGTCCGCTGTCGGCCGGGCTCCACAGGAGAGCCGCTCGATGGTGACGGTGAACGTCGCGGTGGTGTCGGCCCGGCCGTTGATGGCGCGAACCCAGAGTGGCCCCTCCCAGAACGACCCACCCGGCGAGTAGGTCGGCGTCCCGGTCTTCGTCGGCGTCCCCTCGAACTCGTCGGCGTAGCGGAGGGTTCGACCGCATCCGGCGGTCACGGTCAGGGCACCGGTAGCCAGGAACGTGCGACGGCGCATCGATGGGTCCAGGCTGGCTACTCCTCGGACTCGTCCGGAATCTCGCCGACCCGAACCGTGAGCACCGGGACCGGCGATTTCCGGACGACGCGCTCGGCGACGCTCCCGAGCAGGAGGCGATTGATACCACCCCGGCCGTGGGTACCCATCGTGATGACATCGCACCCGCTGTCCGTGGCGTACGAGACGATCTCGGGCGCGGGCGACCCCTCGCGGATGGCGCGCTCGACCGTCACGTCGGGCGCGACCCGTTCGACGGTCTCCGCGGCGTCGTCCAGTGCGGTTTCGCCCTCCTGTTCCAGCATCGAGGCGACCCCCTCGTACGAGGACTCCATCGGGAGATTGGCGAACGACGCAGTGTTGACGACGTACAGGAGGTGAAGCGTCGAACCGTGCTCGTCTGCGAGCGCGGCCGCGTGTTCCACGATGCGGTCTGTGCCCGGGGAACCATCGGTCGGAACGAGGATATCGGCGTACATGCGTACGCTGGCGTAGCACGGGTGGGGATTTAATCGTGTGCCACGTTTCCCAGCAGCACGATTTCGGGCCGCAACGGGCTCCAGCCCCGCCATTTAGCCGTTGTGCGTGTGCGCCAGGGGCACCGGAGGGGCGTGATTTATTACGGCTTCGTGGCCTACTGTCGGGCATGAGCGAGGACGACATCGAACACCGGCGGCTCATCGTCGCCGGCACGGGAATGGCAGGACTGACGGCGGCCATCTACGCCGGCCGGTCGAACAACGAGCCGCTGGTGCTCGAGGGGGACGAGCCCGGCGGCCAGCTTACGCTGACGACCGACGTGGCCAACTACACCGGCTTCCCGGACGGTATCTCCGGCCCGGACCTCATCAACAACGCGAAGGAGCAGGCCGAGCAGTTCGGCGCCGAAATCGACCACGGTATCGTGACGAACGTCGAGAAGCGCGCGGACGACACGTTCCGGGTCGAGCTGAAGGACGGCACCGTCTACACGGCGGACGCGTTCATCGCCGCCTCCGGCGCGTCGGCGCGTACCCTCGGCGTCCCCGGTGAGGAGACGATGATGGGCTACGGGCTCTCGACCTGTGCGACCTGCGACGGCGCGTTCTTCCGCGACGAGGACATGCTCGTCGTGGGCGGCGGCGACGCCGCGATGGAGGAGGCCCACTTCCTCACGAAGTTCGCCGACACCGTCTACCTCGCCCACCGCCGCGAGGAGTTCCGCGCCGAGGACCACTGGATCGAGCGGGTGATGGAGAAGGTCGACGCCGGCGACATCGAGATCATGCGCAACACCGAGCTTCTGGAGATCCACGGCACCCAGGAGGAAGGCGTCGACCACGTCACACTCGCCCGGAACGAGGCCGGCCACCCGAAGGAGAACCTCGACGACCCCGAGACCGAGCAGTTCGATATGGACGTCGGGGCCGTCTTCTACGCCATCGGCCACACACCGAACACGGAGTACCTCCAGGGGACGGGCGTGGAGATGGACGAGGAGGGCTACCTGGAGACGCTGGGCGGTGACGGGGGCGGGCAGACCCGCACCGCCGTCGAGGGAATCTTCGGCGCCGGCGACGTGGTGGACTACCACTATCAACAGGCTGTCACGGCCGCCGGGATGGGCTGCAAGGCCGCCATCGACGCCGACGGCTACCTCGAGGACCTGGAACGGGCCGGCGAACTCGGCGTGGCCGACGCGGAAGTCGAACCCGCCGCGGGCGACGACTGACGACCGCGAGGCCGCACGTTTCTACGCGGAGCAGAGGTACCGAGAACCGAGAACAGGGAGCGGAGCGACCCGACACCAGCGAGGGGGCCGGCGCGACTACTCGGGCACCCGCGCCAGCCACTGCTCGGGGTTGTCGAGTTCCTCATCGGTCGGCAGGAGGTCGGGGTCCGACCAGACGACGCCCGCCGCCTCGACGGAGCGGGCGTCGGCAACCGCGTCGAAGAACGCCTTCCCGCGCTCGTACTGGCGGCGCTTCATCCCGAGGCCGAGCAGGCGGCGGAGGAGTTTCGAGAGCGGCCCGCGACCGGAGCGCCGGGCCTCCAGCTTCGCACGCAGGTCCTCGTACTCGTCGTCGAACGCGCGGTCCATCACGAGCTCGGCGTACCCTTCGACGGAGGTCATCACGGTGTCGAGTTCGCCGATGGCGTCGCGGTTGAGGCTCCCCTCCGTGAGGTCGTCGACGGCGTCCTCCATCCGTGTCTCGAGGTGCTCGGAGAGCCACGGCGCGGCACCGAACTCGGCGGCGTGGGTCACCTCGTGGAAGGCGATCCAGCGGCGGAACCGCTCGGTCTCGACATCGAGCGACTCGGCCACGTGGTCGATGTTGGGGTGGACGAAGTAGAGCGCGTGGTCGTCGCCATCCGCGAGGAGGAGTGGGTCGTACTGCCCGAGGACGTTGTTGGCGAGGAACGAGAGCATCACGGCCATCGACCCGGTGTTCGTCGTGCGCGCGATGCCGAAGGCGTCCGTCTCGAGGTCGGCCAGCGGCCCCATCACGCGTCGGAAGGTCGCGATGTTGGCGTCGATCCAGTGGTGGCGATGCTGGACCTCGACGGTCTCGGGCAGGTCGAAGCCGAGTCCCGTCACCTCGCGGACACGGTTGCGTGCGTCGCGGACATCGGTCGCGTACCCCTCGCGTTCCGCCGGTGTGAGTTCGATGTTGCCGGGGCTGACGGTCGCCTTGGCAGCGTCGGCGGCGCCGTTCCAGTCGACCGGCCCGTCACCGCTCCGGGGAGCGTCCGCGACAGCGCGTATCGCGCCGAAAATCGTCATACATCCGATAGCCGTGTTCGGGTCAAAGGCCTTCCGGCAGGTACGTGGCAGGTATTCGCAGGTATCTCCGTCGTCGTTCCCATCGTTAGAGAGCGCGAGGGCTACGTAGGCGTTCCTGATGTCGACAGGCCAGTCGTCAGGGAGTATTCAATCGTTACAGAACACGTAATGCTATAATTCCAAAATTACTGAACGAAATCCGTATTAAGATTCTGGAGAGAGGACTTTAGACCGAACGGTCCATCCCGTTCCACTTCCACTCCGGGGTGCCAAGCTTCAGACCCCCTCGCCGGCATACAACCGCATAGATGCCCGAGCGCGCGGAACTCCCGGGAGCGCCAGAGCCCGAGGACCGAGTGGTGGCCCACCTCGACCTCGACTGCTTCTACGCCAGCGCAGAGCGGCTCCGCGAGCCCGAACTCGAAGGCGAACCTGTCGTCGTCGGGATGGGGTACGAGCCGGGCGACACCATTGGTGCGGTCGCCACCGCCTCCTACGAGGCCCGGGAGTTCGGCGTCGAGAGCGCGATGCCCATCGAGGAGGCGCTCGAACGGCTACCGCGGCGCGCGAACGTCGACAGGTCGGCGCCACGGGCCGACGGAACGGACGACCCCGATGCCCCGGCCCCCGACGAATCCGGGTTCTACCGTCCCGTGGACATGGCCTTCTACGAGGAGACCGCGGCCGAGGTGAAGTCAATCCTCCACGACGAGGCCGAGACCGTCCGCGAGGTGAGCATCGACGAGGCGTACCTGGACCTGACCCCGGAGGGCTGGGACGGCGCTCGCGCGGCCGTCGAGCACATCCGCGAACGCATCCGCGAGGAGGTGGGCGTCGTCGCGAGCGTCGGCGTCGCGCCGAACATGTCCACGGCCAAGGTCGCCTCCGACCACGACAAGCCCGACGGTCTCGTCGTCGTCGGTCCCGACGAGGTCCGTGAGTTCCTCGCGCCCATCCCCGTCGACGACCTGCACGGCGTGGGGCCCGTGACGGCCCGGACGCTGCGCGAGCGCGGCATCGAGACGGCAGGCGACGTGGCCGAGGCGGACCTCGTCGAACTGGAGCGCGAATTCGGCGAGCGGGGTCGGGAACTGTACGACCGCGCGCGGGGACGCGACGACCGGGCGGTCGAACCACGGGGACGGCCCAAGAGTCTCTCCAGCGAGTCCGCGCTGGAGGCGACCGACGACGGGGCGACGAAACGTGACCTCGTGCGCTCGCTTGCGGCCGACGTGAGCGAGCGCGCCCGGGCGAAAGACGCCCTCTACCGCACCATCGGCATCAAGGTCGTCCAACCACCCTTCGACGTGAACACGCGCGCCCGGTCGCTCTCGGGGCCCGTCGACGACCCCGAGCTGGTCGAGGCGGTGGCGCTGGACCTCCTCGGCGAGTTCTCGGACGCCGAGGTCCGCAAACTCGGTGTCCGGGTGTCGAACCTCGATTTCACGGCAGCCGACCAGGCGACCATCGACGGCTGGGAAGGTGGCGGGGAGTCGGCGCCCCGCGACGAGCCCACTCGGACCGGTGCGGCGGACACATCGCCGGACGGGGAGGTTCCGACCGAGGCGGAGCAGGCGACCATCGGCGGCTGGGAGCACGGGACGGCGGACGACGGCACGGAGGAGGACTCTGCCTGGCACATCCGCCGGGGACAGACCCGGCTCCCGGAGTTCGTCGACGAGGAGTGACGACCGACGGCCTTTCGACGCTGGCCGACCGACCACTGGCGTGAACAAGCTCCCCGTCGCCGGCGAGGACGCGTGGCGGCTCCCGCGACACGCCCACATCATCGTCTACGAGACCGAGGACGGGAACGAGTTCCTCACCATCTACGACTGCGGCGCGGCCCAGAAACCCCCCTCCGCGCAGGTCATCGGCAACCTCGTCCGCGTCGACGCCGCCCACGAGACCGAACGCCAGCCGACGGGCTACGTGGTGCGGATGCGCGAGGAGTCGCGGCTCGAACGGCTGGACGAGGACCACTGGGTCGTCCGGGCGGAGTGATGGCCTGCCGGACGCGACCCGTCCCGAAGACCTATGCGGAACACCGCCGCAAACCCGACCATGGCTGCACCCTCCATCGAGGACACGTTCGTGGCCCGCCTCTTCCTCGGACTGCTCGTCATCGCAGCGATGTTCGCTGGCGGTGGCGCGCTCGCACAGGTCCTCCTGGCCCTGGGCGTTCCGTTCGGTGACTGGATCGGCGCGGGCGTCGGGGCGTTGGCGGTGTTCCTGGGGTTCGCCGTCCTGTACAACCGCCTCTTCGAGGCGCCCGAGACGGCGTAGTGACGGTCACGCCCGGCCCCGTGTTCCTCCCCGGCCGTGGCCCGGACCAGCCGAGGACGTATCCTCATCACGCTGCGACGACCCGCTATGGCGGGGCCCTCCATCGTCGACACCCTGGCCGGTCGACTCGTGGCCGGCGCCGCTACCTTCGTGACAATGGTGGTCGTCGCGGCTGCGGTCGCTCCCCACATCCGGGCGACAGGCGTCCCGTACACGGACCTGGTCGCCACCGGAATCGGTGGGCTCGTGGCCTTCCTCGCCGTGATGGGACGGTACCGAATCTACCGGGGGTCCATCGGAGGCGGCTAGCCAGCGCGGTCAGTCCTCGGTCGGGTCCTCGGTCCGGTCGCGGAGCTCGGTCCGGCGGATCTTCCCGGTGACCGTCTTCGGCAGCTCGTCGACGAACTCGATCTCGCGGGGGTACTCGTGGGCCGCGAGTTCGTTCCGGACGTGCTCCCGGATGTCCTCCTTCAGGTCGTCGGTGCCCTCGGTGCCCTCGGCCAGCCGGATGTAGGCCTTCACGATGGTCCCGCGCTGGCGGTCCGGCTTGGGAACGACGGCGCCCTCGGCGACCGAGGGGTGCTCGCCGAGCGCCGACTCGACCTCGAACGGGCCGATGCGGTAGCCCGACGAGATGATGACGTCGTCCGCGCGCCCCTCGAACCAGAAGTAGCCGTCCTCGTCGACGTGGCCGAGGTCGCCGGAGAGATACCACTCGCCGTCCGGGCCGTCGACGAAGCAGTCGGCGGTCTTCTCGGGCTTCTCCCAGTAGCCCGCGAAGAAGCAGGGGTAATCGCCCCGTTCGGCGATTTCACCCGTCTCGCCCGGGTCGAGTACCTCGCCGGTGTCGGGGTCGACGACGGCGGCCTCGACGCCGGGAAGCGGGCGGCCCATGCTGCCGGGCTTCAGCTCCATCGACGGGTAGTTGTTGATTATCATGTTCCCCGTCTCGGTCTGTCCGTAGGTGTCGTGGATGGTGACGCCGAGCGTCTCCTCACCCCACTCCACGACGCCCGCCGAGAGCGGTTCGCCGATGGAGAGCGCGTGGCGAAGGTCCAGGTCGACACCGCCGAGGACGGACTCGTGCTCGCGGAGCATCCGGTACGCGGTGGGGACCGAGAACAGGACGGTGATGGGGTAGTCGTCGAGCAGCGCGGCCCACTCCTCGGGGTCGAACTCGTCCTCGTAGGTGAACAGCGAGGTGCCCCAGAACCACGCGCCGAGCGTGTTGATGGGGCCGGTCAGCCATCCGAGGTCGCCGGTCGACCAGTAGAGGTCCTCGCCCGGTTCGAGGTCGACGGCGAACTGCTGTGTGGCAGCGACGCCGGCCACCCAGCGGTGCTTGTGGCGGACGCCCTTCGCGGGGCCGGTCGTGCCCGAGGTGTAGTAGAGGAGCGCGTCGTCGTCACCGCTGGTCCGGACGGTCTCGAACTCGTCGTCCGCGGCGTCGACGGCCTCGTGGTAGTCGATATCGCCCTCGCTGGCCTCACCCTCCTCGCTGTCGACCACGATGACCTGCTCGACGCTCGGGATCTGCTCCATCGCCTCGGCGACGGTGTCGCGGTTGCCCGTCGTCGTGACGACCACCTTCGCGTCGCAGTCGCCGAGCCGGTAAGCGATACCGTCCGGACCGAACCGCTCGTTGACACTGCCCCAGACGGCGCCGGTCTTCAGCGTCCCGATGAGCGCGGCGTAGTGCTCCGGGACGCGGGGCATGTACGAGAACACGCGGTCGCCCCGCTCGACGTACTCGTCGAGGACGTTGGCGAAGCGGTTCGACTCCGCCGCGAGGTCGGCGAAGGTGACGGTCTCCTCCTCGCCGTCGGCACCGACGTACTGGAGGGCGGTCCGCTCGGGGGTCGCCGCTGCGTGGCGGTCGACGGTCTCGTGCGCGATGTTCAGTTCGTCCGGTGCGGACCAGTCGGCCTCGGCGTACAGCCGGTCCCACTCGAACGACTCGTACTCCTGCTCGTAGTTCGCAAGGTTCGGCTGGGACTCCTGTTGTGACATCAGCGGCGTGTATTGCCGGCAATGTCTTAAACTTCGTTCCACTTCCCGCGACACGAGAAGAGCCGGGACACGCCAGTTCGAGCCGCGTCGGTCGTCCGTCTGACGCGGGTTCTTGTGCCCGGAGCGCCCCGCTCGTAACAACATGGGCGACGAGGACACCGAAGCGATTCGGGTCGGCGAGACGAGCGAGGGCGTCGCGGCCGACGCGCCAGCCGGGAACAACGTCGAACTCCCGGTCGTGGAGCTGATGACCGGGCGCGGGTTCGTGACCGGGAAGAGCGGAGGAGGTAAGTCGAATACAGCGAGCGTTGTCATCGAGAAACTGCTCGATAGGGGACTACCCGTCATGATTGTCGATATAGATGGCGAATATTATGGCTTGAAGGAAGAATACGAGATTCTCCACGTCGGCGCCGACGAGGAGTGCGACCTCGTGGTCAACGAGGAGCACGCGGGGAAACTGTCCGAACTCGCCCTCGAACAGAACGTCCCCATCATCCTCGACGTCTCCTCGTTCCTCGACGAGTCCGACGCGCGGGACCTGCTGACCGCCGTGGCGCGCAACCTGTTCGCGAAGGAGAAGAAGCTCAAGCAGCCCTTCCTGCTCGTCGTGGAGGAGGTCCACGAGTACATTCCGGAGGGCGGTGGGCTCGACGAGTGCGGGCGGATGCTCATCAAGGCGGCCAAGCGCGGCCGCAAGCACGGGCTGGGGGTGGTCGGCGTCTCCCAGCGCCCGGCCGACGTGAAGAAGGACTTCATCACGCAGTGCGACTGGCTCGTCTGGCACCGCCTCACCTGGGAGAACGACACGAAGGTCGTCAGCCGCATCCTCGGGCGGGAGTACGCCGACGCCATCGAGGACATGGACGACGGCGAGGCGTTCGTCCTCACGGACTGGTCCGAGCGGGTGCGGCGGGTCCAGTTCGACCGCAAGGAGACGTTCGACGCCGGTGCGACCCCCGGGCTCGACGACTTCGAGCGCCCGGAACTCAAGTCCGTCAGCAGCGACCTCGTCCAGGACCTCGAGGCCATCTCGGAGGCCGAGGAGCGCCGCGAGTCCCGCATCCAGGAGCTCGAGCGCAAGCTCGCCGACAGGGACGAGCGAATCGAGGAGCTCGAAGAGCAGCTCGCCGAGGCGAAGGACCTCTCGAAGATGGCCGAGCGGTTCTCGCGGGCGATGATCGAGCACGCCTCCGGCCGCGCCTTCCGGACGGACGTGACCGTCGGCACCCAGACCGAGATGGACGACTGGCGCAAGCAGGCACTCCGGGGCGAGCACGTGGAGGCGACCCGGCGGCCGGCCAACCCGACCGACGAGTACCTCGAGGCCGAGGCGGAGGCACGGGCCGAGGTCGCCGCCGAGGGGCCGACCGACGCCGGAACCGAGACGGACGACGACCCCGTCCCGGACGAACCACAGACGGAGACGACCGCGCCGCCAGGCTGGCCCGAGGAGGCCGACGACGGGGCGAACGGGGACGCGGAATCCGGCTCGGGCAGCGCCCCGGACGGGACCGGGAACTCCTCCGCGGGGAGTACCGCGGCCGAGATCGATGCGGCGTTCGAGGCGCTGACGGGCGCCGAGGAGCCGACGGGCGCCGAGGAGCCGACGGGCGCCGAGGAGCCGACGGGGGAGCGTGAAGGGACGGCCGAGGTCAGTCGCGAGGACCCGGCGACCGGAAAGACATCGGCGACCGAGTCGCAACCAGGGGCGACCGAGCCGGGGGCTGAATCCGAGGACGGGACCGTCGGGTCCGCCACCGGTGTCCCGGGAGCGGACGGCGGTGACGACGGCTGGCCGGAGTTCAGCGCGGACGCCGCGGAGTCAGCTACCACGACAGACGAGTCGTCGACCGTCGAGACCGTCGTCGAGGCCTCCGACCCCGGCTTCGAGCGCGAGGTGGTGCGCGAGGTCAAAGCGACCATCCGCGGGTTCGACGAGGTGACCCGGCGGATGCTGGCCCACTACCGGGAGCAGGGCGCCTGCGACCCGGTCGACGCCCACGTCGCGGCGGGCGGTGACGGCAACCGGACCCGCGCGTACAGCCGGAACCGGACGCTCCGACAGGCCGACCTCGTCGCACACGCGGGCCGGGGACGGTACGGCTGTCGCCTCGCCGCCCACCTCCGAGAGGCTCACGGCGACCGGCTCTCGGAGGCGGAACTCGCGGCGGCCATCGAGACGGTCGAGGCGGCGTTCGTCGAGGGCCGCCAGTGCGTGACAGGGTCGGTGGCCGAGGCCGAGACATCCCCCGAGCCAGCGACGACCGACTCACCCGAGGACGAGCCAGCCTCGGCGGGGGAATCCGCTGGCGAAACAGGCAACGCGGGGACCGACGTGGCCGACGACGTACTCGCGCCGGACGACGACGCGGAGTTCATCGACGCCGAGGCGGTGCAGGCCGACGAGGAGTCGGCAGTCGGTGCGAGCACGGCGGCACTGGACGACGACCTGGCCGACGTGCCTCGGGGCACGGAGGACGTGGACCCCGACCAGAGCGTCGCGAACGCCAGCGGCGACGGTGGCGACGGGAGCCGACAGTTCCAGCCACCCGAGGAGCGAACCGCCTCGGACGGCGGCGAGTCGGACGACTTCCCGAAGTGGCCCGGCGAGTAAACAGTTAGCAACCTACTTACAGTTCAACGAGTGGTCTATTTTCGGGGTTCCGAAATCGTATAGTGGTAACCCGTCGCAAGCCCTGACACATGGTAGACGCCGACGAACTGTCGAACGAGGACCTCGACGTCTCCGTCAGCGACGACGGGCTGGTGGCACGGGCCACCATCGACCGGTACGAGGACCGGAACTCACTGAACGACGCCGTCATCGGCGGGCTGGAGGACACCCTCGCGGCGGCCTCCGAGGACGGGACCCGCGTGGTCGTCATCCGCGGTGCCGGTGGCACGTTCTGCGCCGGCGGCGACATCAAGGGGATGGCCTCGAACATGGGTCAGGGGCCGATGGCGTACCGCGACGGCTTCTCCGGGATGGCGAACCTCATCGAGGCCATCGTCGACGCGAACGTCCTCGTCGTGGCGGCCGTCGAGGGCTACTGTCTCGCCGGTGGGATGGGTCTCGCAGCCGCCTGCGACGTCATCCTCACGAGTGACGGCGCGACCTTCGGCACTCCGGAGGTCGACATCGGCCTGTTCCCGGCGCAGGCACTGGTCCCCATCATGCGCACGGTCAACGAGAAGCAGGCGCTGCACCTGCTGTTCACGGGCGAGCACATCGACCCGGAGAAGGCCTACGAGATCGGCTTCGTCACGGAGGTCGTCGAGGCGGACCACTTCGAGGAGGAACTGGACGACCTCGTCGACTCGCTGGCCAACTCCTCGCCCGTCATGATCGAGGTTGGCAAACAGTCCTACTACAACCAGCGCGACATGGGGTTCGACGAAGCGCTCTCGTACATGCGCGAGATTATCTCGCTCATCGCGATGAGCGACGACACCGAGGAGGGCATCAACGCGTTCCTCACCGACAGCGAGCCGGACTGGAAGGGTCGCTGAGACCACCCTGCCGAAGCATCGCCCGCTAACCACCACGAATCCCCCACGACACCACAATGGCAATCGAGCAGGAATCCGTCAAAGGCAACGACCCGGACAAGGCAATCATCAGCGCGTCGCTCACCGGCGCGCTCACCACGCGCGACCAGTGCGAGGCGATTCCCTACACCCCCGAGGAGATCGCCGAGGACGCCGCCGCCGCCCGCGAGAACGGTGCCGCCGTCGCACATATCCACGCCCGCACCGAGAACGGCTCACCGACGTTCGATACGGAGGTCTACCAGCAGATCTACGACGAGGTGCGCGAGCGGACGGACATCCTCATCAACTTCTCGACGGGCGCGATGCACGAACCAGTCGAGTCCCGCACCGAGTACATCCGCGAGGTCCAGCCCGATATCGCGGCGCTCAACATGGGCTCGATGAACTACGCGAAGTACAGCGAGAACCGCGACGACTTCGTCTTCGACATGGTGTTCGAGAACCCGTTCAACGAGATCCGGGAGTTCCTCACCACCATGGCCGACAACGGTGTCAAGCCGGAACTGGAGTGTTTCGACACGGGGCACATCGGCAACATCCGGCCGTTCGTGGAGAACGGCGAACTGGAGTCGCCCGTCAACTTCTCGCTCGTCATGGGTGTGCTGGGCGGCATCCCGCCGACGGTGGAGAACCTCGCCCACCAGGTCCGGCAGCTCCCCGACGACGCGACCTGGCAGGTCATCGGTATCTCGCGCGAGCAGTGGCAACTGGTGTCGGCGGCGCTCGCGATGGGTGGCAACATCCGTGTCGGACTCGAGGACAACTTCTACTTGCCGAACGGCGAGATGTCCACCAATCCCGAACTCGTCGCGAAGGCCGCCGAGATGACGCGCAACGTCGGGCGCGAACCCGCGACGCCCGCGGAGGCCGCGGACCTGATGGAACTCGAGCCGCCGCACCTGTAGCCGCGCGGCAGCTCCGGTGAGTCCGACCGGAACGCGAGGCGTTCCCGAACCGTGGGAGCCGTGCAAAAGCTTATCACACCGGCAGCGTAACCCACGTCTGAATGGGTGTCGTTAGCACACCACTGCTCGACGAGGCACGGACCATCTTCTCCGACCTCGGCTACGAGGTCGAGAAAGAGGGCGAGGAACTCCGCGCGGAGCGCAAGTGGCGGACGGTCTTCGTGACGACCGCCGACCCGGAGGAGGCGCCGACACACGGCCGTTTGCGCTGTTTCGTGGCCGAGTCGGACCGGGCCAGGGAGGTCCGGGACCAGCTCGTGTCGCTCGCCCCGGACTACGACTGGGCGGTCGTCGCTGTCGACAGCGGGGACTATCGCATCCTCCACCCCAACGCCGAGGCGCTGTCGGCACCGTAGTATCGATAACCCAACTCCCCAACTATCCACCCAATCCGCGTAGTAACATCTTTATTGGCCGATTTAGAGCCGAAAACCAGAGTCTTCTGCATAATCGCCCAGTATCACGCGTCCCACCGACGGAGCGACGCCGGCGACCACGTTCGGAAACGGACTCGGTGTTTGCTATAAAGACCCGCGCAACTGATGGGACAGGACCAATCCATCTGATGCCCCTAGATGGTATCAGACGGGCGAGAGCCCGAGACCACGATGGCACCGAACATCACCTACACGCCCGAAGCGCTTCCGAACCGCCTCCGCCGGCTCGTCCAGAGGTGGCGCTGATGCAGTTGACCGACGACCAGCAGGCCTTCAAGCAGGACCTGCGCGACTACCTCGAGACCGAGGTCGAGCCCGACGTCGACGAACTCGACCGGAACGGGCCGGTGAGCCGCGACCGGATGCTCGGCTACATGGACGACCTCCGCGAGCTGGGCATCGGCCACGACCCCGACACCGTCCAGGAGTACTTCGGCGACCTGTGGCGGTTCGCCATCGCCAGCGAGGAGATCTCCCGCGTGTGGCCGTCGCTGAACGTCGCCCTGCAGATGTCGTTCCCGGCCGTGTTCGTCGAGCACGCGTCCGAGCGGACCCGCGAGACGATGCTCCCGCGGCTGGAGGACGGCCAGTGCATCGGCTGTCTCGCCGTCACGGAACCGGAGGGCGGCAGCGACACGGCCCGCCCGAACGTCGTCGCCGAGTACGACGAGGACGAGGAGATGTACACGCTCCGGGGACAGAAGACGTGGGTCGGCAACGGCGGTATCGCCGACGTGGCGCTGGTCGTCGCCGAGGACGAGCAGACCGGCGTCTCGGACATGTTCCTGGTCGACTACGAGCACCAGCCCTGGGAGGCAGAATCCATCCAGAAGCTCGGCTGGAAGGGCGTCAACAACGCCCGGATGGACTTCACCGGCTGCAAGGTCCCGCCCGAGAACAAGCTGATGAACATCGTCGGCAACGCGATGGCCGAGGGCGAGGAGATGACCGACATCGTCCCGTTCCCGGAGAGCGTCACCGACCTGTTCGCCCGGCAGAAGCCGCTGAACGCCACCTTCTCCTTCATGCGGACGGGGATGGCGTTCATGGCCGTCGGCATCATGCAGGCCGCCTTCGAGGAGGCGCTGGAGTACGTCGACGAGCGCGAGACCTTCGGCAAGCCCATCGCCGGCCACCAGCTCGTCCAGGAGAAGCTGTACGACATGAACGCGGCGCTGGTCTCCTCGCGGCAGACCGCCCGACGCGCTGCGGAGGCGCTGGAGGCGGGCGCCCCGGAGGCCCGCCGGCTCACCTCGCTCGCGAAGGGGTACTGCTGTGAACGCTCGAAGGACGTCACCGACGAAGCCATCCAGGTGTTCGGCGGCGAGGGCCTGAAGACCGAGCGTCGGCTCGAACGGTACTACCGCGACGCCCGCGTCATGACCATCCCCGACGGCACCACCGAGATCCAGAAGCTCATCGTCGGCAAGGAGCTGACCGGCACGGCCGCGTACAAGTAACCGAGCGGGAGGAATCGACGCTCGCGGTCGGAACTGGAACCGCTGGCGCCGACGCTGACGCTGGAGTGGGAGCACGACACCACCGAAGAACGGCGCACGGGCCGCGTCGAACGCGGTGCGCCGGCGGCCGAGAGCGGCCAGTCGGGTGCTCTCGAACGGAGTGCGTTACGCCGAGTACTTCTCGTCGACGAAGTAGCAGTCGATGCCGGAGGAGATGTCGGTCAGCGTCGCGGCGGCCTGCGAGTACTGCATGACCTTGTTCATGTCGCCCTCGAGCTCGAACTTGCCGGACATCATGCCGTCGATGGCGCCGATGTTGCCACGGAGGAGGTCCTTCCAGACGTCGTAGTCCGCGCGCAGGATGAACCCGGCCTCGACATCGTCGGGGTCCTCGATGAGTCGAGCGTCCGTGCACTTGCCGCCCTCAAGCGCGACGAGCGTGTAGCCCGTGTCACCGTCGACGTACTGGTCCATCTCCTCGCGGAGCTCATCGGGGAGCGCGTCCATGTCGATATCGTCGATGGGCATCCCCTCGGTGATGAAGAGGAAGTCGCCGTCGAAGCCGACGCCCCAGTCGGCCGCCGCCTCGGCGTACTCCTCGTCGTTGTTGATCGCTTCCTTGTACTGGTCGAACCAATCCTGGCTGGGGAACGGAACTTCGCTCATCCGTTACGTGTCTCGCGTTACCACCACCTGACCGTTGTGGATTCAATCACCGGGTGATTTAAGACCACCAGCAGTGGCTGGGTCGGACAGCGACCCTCTGGTCCCGTACTGCTGTCGCCACCCGGAGAAGTGACTGTGCCCCCCGTGTCGGGGCCGCTCTCGTGACACAGACAACAGGACCGTGCCCGTGACACAGACAACAGGCCGTTGCATCCGCGCGAGCGCAGCGAGCGCGGTTCACCGGCACGAGGGCGCGTAGCGCCCGAGTGGCGGTTTTTCTGGTGCAGATTTTTTGCGTGAGTGGTTCCGCGCCGCAGGCGCGGAACCCGAGCGCAAAAAAGGTGCGTTAGAAGGAGAAGAGGTCGATACCGCCCGTGACACCGACGACCTGACCGGTGACGTAGTTGGCCTGCTCGGAGCAGAGGTAGGCGATCATGTTCGCGACGTCCTCCTCCTTGCCGAGCTGGCGCATCGGCGTGGCCTTCGCGATACGGGCGAAGTGCTCGTCGGTCTGTTCGAGCATCTCGATGTCCATGTCCGCGAGCGCACCGACGACGATGCTGGGTGCGATGGCATTGGACGTGACGCCGTGCTGGGCGCCCTCGAGCGCGAGCGTCTTCGCGAAGCCGATGAGCGCCGCCTTCGTCGCGGAGTAGGAGGCCTGGCCGAAGCCGCCCTGCCAGCCGGCCATCGAGGACATGTTCACGATGCGGCCCCACTCCTGCTCCTTCATGCGGGGGTAGACCTCGCGCGTGATGTTGTACGCGCCGGTGAGATTGACCGCCATGTCGCGGTCCCAGATGTCGTCGTCGAAGTCCTCGACCTTGTCACGCGCATCGACCATCCCGGCGTTGTTGATGAGGATGTCCGTCGACCCCATCTCTTCCTCGATGGCCTCGACGGTCGCCCCGACATCGTCGCGGTCGGTGAGGTCGCACTCGACGGCGAGAGCGTCGCCGCGGTACTCCTCGCCCTCGTTGATCTCGTCGGCGACGTTCTCGGCCTTCTCCTGAGCCACGTCGAGCACGACCACGTCGGCGCCCTCCTGGGCGAGTACGCGGCAGTCCTCGCTTCCGATACGTCCGGCGCCACCGGTGACGATGGCGACCCTGTCCTCGATTCCGAAGTCCATTACGACCGGCGTATCCCGTGGGCGTCGCTTAAACGTTTATCCGGCACACCAGCGGCCGTTTATCCCGTGAGGGCTCGGTGACCGACACACCAGCTAACCGACAACCACGCGAGCGATGTTTTCTCGGCGGGCAGGAGGGCTCGGACGACGCGAGGGAACTATCCATCGATTCCGACGATTTCCGGAATCTCCCGGAGGTCCGCGACGACGTGGTCGGCTGCCTTGCCGGCCGCTTCCTCGCCGTAGGCGATGGCCGAGAGTCCGAGCGCGCTCGCCCCCTCGATGTCGTGGCCGTAGCGGTCACCCACCATCACGCCCTGCTCGGGGTCGATACCGTGCTCGGCGGCCTTCGACAGCGCCGTCTCGAACATCCGGCGGTCCGGCTTCTTGTAGCCGACCGCTTCCGAGGTGGTGACGTGTGCGAAGTGCTCGTCGAGGCCGAGCGCACTGAACATGGACTCGGCCTCGGCCGCGTCCACGTCACTGATAACGGCCTGGTAGATGCCGGCCTCGTCGAGCGCCCGGATGGTCTCGACCGCCCCCGGCTCCGTGCGGAGCGTCGCGTCCGAGCACCGGTCGAGGATGGGTCGCCACTCGGATTCCGGCGGCGGGTCGCGACCCTCGGCCTCGAAGACGGCCTCGGTCGCGACGCGGTAGCCCGCACTGGCGGTCCGATACTCGGTACCGTCCCCGGCCCGGAAGTGCTCGCCGAGGGCGGTCTCCCACCGCTCGCGGGTCAGCTCCGGGTCCAGGTCGTACGCGTCGGCCAGTTCCGCGAGGAAGGCGGCGTACCCCTCTCGTACCGAGGCGAGTTCGACGATGACGCCGCCGATGTCCCAGAAGACGGCGTCGTAACGGCGCGTGGTGTCGCTCATGGTCGGGACTGGGACCGGCGGCGTGAAATCGGTGTCGCGTCCCGGCGGCGGTCAGTCGCGCTCCCCGCGGAGGTGGGCACGGAGGTGACCGCGGGGGCCCGACCAGTCCACGCCGACGACGAGCGCGTAGGCGAAGAGCAACGCCGCGAGCCACGTCAGCCCCACGTCGGTCGCCAGGTACACCGACCCCTGGACCTCGCCGGCCGAGCGGACGAGCAGCGTCCCGAGCCCGAACTGTAGCGCGACGGCCGTGACCGAGAACGCCAGCACGCGCGCCGTCGACGGCGGCTGCCGGATGCCGGAGAGGACCCCCGCGACGACCGCCGTGGCGAGCGTCCCGAGCGCGCTCGTTGCCCCGAGCGCCGGTGAGAGCAACAGCGCGTCCGTGACGGCCCCCACCGCCCCGCCGACGGAGAACCCGAGGAGCAGGAAGTACGCGACGGCGTACCCGACCCGCATCGCGGTTCCCGGCGGGTCCGTCGACTCGTCGTCGGTCGGGTCTGCCCCGTCGGTCGGGCCGGTCATCTGTCACCCTCCAGCGCGAACACGCCGCGTTCGTTGCGGACGTACAGGACGCCGTCGGCGACGGCCATCCCCGAGGGCTCCCCCCCTGGGAACGATACGTCGAACACCCGCGTGCCGTCGCCGGTCGCGAGCGCCGTCACGCCGTCGTCCACGGGGACGTACAGCCGGTCGTCCGCGATGGCGGACGTGGCGAAGCCCCGGTCCGGCAGGTCGGCGACCCACCGCTCCCCGCCGGTGGCCGCATCCAAGGCGACGACCCCCCGGTCGTTCGTGACGTAGACGCGGTCGCCGTCGGTGACGGGCCCGCGGAGGTCCTCGGTGTCGAACGGCGCGCGCCAGAGCTCCGAGCCGTCCGCGGCGTCGAAGGCGTAGACGGGCCCGTTGGCGACGAAGACGCTGCCGTCCACCACTGCGGGTGCGGTCACGTCGAGGAACGGCAGGTCGAGGCGGTCGGTGGTCCACTCGACCGCGCCGGTGTCCGGGTCACGGCCCTGGAGGACACCGTTGTCGGCCCCTGCGGGCTGCCGGGCCGTCAGCAGTATCCCGTCGTCGGGCGCGTACGCCAGTGGCACCGCGACTGTCTCGGCCGTCCAGTACGGCAATCCGGTCTCGACCGACAGCGCGACGAGCCGGTCGGTCCCGTCGACCAGCGAGCCGAGGAAGACGGTGTTCCCGACCGCCAGTACCTCCCGGAAACTGCTGTTCGTCGCGTACGCCCAGTCGCCGTTCCCGGTCCCGGCATCGAGCCCGTAGAGGGAGACGTCGGCGACGGTGAGCGCGTGGCCGGCCGCCAGCTGCGGCCCGGACTGGACGAACTCGGTGCTCGCGTCGCGGCCGATGGGGTCGCGCTCGCGGTGGCCCGTCTGCCAGACGAGCGAGCCGTCGTCGGGGCGGAGCGCGAAGGTGGACGACGGGCGCACGGCGAGTACCTGCTCGGGCGTCGCGACGACGCCGGGCGAGACAATCGGATCGCGGGGCGTCAGGAACCGCCAGCGGACGCTCGCGCCGGTCCGGGGCCCCGGCTCGGGCTGGTACCCGGTCCGTCGAGGGTCGCGCTTGCGGACCGGCCACGACCCGGTTGGGACGGTCGAATCGAGCCGCATCTCGGGGCGGACCCGGTCGGGGGAGAGTCCCGCCGCGGCGAGGCTGGCGAGGAGCCCGCCCCCCGCCGCGAGTGCGCCGCGGCGGCTGAGGGTGGAGGGCGCCGTCATCGTCGGTCCGTCGCGGCGCTCCGGTATGTGTCTCCCGGCTCCCGTGGGCGTCGTTCCCGACAGGCATAAACCGCGACCCGACGACCGCCCGGCCATGGCAGGTTCCCCGCCCGCCGCCCGCTCCCCTCCCCCAGGACGCTCCGAGCGAGGTGGCGTGCGATGAGCCCCGACCGCCAGGCCCTCGCGGTCGCGGGTGCCGTCGCACTCCTCCTCGCTGGCGTCTGTGGTGCGGCCGTCGTCCTCTCGTACGAGCCACCGCCCCCGGAGCCCTACGAGCCGACCGAGAACGTCCCGGCCGGCACCGACTACGTGGGGACGCTGAACACGACCGAGTACCGCTCGGACCCCGCCGTGCGGAACGGGACCCGCGCCTCGCTCCGCTTCCAGAGCGCCGTGCAGTTCTACGACGGTCCGCCGTACCTCCGGGCACTGGCGGTCAGCCCGCCGTCGAACGCGTCGCTGAACACGTCGGCCGCGAGCCAGGTCACCTACTTCGGCCGGAGCGGCGAGCCGTACGGCGCCCGGCTCGTGGTGGCGAACTGGACCGCGAGCGACGCCACCGAGGCGCTCCGTGCCCGACACAGTGTCGAGTTCACGACCGAAACTCGGCGCGGGTTCACCATCTACCGCTCCGACCGCGGGCCCGCGGTCGCGGTGCTCGACAACGGCGCCGAGGGGGGCCCGATTCCGCGCGAGGGCCCACGCCTCCTCGCCATCGGGAACGAGAGCGCCGTCTCCGACGCCGTCGACGTGGCCATCGCCCGGGCCGACCCGGAGACCACTCCCGAGACGGTCGGGGGCGAACTGCTGCGGCGCTACGACGGCACCGACGACGGCTACGTCCGGTTCGCCTACCGGTTCCGCCCCTCGACGGTCCCGGACTACCCCTTCGTCGGCCCGGCCGTCCGGACCGTGGAGTACGTCGGAACCAGGTACACGCTGAACGAGACGGCCGCCGCGGCCAACGAGACGGCACCGCCCGACGTCCGCGTCCGCATCCGGATTACGAGCGAGGATGCCGAGAGCGCCGACGACGTGCGCAACATCATGAGTGCCGGGAAGTCGTTCTACCTGCTCCAGTCCTCGAACGCGACGCTGAAGACGGAACTTCGGCGGACCGCGTTCGATATCGAGGGACGAACGCTTCTCGCGGACTACGAATCCTCGCCGAGCGGCCTCCGGGTCCTCGTTCGAGGGCTGTTCCGGAACCAGCCCGAGCCCCAGTCGCTCGCCCGTCCCAGCCCCGCAATCGACACCGCCCACCAGGAGCCCGCATGAGCCTGCGCACCATCCTCCGGAAGGAACTGCTGTGGAGCCGCCACCGGATACTGGCGCTGCTGTTCGTACTCGTGCTCCTGCCGGGGGCGTTCGCCGGGGCGTCGGTGTTCTTCCAGCACGTCCTCCCGAAGGACGCGCCCGTGGCCGTGGTGGCCGGTGAAGATGTCTCCGAGGAGGAGTACGACGTGGTCGCGGCCTCCTTCCGGCTGTTCTCGAAGCCCATCCAGTACGACTCCGAGGCCGCGGCGATGCGGGACCTCGAGCGCGAGTCGGTGTACGCCGTCGTGAGCGTCCCACCCGACCTGGGCGACCCGGACGTCAAGCGGGTGAACATGACCGTCACCATCGACGGCGACATGACGCCGTACCGGGAGCCGTCGCAGGCGCTGGTGAGCGTGGTCGCGTCGACGATGAACCGGCAACTCGACAAGCGCGTGGTGGTCCAGCGCGAGATCAGCGGCGAGGAGCGCAAGCTCTCCTCGTACCTCCTGCCGACGTTCCTGACCATCATCGTCCTCACCTTCGCGTTCGCGTACCTGCCGTACAACCTCGCCCGCGAGGAAGCCGTCCTCGACCGGTTGCGCGTCGAGACCTCGCTCGATACGGTGGTCGCGGGGAAGCTCGCCTTCTTCACCGCCCTGCTCGCGGTGCCGTTGCTGGTCTTCCACGCCGTCGGGCTGGGGATGGGCTACGACGTGAACCTGCTCGCGCCCGCCGCCGTCGCCGCGCTCGCGCTGACCTTCCTCGCGTGCGGCGCCATCGCCACCGCCGTGACGTTCGCCTCCGGCTTCGGGACGACGGGCCGGCTGTTCAACGTCCTCCTCCTGTTCGCCTTCCTCGGGTTCTCGGGGCTGGTCTACCCGGTCGGCTTCTTCTCGCCGCTCCGACGGGATATCATCCGCCGGGTCCCCACCCACTACGCGATGCTCACGGTCCGGGGGGCCACCCTCCGTGACCTCCCCGTCGCCGAGTTCGGCCCCTGGCTCGGTGGCGTCGCGCTGTTCGCGCTCGCGATGCTCGTGCCGCTGAAGCTCTCGCTGCTCGCCTACGAGCGGGGGACCTGAGATGAGCGACCAGATGCCGACGCTGGATGCCACGACGGTCGCCCCCATCCGGGTCTCCGGGCTGCGCAAGCGCTACGGGCGCGTGATGGCGCTCGAGGGCGTCGACGTGACCGTCGAACCGGGCACCGTCCACTGTCTCGTCGGACCGAACGGCTCCGGGAAGACGACGCTCCTCCGGACGTTGCTCGGCCTCGTGGAGCCATCGGCCGGCGAGGTGTCCGTCCCGGACGTGCGCCTCGGGACCGCGTTCCAGCGCCCCTCCCACTACGACCAGCTGACGGTCGCGGAGAACCTGGAGGTGTTCGGCGCGCTCGCGGACGCCGATTCGGACTGGGCCGAGACGGTGCTGGACCGGCTGGGGCTGGACGTGGTCCGGAATCGTATCGCCGGGGAGCTGTCGGGCGGCTACAGCCGCAAGCTCGACCTCGCGCTCGCACTCCAGAAGGAGCCCGCCTACCTGCTACTGGACGAGCCACTGGGCGACCTCGACGACGTGACGAAGCTGCGGCTGGTCGAGTTCCTGGAGGCGTACCGGGATGCAGGCCACGGCGTGGTCGTCTCGACCCACAACCTCGGACAGTTCGCGGGGAGCGTGGACCACCTCACCATCGTCTACGACGGCGAGGTGCTGCTGGACGCGCCGCGCGAGGACATCGACGTGGCCGACGACGACCTGCAGGAGTTCTACGTCGAGCGGGTGCTGGGGGCGGCGTCCGACTCCGAGTAGGTCGTCGGTCCGGACCCGTGTGTCAGGCCTCGCCGTCGAGTCCGGCTTCGCGCTCGAACCGGTCGAGGAACTGGTCCATGAACTGCCGACGTGACTCGCCGAGCCGACGCGCGGGCTGGGTGTGCAACCGGTCCAGGCGCTCCGCGGCCCACTCGCGGAGGAGCGTGATGTCCGGGCGGTCCGGCGCCGGCGCGTCCGACGCGGAGGGGTCGTCGATGACCGCGTAGCGTTCGCCGGCCCGCCCCGACCGCTCGCCGACGATGCACGCCAGCCGAACCAGTCCGCGGGCCCCGGCCGCATCCAGTTTGTCGGCGTCGAACAGCAGTTCCGCCTCGATGGTCTCCGGCGTCGGTGAACTCGACCGGATGCTGTGGGCCCGGATGCAGTGTTCGACCGCCGCGGCGTGCTCGGGCGCGACGCCTTCTGCCTCGAGCAGTTCCACCGCTCTCGTGGCACCCCAGGCATCGTGGTCGTCGATATCACCAACCCGCTCACGAGGGCGCCCGATATCGTGGAGCCACGCGGCCGCGGCGAGTACGTCCTCGTCGACGGCGGCATCGCATTCGCGGGCCAGCCTGAGCGCCACGTCGCGGACGCGCCTGGCGTGGAACTGGTCGTGTGCCGGGAGGGCGTCTTCGTAGTAGGAGACCGACAGCTCGCGAGCGAGGGGACCGAGTTCCTGCGTCATTGGAGGGGGACGGGTGTCGGCCGCCGGCCGGCATAGGCGATGTGGAATCAATCGACCATCACAGGTCGGTACAGCCGACGCTGGGGTGTGGACGCCGAACTCCACCCGCAAATAATTCTATAATACAGGCCATATCCGAGTAATATGGAAGTTACGCAGCAGGCATGCGTACCTTGGACACAGAGTTTGAGAATCGGTTACTCTGCCAGCGACGCAGCCAGCACCTCCACGGGATGCGGCGGCCGCTCGTCGAGCCCCTCCCAGTCGTCGAGTTGCGTCCGGCAGGACGCACCGGGAGCCACCACCGCCTCGGCGGGACTCGCCTCGACCTGTTCGAACAGCAGTTCCCCGACCGCCTTGCTCATCGAGTAGTGTTCGGCCTCGTAGCCGAAGGAGCCGGCCATCCCACAGCAGGTCGAGTCGAGCGGGTCCACCTCGAACCCCGCCCGTCGCAGGACGCCCACGGCGTGGTGGTCCTTCTTCGTAGCCTTCTGGTGGCAGTGGCCGTGGTAGGCCAGCGACTCCGCGATGGGGCCGTGGCCCGCACCGGCGGCACCGTCGCCGACCGCTCCCGCGGCGTCGAACGCCACGTCCCGGTCGAGGTCGTGGCGGTCGAGGTACTCGCAGACGCCGAAGGTGTACTCGCGGACCATGTCGACGGCCGTACCGGAGAGCAGGTCGCCGTAGTCAGACTGCACCATCACCGCGTCCGTCGGCTCGACGACGACCACGTCCCGGCCGTCCTCGACGTGCGGTGCGAGTTCGGCCACCACGTCGCGAGCGCGGTCGCGGGCAGTGTCGAGGAAGCCCTTCGAGTGGGCCGCCCGGCCCGAGGGGAGCGGCGCTGCGAGTTCGACGTGGACGCCGGCCGCCTCCAGCACCGCGACGGCGGCCCGTGCGACCTCGGGCGTGACGTACGTCGAGTACGGGTCCGGCAGGAGGACAACCCGATGGGCGGCCATCTCGGCCTCGATAGCGGGGTCGTGGGTGTCGAACCACTCGACGAACGACTCGCTCGCGAACGATGGGAGGTCACGTTCGCGAGCGATACCGAGCGTCTTCTCGGCCAGCCAGCCGCTCCCGGGCAGCGACCCGAGCGCGTTGAGGAGCGGGGCGAACCGCGAGCCCGTCGCGGAGAGGTCGAACACGTTGGCGAAGAGGCGGTCGCGGCGGTGGGGCGTCCCACCCTCCTCGTGGGCGGCGTGCTCGACCTCGGCTTTCAGCTTCGCCATGTCGACCTGCGACGGACAGTCGCGGGCACAGCCCTTGCAGCCGACACAGAGGTCCAGCACCTCGCTCAGGAACTCGTGGTCGGCCGCCTCCACGTCGAGTTCGCCCGAGAGGACCCGCCGGAGCGAGTTGGCCCGGCCGCGAGTGGACTGTATCTCCTCGTCGGCCGCGCGATAGGTCGGGCACATCACGCCACCGGTCGTCTCCTGCGGGCCGCGACAGCCCCCACACCCGTGGCAGAGCTCGACCATCCCCTGGAACCCGTTCTCGTTCTCCCAGCGGAGTTCGGGCTCGAAGTCGGAGAGCGCGTTGTCGGCGTCGAACTCGTACTCGGGCGAGAACCGGAGGTTCTCGGTCATGTCCACGTCGCCACAGACCTGTCCCGGATTCAGCAGGCCGTCCGGGTCGAACTCGGCCTTCAGGTCGCGGAATATCTCGTATACGTGGTCGCCGTACAGCTTCCGGTTCCAGCCACTCCGGGCGCGACCGTCGCCGTGCTCGCCCGACACCGCGCCGCCGTACTCGACGACGAGGTCCGTCACGTCGTCGGCGATGGACTGCATCCGGTCGACGCCCTCGACGGTCTTCGTGTTCACCAGCGGCCGGACGTGGAGACAGCCGGGGCCGGCGTGGGCGTAGAAGGATGCGTACGTGTCGTGGGCGTCCAGCACCTCGCGGAAGTCGGCGACGTACTCGGGCAGGCGCTCGGGCGGGACCGCACAGTCCTCGACGAAGGAGATGTGCTTCGCGTCGCTCGTCCGCCCGAGCAGGATGGGGAGCCCCGACTTCCGGAGCTTCCAGAACCGTGCCCGCTCGTCGTCGTCGTGGGCCTCGCGTGCGAAGGTCGCCCGCGGCCGGTCGTCGCTGACCGGCGCGTCGCCGGGTGGGTCGGCCGTGGCGTCGTCGTCGAGCTGGCGTGCCCGGTCGGCGAACAGGCCCGCGACCTGCTCGCGGCCAGCCGCGTCGTGCTCGGCGTAGAACTCGACGAGGAGCACCGCACCCGTGCCGCCGGGCGCGAGTTCGCGAACGAGGTCGCCGAACTCCGTCGTGTCCCGTGCCAGGTCGAGCAACACGTCGTCCAGCACCTCGACGGCAGCCGGGTCGTGGTCGAGGATGGGCGCAACGTCGGCCATCGCCGTCACGAGGTCGTCGTACCCCAGCAGCGCGACCGACTTCGTCTCGGGCACGGGCTCCAGCGACACCGTGACCTCCGTCACCACGGCGAGGGTCCCTTCCGAGCCACAGAGCAGTTTCGCGAGGTTCACGGTCGCGTCCTCGGGGAGCGGCCCCTCGTCGTCGCCCGGCTCGCGGTCGAGGCCCTCGTACGCGTCCGCGACGACAGCGTCGAGGTTGTACCCCGAGACGTTCCGTTTCAGGTCCGGGAAGGTCGACTCGACGACACCGGCGTCCTCCTCCAGGAGGGTGAGGACGCGCTTCGCGACGCGGGCCCGGACCGACCAGTCGCTCTCGGCCCGGCGCCGGAGCTCGCCGAACGTCACCTCACCGAACGTCACCACGTCCCCGTCCGCGAGCACGACCTCGCAGGACTCGACGTAGGCGTCGGTCTTCCCGTACTGCAGCGAGTGCGCGCCGGTCGAGTTGTTGCCGACGGCGCCGCCGATGGCGGACTTGTCGCCCCACGCGGGGTCGGGCGCGAACTTGAGGCCGTGGTCGGCGAGTCGGGCGTTCAGGTCGCCGAGCAGACAGCCCGGTTGCGTCGTCGCCGTCCGGCGCTCGGGGTCGATGTCGACGATGGCGTCCATCTCGGCCGTGAAGTCCAGCACCACCGCCTCGTTCACGGACTGCCCGGCGAGCGACGTACCACCGCCACGCGGCAGGACCGGCACGCCCTCCTCGGCGCAGAACTCGACCGTCGCCGCCACGTCCTCGGTGTCACGCGGGAGGACCACCCCGACGGGCGTCACCTCGTAAGCGGAGGCGTCCGTCGCGTACAGCGAGCGCGTGAACGCGTCGAACCGGACCTCGCCCGCCACCCGTTCGCGGAGGCCCGCCACGAGGTCGGCGTGCTCCTCGGGGACCGCACCACCGGCGTAATCGTAGTCGGCCCGCGGGTCCGCCGCCGGGTCCGACTCCTCGGTTGCCATATCCCGCTCTCCGACCGCCGCCCACGTTAATCCCCGCGCCGAACCGTGGTTCCGAGCGAGGGAAGGCGCCCCACGACCGCACCGGCCTGCTGGCACCACCGTGGATTTCTTGCCGTCCGGGATGGAAAAATCGCGCATGTCTCACGGCACCGGCGAGGCGGCGACACGGCGCGACGGCCGGGGGGCGCCGGTCTCGGCGCTGACGGGTGGCCTCGTCAGCTTCGTCACGATATTCCTCCCCTTCGCACCGGTCGTCGGGGGCGCGATCGCCGGCTATCTCCGCGCCGGCGACGCCCGGGCGGGCGCGCTGACGGGGAGCCTCGCCGGCCTCGTCGCGGTGCTCCTGCTCGCGGGACTCGCGAGCGGGGTCCTCGCGCTGCTCCCCGTCCCCATCGATGCGGCCTCGTTTCCGGACCCACTCGGCCTCGCGCTCGGTGTCGGTGGCGTCCTGCTGGCGGCCTACGTCCTCGTGTTGAGCACGGTCGGCGGCGTCTGTGGCTCGTTCGCCGCCAGCGAGGTCGACATCATGGGCCGGTGACCCGGCCGAGGCGGAACCTTCCTGTCGCTCGGACGAGATGAGCCGGTATGCACAGCCGCCGTCGGGTGCTCCGCGCGCTCGCGGCCGGAGGCATCGTCGCGCTCGCCGGCTGTGGCGGTGGTCCGGGTGGGTCCCGGGATGCCGGTGGGTCCCGGGATGCCGGTGGGGCGTCCCCGGCCGCGAGCCCGACGGCCGCCCCCAGCCCCACGCGCCGTCCGGGCCCGGCCCCGTCGGAGCGGGTTCTGGGCGCGGCCGCCACTGCGGTCGACGGCACCCGTGTCTCGGCCCGGCGCTGGACGGCGTTCGAGTCGGTCGAGTACGAGCACGAGGACGGGGCCGGCACGGCAACCGTCGAACCGCAGCGCGGCCGCTTCGTCGCGTACGACTTCCTCGTCGAGAACACCGGTGACGAGCGACTGCCGGCCGTGTCGGACACCGTCTTCCGGCTCCAGCTGGCCGGCGGCACCTACCGACACCTCCACAGTCTTGACGGGGTCGCGTTCGACCGGGTCGTAGAGCCCGACACCGGACCGGGTATCCGGCCGCTCGCGTGGTACGACGGGCTGGCTCCGGGGGCATCGGTCAGCCTGCAGCTCGTCTTCGACGTGCCCCATCGCCCGCGGTTCCGCCACTACCTCGCGTGGGACCACCCCACGCCGGTGGCGGGCGTCGAGGGAGTGGTCTTCCTGTGGCCGGGTGGAGGATGAGGAGCCGGATTCAGGTATCGGGCCACTTGTACGCGAATCCAGGTGGTGGCTCGCCGAACCACTCGAACAGGCGCTCCGTGTCGCTCCGGCTGAACTGGAGCGCATCGCGACTGAATCCGGGCTGGAAGCCGTGGCTCTCGAAGAGCGAACAGAGGAACTCCGCACGGTCACGTTCGTTGCCTTGATCATAGCCCGGCATCGGGTACCCTCTCTAGCTAGCCAGCCGTCACAGACGTACCACGCCCTCGCCGTGGTCACGGTCAGATCGAGGTCCGATGGAAACCGTTTCCGTCCGCTTCTGTACCAGGCCGCGAGGTCGTGGAGCGCGGGATGGGACCAGGTCCGGAACCCGTACAGGTCGCTGTAGTTCGATTCGTTCACAGTCCGGAACCGCTCGTTGTCGGTCTTGCGAGCCTGTTGTGCCTGGTATGCTGCAGTTCGTTCGAGGAACACGTCGGTACCCAGCGGTCCGTAACGTTCGCGAAGGAACTGTAGATACGGGCGCGTCGTCATCCGAATCCGGAAGTGGGGGTTCGCATCGTTCCGGCCGTGGATGTCTCCGTCACCCATCAACAGGCCGATGAGTCGCTCCATCTCCCTCTCGGTGAACTCGGGGCGGTCGCAGTCCGCGCGGGCCCAGTGTGAGCCGAGTCGCCCGAAGGACGTATCGCAGCCAGGGCACCGGTCGTAGTCGGGCATGGTGACGCTGGCTCCTGATTCGGTATAGAATCAGGGTGCGAGTCGGTTCTTCCGGTTCTTCATATGCTCCTCGTAATGCTGGAACGTGATGGGGCACCACTCCTCGGCGAGGTCGAGCACCCGCTCGGTCATATCGCGGATCTCCCACTGGCTATCGGCCGCGGCCCGCATGTCGGCGACGTGCATCAGCATCCGTGCGTTCATCGTCATCACGACGTTGACCTCGGTTCCGATGGGGAGGACGAACCGTGCGTCCTCGGGAGGCATCCCCAGATCGAGCAGGCGCTGGTACTCCTCGACCGACCGGGTGACCGACTCCCGGAAGATGCGCTCGCGCTCTGCCACCGTCTCCTCGTCCACGGAGCCCGTGGACTGGTTCCGACCCACCCAGTTCGGATCGCTGGCTGACGGTGGGGTCACCACCATCGCCCCCTCTCGAACCTCCTCCGGGTCGACATCGTCGAACGCCACGTACCGCATCGACTGGACATCGAAGGAGACGTGCCGGTGACGGGTGAGCTGTGCCATGCAGGAGCGGCTCATCCCCTCAACGGCGAAGGTGGCATGGGGGTGCTCGAACGGCCCGAAGTGGCCGTGGTCGAGCAGGTGACCGATGAGCGTCTGCTTCTTGTCCTCGATGTCGTCCCCCTCGATCTCCGCCATCGTCTCCTCGAACGTCTGGTCACCGACGAAGGTCGGACTGTAATCGTTGCGGGCCGCAGTACAGATGACCCGCTCGGGGTCGTCGGTCGCTTCCAGCAGGCGAACGTCCATACCACGTGGCGGAAGGCGAACGGAATAAGTCTAGTTGGTGCCGGCTCGAGGACCTACGGCGCCTCGAACTGTGCCAGCACCGCGGCCGCGCCGTCCCCTTCCCAGATGACCGTCACCTCGCTGCCGGAGTCGACCGCCGCGTACGTCGTGAAGCTGTCGCCGGCGGCGATGCCGTCCCCGCCAGCGGTCCAGGTGTCGACCTTGGTCTGTCCGTCGCTCGTGTACCTGACCCGGAGGTCCACGTTCACCGTGTCGCCGCCCTCGTGCTGGATGGTCACGGTCCCCTCGGCGTTCTGCTCGAAGCCGAACGCGACCTGCGGGGCCTCGGCGGGAGTGCCGCGGGCGCTCCCGCCCCCGCTGGCCTCACCGAAGCCGAACTCGTCGGCCAGGCGCTGCGGGTCGCCCGTGATGGTGAGCACCACGGCCCGGCCGTCGGCCGTGACCTCCGTCTCCGGCGGGGTCACGTCCTCGGAGCGTGATTTGGCGGTCTCGATAGCCGAGCGGAGCGTCTCCGCCCGATCGCTCACGACGCCCTCGTCGTCGTAGTAGAGGCGGACGGTCACCTCGCTGGAGGTGGACTCCGGTGCCGTGCCGCTCCCGCCGACGCCGACGATGCCCTGCGTGAGCGCCTTCACGTCCTGCGCGAGTTCGTCATCCGGCTCCCGGGTACCACCCTGACCGTCGCCGAAGTACATCGAGCGGACCGTCTCGCCGCTTGCGAGCGTCCCCGCGATGAACGGCGCGTCACCGAGGTCGGTCAGTATCTCGCCCACGAGGTCGTCGTCCGCGAGCGGGCTGCCGCCGCCGCCCGCGGTGTCGACCTGCGTTTTGACGGCGTCCAGTGCCGTCGGCACGCCCGAGGGGGTGGCCGTCAGTTCGCCGCCGCCCCGGTAGTCGCCGCCGGAGGTCGGGGTCTCGCCGGGGTACGCCACGTCGACCGTCGCGCCGGCGAGCGCGTCGGCCGATATCGCCGCGGCGACCGTCCGGGTCTTGTCGTACTCGGCCGCGCCGCCGTAGAGCGTGAAGCCCTCGTACTCGCCACGCTCGGTGAGCTGCTCGTTCTCGGCGAGCTGCGAGCGGATCCGTTCGGCGTCGAAGTCGCCGGTCAGGTAGCCGGCGTAGACGCTCCGGTCGTCCTGATACTTCCTGGGCTCGCCGCGGTCCGTCCCGACGACGCCGCTGAGCCGGTCGGCGTCGGACGGCGCCGCTCCCTCCACGTCGCCGGCGGTGTCCTCGACACCCTTCCGGAAGGACTCGGGGAGTGCGGCCTTCTGCTGGCGGTACGCGCTCGCGTCGACCGAGACGAACGACCGCGTCTGCACGTCGAAGACGGCAGCGGGGTCGAACAGGGCCGTGGCGTACGCTGGGGCGTCGGAGCCACTACCGCCGTCGGTCACGTCGGAGAGCTGTTCGGTACAGCCGGCGAGGCCGGTCAGGAGGGCTGCGAGTCCGCCGCTCGCGCGGAGGACATCGCGTCGTTCGGGGGCCATGAGCGGTCGTTCAGGACCTCCCGGCAAACGTCTTGTGTTCGGCACGTCCATCGCGAGAGAAGCGTCGGTCCGGCGGTTCCGGGAGAACCGCGGCCGAGGCCCCGGCCGACAGCGGCGTCAGCTCCCGGAGGTCGGCGTCCCGTCCTCGACGGGCGTCGGGGTCCGGGTGCTGGTGGACGTGCTCGTCTCGGTGGGCGTCGCGGTGCCGGATTCGGCTGGGGTCGCGGTGGCCGAATCCGTCGGTGTCGCGGTGCTCGATTCGGCCGTGGTCGGAGTGCCGGATTCGGTCGTCGTCGCGGTGCTCGACTCCGTCGGCCGCGGCGTCCGCGTCGGTGTCTCGTCCGGGGTCGCGGTGCCCGTCCGCGTCTCGGTGGCTTGCTGGGGGGGCTGCGTCTCCGTCCCCTCCGCGGACGCCGTTCGGGTTCGGCGGGGCGTCCCCGTTGGTGCGCTGCGGTACTCGGCGAGCGTGACTGCCCCCTCACCATCCCAGATGACACGGACGGACCCGTCCTCGGCGAGGGCGAGTTCGGTCGTGTAGGTGTCCCCGGCCGCGATGGCGTCGCCCTCGGGCTCCCAGACCTCCTTCCGGCCACCTTCCACCGAGTCGTAGACGACGACGAGCGGCTGCTCCACGTGGTCGCCGCTCTCGTGCGTGATGGCGACCCGGTTCTCGCTCCGGGTTTCGAAGCCGAAGGCGACCTCCGGAGCGTCGGACGGCTCCGGCGGCCGGTAGAGGCCAAGCGTCGCCGAGGAGCCACCCTCTGGGGAGGTCCAGATGACGCGGAGGATACCCGTGACGGGCTGGTCGGTGGTGACCGAGTCGCCGGCGGTGATGGAGCCGTCGTCGGGTTGCCACTGGCGCTCGATGCCCTCGCCGTTGGACTCGTACAGCAGCCCGATGGTGCCCTCCGTGCCGACCTCGTCGCCGCCGTCGTGGGTGACGGTCACGCGGCCGTCCTCGCGGCGGTCGAAGGTGAACGAGACCTGCGGGGCCCGTGCATTGGGCTCGTTGCTGTCGCCGAAGCCGAGTGCCTCGTAGAACGCCGACGGGTCGCCGGTGATGGCGACCGCGACCGCCGTGCCGTCGGTCTCGACCGTGACCTCCGGCACGGTGAACGCCTCGGACTCCGCCCGGAGCGCATCGCGGAGGTCCTCGACGGCCGCGGCGCCGTCGCTCGCGGCGGACTCGTCCTCGTACAGCAGCCGGAAGTCCACCGCGCCGCTGCTGGCGCCGTCGGCGTCGGCACTCCCGCCGAACGCGGTCAGGCCCATCGTGACCCGGCGGAGGTGGCGTTCGACGGGGCTCGGCTCCGGCTCGCTCACGGTCGGGGTACTGGCGCGCCGGTCGTCGGCCCCGCCGTTGTCGTTCCCGTCCCGGCCGTCGGCCTCCGGGGTAGCCGTCGTCGCCTCCGGCGAGCGGAACCCGAGCCGCTCGCGGAGCGTGGCGGCGTCGAACGCCAGCCCGCCGACGATGGGGCCGTCGAGTGCCTCCGCCAGCCGGTCGAGCCGGTCGTTCCCGGCGAGGAGGCCGCCGGACCCGCTCGCGCCGGCATCGACGTGGTGGACCACCGCGCGCTCGGCGCTGACGCCACCAGCCGGCGTCCCGGAGGGTGAGGGGGGTGTCTCGCCGCGCGGCGGGTTGCGGTACTCGCCGCCGGCGTCGGCCACCGTGAGAACGACCGCCTCGTCGCCGACGGCCGCGGCCGCCGTGTTCCCCGGCGAGTAGCGGTCCCGTCTCGTGTAGAGGTCGTACCCCTCGTACTCGCCGTCGGCACTCACCTCCGAGTTCGACCGGATGGCGCTCGCCACGGCGTCACTGTCGAACGACCCCGTTCCGACGGTCGTCAGGATGAACTGCTCGTCGCCGTAGTCGTCCGGATTCGGGTCGGCGAAGGCGCCGAGGCCGGTCACGCGGTCGAAGTCCTCGACGGCGACCCCATCGTACTCGTCGGCCGCCCGCTGGACGGCCTCGTTCGCCTCGGCCGGGAGCGCGGCCTGCTGCTCGCGATACGCCGCGACATCGACGGCGTAGAACCCCTGGAACGAGGCGTCCAGCAGGGTATCGGTGTCGAACAGCCAGTCGGCGTACGCGGGTCGTTCCTCCCCGGGTGCGTCCGTGACGTCCTCGATACAGCCGGCGAGGCCGCCACTCAGGAGGGCTGCGACGCCTCCGGCACGGAGCACGTCGCGACGTTTGGGTGACATCATTGGTCGGTGTCGATGGCATCGGTAAGTGTCTTCGGTGTCTCCACCTCGGGAACTGCCGGGCGACGGGAGCCGCAACCGATACCTGTGGGACCACCTTCATGCCACCGCCGCCCGTCGACTGCTCTATGTATCTCGCTGACGAGGCGTGGCCGGACCTCGAATCGTACTTCGAGTCCGAGTCGCTGGCCATCGTCCCGCTGGGGTCGACCGAACAGCACGGCCCGCACCTCCCCGAGGGGACCGACCATCTCATCGCCGAAGGGCTCGCCCGCGCCGCGGCCGACAGGACGGGCTACCTCTGCACGCCGACCATCAACATCGGCGTCAGCCCCCATCACAAGCAGTTCCACGGGACGATGTGGGTCGACGCGCCGCAGTTCCGCGACTACGTCGAGTCGTTCACCCGCAACCTCACCTACCACGGCATCGACCGCGTCGTCTACGTCAACGCCCACGGCGGCAACATCGAACACCTCCAGGAGGTCGGCCGCCGCCTCTACGACGACGAGACCGCCTTCGCCGTCGAGTGGATGTGGGACGAGTCCATCCCGGACCTCGTGGACGACCTGTTCGAGCACAACGGGCCCCACGGCGGCCCGAAGGAGACCGCAATGATACAGCATCTCCACCCCGACCTGGTCCACGACGACCGGCTGGAGGAGGCCCGCGACACCGGCGTCCTGATGGAGGAGGTCGAGAACGCCGAGCCCGACGGCCGCCGCCGCGGGATGGTCCACGGCGCCCGCGCGTTCTACGACGCTGCCGACAACACCGACAACGGCGTCCTCGGCGACCAGACCGACGCCACGGCCGAGAAGGGTGCCGAGCTGTTCGAGGCCTCATGCGACCAGCTCGTGAAGCTCTGTGACTGGCTCGCCGCACGCGAGCCCGAGGAACTGCGCCCGAAACCCCACGTCTGAGCGTCTCGCGTCGGCGGATGTCTGACTGACCTTCTTGTCGTACCCGTCCGTGTGCCCGACCATGCATCAGGTCGCCGAGAGGCTGTACGTCGGGGGAATCGGCGCCGCGAGCGAGGAGCCGGCGCTTCACGACGCGGCCATCGAGGTCGTGGTCGGACTCACCCACGACCCCCCGGCCGGCGGCTACCCCGACGCCGTCCGCGTGGTGCGTGAGCCGATGATGGACGGTCCCAGGAACGAGGTCCCGGCTTTCGAGCGCGCGGTCGAGGCGACCCTCGACGCGCTGACGAGCGACGAGCGCACGCTGGTCCACTGCTCGGCTGGCGCCTCGCGGAGCGTCGCGGTGGCCGCGGCGGCGCTCACCGAGACGACCGACCGCGACCTCGAAGCCGCCTTCCGGCAGGTCGTCGACCGACGACCGCCTGCCGACCCACATCCGGCGCTGGTCCGGCATGCGGCCGACTACGTCGGCCTGGAGGACTGAGGGACGCTTCCATGTAACATGACCCATTATACATATATGTGGGTCAGAAGGCATTAATCTGAATACTATCGGAGAAATAGTCGATGGAGGATGTTATTCGAGAGTTAACCGACAGGCGCATCGTAGCAGGCTTCAGCTCTCTGATGCGGCCTCGGCCTCGCTCAGCCACCCCGGCTCCGCGACGGTCACGTCGCTGGTCGCCGTGGTCCGGAGTTCGATGAACAGCCGGCGTGGCGTTCCGTCGCGGGTCCCTCGGATGTCGACCACGCCGCGATGGATGACGCCACGCTCGTCGACCAGCAGCACGCCGGTGGCGTCGGTGATGGTCGTGCTCTCGTTGACCGCCGAGCCGTTCACCTCGGCGAGCGTGTATCGGGCCATCGTCCGGCCGTCGCGCTCGACCACCTCGGCACCCGAGAAATTGGCGAACCGGAACAGGCTCTCCGCCGAGCGGGCCACGTCGGCACGGCGTTCGTGGTACTGCTCGAACGTGCCGCTGCCGTTCCGAACCCGGTAGCTCGTCCGACCATCCACCGCCTGGCGCCGGGAGAGGGTCGTCGCGTTGCGGTAGATGTCGACGGTGGTCTCCCCGCTGGGGGAGGTCACGCTGAACTCGCCGAGCGAGCGTTGCCCGTCGAGGTCACTCCGGACCACCGAGACCGACCGGGTTCGGCTCCCGTCGAGCATCGCGACCTGTGTCACGTTGAGAGCGTAGTCCGTGTCGGCGAGGCTGTCGACCTTCGCGTCCAGCAGGGCCGTGGGGTCCGCTACGCCCGACTCGCTCGTCCCAGCCGGATACGAGAACGCGGTCGAGCCGCCGTCGCCGCCGTCGCTGCCACCCCCACCGCCATCGGCGCCGTCACTGCCGTCGCCGCCGTCGCTTCCGCCCCCGCCACCGTCCCCGCCGTCGAGAGCCGCCGACCCGGTCGGGGATGGTGTCGGTGTCGGTTGCGTGCTCGTCCCACCACAGCCGGCGAGGACGACGAGACAGCACAGGCCCACCACCAGCAGGCTGTGTCGCATGCGCGCCAGTGCAACCCCACCCCGGATAGTGCTGGCGGCGGCAGCCCGGCCCCCGGGAGCGAACGGCTTTTGCCGGGGCGTCGGGAACCAGTCCGCATGAACCTGCTCGTGGTCGGGGCCGGGACGATGGGCCGCTGGTTCGCCCGGAGCGTCGCCCCCGCCGTCGACCGCGTGACCTTCGCCGACGACGACGCGGCCGCCGCCCGGGCAGCCGTCGCGGCCTTCGAGGAACGAGTGGCCGACCAGTCCGACCCGCCGGCGGCGGCCGTCGACGGGCAGCATGCCGACAGCGCGGCGGTCGACCTCGTCTGCGTGGCGGTCCCCATCTCGGCGGTCCCGGACGCCGTCGCCGAGCACGGCCCCCGCGCCGAACGCGCCGTCGTGGACGTCTCCGGGGAGATGGCGACCGCGGTCGACGCGCTCGCCGACGCGGCGCCCGACTGCGAGCGTGCCTCCTTCCACCCGCTGTTCGCGCCCGACAACGAACCCGGCAACTGCGCCGTCGTCGTCGACCGTGGCGGGCCGGCCGTCCGCGCGATCCGCGAGGCGCTGACCGACCGCGGCAACCACGTCTTCGACACGACCCCCGAGGAACACGACCGCGCGATGGCGACCGTGCAGGCCCGCACCCACGCCGCCGTCCTCGCGTTCGGCCTCGCCGCCGAGGACGTGCCCGGGGAGTTCCACACGCCCGTCTCCGGGCCGCTGGCCGACCTCGTCGAGAACGTGACCGGCGGGAACCCCTCGGTGTACGCCGAGATACAGGCAGCCTTCGAGGGCGCGGACGCGGTGGCCGACGCCGCCCGCCGCATCGCGGACGTGGCCGACGACGCCGAGGCGTTCGCCGAGATGTACGACGAGGCCAGCGCGGGAGCGTTCGGCGCAGGAACCGGGGAAGCGGCGGCCCCCCCAGACACCGACGCGCCCGGCCACGACACCGACGCGAACACGGACGGTGACGACGCATGATGGACGAGTCCCAGCGCTCCGACCTCCGGGACACGGCGCGCTACCTCCGGAGCGTCCGCCCCATCGACCCCGAGGAGGTGTTCGAGTACGTCGAGGGGCAGCCCCACCCCGGTATCGTGAAGCAGGGACTCCGGACGCTGGCGCCCGAGCTGGGGCTGGTCGAGACCGACGACGGGACCTTCGCCCCTGCCTCCGAGGAGCCGGTTCCGGCGTGGCGGGCCCGGGGTGTCGACGAGCACGTCACCGCGCTCCCGGACGCCCACGCCACCCGGCTGGAGGACCTGCTCGTCGAGCGCTACGGCGCCGGCTGGCCGGACGGCGACAGCGGCGACCGACTCCGTGCCCGGCTGCGCGAGGTCAAGGAGCACTACCTCCACGGCGGCGACGTGGAGTACGACGACGAGACGGCGCTCGCGTACGCCATCTACCACCTGCCGGGCTACTATGCGAGCGTCCAGTACGTGCTGGACGACCTCGCGAAGGCCGACCTGCTGGACCACCATCTGCGCGTGCTGGATGTGGGGGCGGGCGTGGGCGGGCCCGCGCTCGGCCTCGCGGACTACCTCCCCGACGACGCGCTCGTCCACTACCACGCCGTCGAGCCCGCGGCCGCGGCCGACGTGCTGGACGCGGTGCTGGAGGGGACGGGGCGGAACGTCCACTCGACGGTGCACCGCGAAACCGCCGAGGCGTTCGACCCGACCGGGCCGCTCGACGGGGCCGCCGCGGACGGCGGGAACGACGACGACGCGGCGGACGGCTGGGACCTCGTCCTGTTCTCGAACGTCCTCTCGGAGCTGGCCGACCCCTCGAAGACGGCCCGGCGATATCTCGACGCGCTCGCGCCCGACGGCTCGCTGCTCGCGCTCGCACCCGCCGACCGTAACACGGCGCTGGGCCTACGCGGCGTCGAGCGCGCGCTGGCCGACCACTCCGGCGAGGACGCTGCGACCGTGTGGGCGCCGACGCTCCGGCTGTGGCCCGACGCCGCGCCCAGCGACACCTGCTGGTCGTTCGACGTGCGCCCGGACCTCGACGTGCCGGGCTTCCAGCGCTCGCTCGACCGCGGCGAGCGTGGGCCCGACGCCGCCCCGACCGGGAGTGGGGACCGGGAGCCGGGCGACGGCGAGTTCGTCAACGTCGACGTGCAGTTCTCGTACAGCGTCCTCCGGCGGGACGGCCGCCGGGCCATCGACTACCAGCCCGCACACGACCGGTTCGCCCGCCTCGCGGACTCCGAGTCCCACGTCACCGACCGCGTCAACGTCGCCGCGGCGAAGTTGAGCCACGACCTGACCGAGGACCCCAGCGCCAACCCGCTGTTCCGCATCGGCGACGGCTCACAGGCGGCCGACCACTTCGCCGTCCTCGTCGACGAGGACGCGCTGAACGCGCCGCTGCGCGAGGCGGACTACGGCGACCTGCTCACCTTCGAGCAGGTGCTGGTCCTCTGGAACGACGACGAGGCCGCGTACAACCTCGTCGTCGACGATGAGGTCGTGGTGGAGTCCGTCCCGGTCCCACCCTGACCGGTGGGACACCGGGCAGTCCACGGGAGTGGACCACGAGCCACCCGCCGCCCGCAGGCACGGCTTTTTGCCCCGGCCGGCCGGAGGCGTGGCATGGAGGTTCTCCTCACCAACGACGACGGCATCGACGCCACGGGCCTGCAGGCCATCCGCGAGGCCCTCTCGCCGGTGGCCGACGTGACCGTGGTCGCGCCCGCCGCCGACCAGAGCGCTGTCGGGCGGAAGATGTCCAGCGAGGTGACCGTCGAGGAGCGCGAGGACGGCTTCGCCGTCCACGGGACGCCGGTCGACTGCGTGGTCGCCGGAACCCAGGCACTGGACCTCGAACCGGACCTCGTGGTCGCGGGGTGCAACCGGGGCGCGAACCTCGGTGGCTACACGCTCGGGCGCTCGGGAACCGTCTCCGCGGCCGTAGAGGCGGCGTTCTTCGATATCCCCGCCATCGCCGCCTCGCTCTACTTCCCCGGGAGCGACGAGCGCTACCGGGAGTTCGACCCCGACGTGCCCGCGTACGCGGAGGCCGCTCGGGCGACTCGCTTCCTCGTCGACCACGCCCCCGAGGCCGGCGTCTTCGAGCACGCCGATTACCTCAACCTCAACGCCCCGCTCCCGGCGGAGTACGAACCCGACGCCCCCGAGAGCGAGCCCAGCGCCCCGATGCGGGTCACGCGCCCGTCCCACGTCTACCGCATCGACGCCGAGCGCGAGGGCGAGCAGGTCGTCATCCACGACCACATCTGGGAGCTGATGGCCGAGGGAACCATCCCCGACCCCGACGGGACCGACCGCCGCGCCGTCGTCGAGGGCGAGGTATCGGTCACACCGCTCGCCGCGCCACACACCACCGAACACCACGAGGCGCTCGACGGCCTGGTCGCGGCGTACGGCGACGTCGAGTGACGGCCGACGGGCGGTCATCGCGACGAGCCGGGCGTCGCCACTCGACGGGTGAACGAGGGGCCGGGACAATCGCCCGACCCGCGAAGACGGGGCCGCAGAAGGCGTCGAGTCAAAGGTGTCGTCGTACGGCGCTCGCGCGCCGCCGCCGTGGTATCAGAGCGTCCCGGGGAACGATTCCAGCCCGGTGACCGGGTTGGACGCACCGGACGTGGACGACGACGCTGCCGCGAGACCGTCGGTCCCCTTCACGGGAATCCGAACCTCCGAGCCGTCGTTGTCGATGCTGACGCCCGCCGACGTGCGCGAGTTGAAGTACGCGATGTCGGTCGTCGAGAGGGTGACACGAAGCGTCTCGCCCGCCTCGAACTGGCGCTGGACGCCGGCCAGTTCGAACGAGATGTCCTGCGGTTCGCCAACCGGCCCCTCGACGCGGTAGGGCGTCGACTGGTTGTAGAGGAGTTCCGCGTTCCCCGCCGAATCGACGTGGTAGACCTTCGCGAAGACGAGCGGGTCGCGCCCCAGCGGCGTCACGTTCAGCGTGATTTCGGGCACGCCCAGGAGCTCCATCTCCTCCTCGACCGGGAAGTCGAAGTCAGCGAACGTCCCCGGCGCGTAGTCGTCGTTGCACTGGACGAGAATCTCGGAGTTGGAGCCGCCGACCGGGCCACCGGCGAGGTCGGTCGTCCCGCTACTGGCGTTCGTGGCCTCGGCCAGCGTCCGGGACGGACCCTCGGCCGCGCTCGGAAGCGCGTCCGCCTCGGCGAACGCCTCGGCCTCCTGCTGCCAGTAGGTGACCTCGGCGAGGTCGGCCCGTTTGCCGCCGGCGACGTGCTCGGTCATCCAGTCGAGCGCCATCGCGTCGATCTCCCCCTGCTCGAGCGGCGCCTGCTGCTCCAGCGAGTGGCCACCGCGGATGAACACCATCCGGCTGTCCTGCCCGCCGCCCTCCAGCAGTTCGTGGTTCCGAACCGCCTCGGTCGCGGTGAACAGCGTGTCGTTCCAGCCGGTGATGAGCAGCGACGGCGGCGCGTTCTCCGCGAGCCCGGCCGCCTTCGTCGACGGCGAGCGGAGCCTGAAGAACGACCGGGCCGCCGGCGAGAACTCGTTGGTCGCGACGCTCTCGGTGTAGAACTTGTACAGCCGCGGGTCGACGCCGTTCCGGACGTCGCGCGCGTCGATATCGTTGTCGCTGTCGCCGCCCGTCTCGATGTCACGCGAGCCCTGCGCGCCGAACTCCTGCAGGATAGTCGTCCAGCCCGCCTTGATGCCGCCGTTCGGGGCCAGCGAGTAGGTCAGGTCGTTCCACGCCCACCGTGGGACGATGGCGTCGAGCCGGTCGTCGACCGCAGCGAGGTTGAGCTGGATACCGCCGGCGTAGGAGAGTCCGTCCATGCCGACCTTGATGGACGGTCCGGAGCCGGGGTTGTCCACGTCGCGCGTGCCGTTCCGGCCACCGTCCGACTCGTCACCCTGCACGAGCAGGCCGGAGCTCTCGCAACCGACGTCCGCCTGACGTGCGTAGCCCAGCCAGTCGAGGAGCGACTGCGCATCCTTGACCTCCTTCGGCCCGTTGACGCCGACCTCGCCGTCGGACTCGCCGAAGCCACGCGAGTCGTAGGTGAGGACGACGAAGCCCGCTTCCGCGTATTTCGTTCCCGTCCGGACGAGCGCTGCATCCTCCTTGTCGCTCCCGTAACCGTGCGTCATCAGGACAGCCGGCGCCGGGCCCTTCGTATCCGGCAGGTAGAGCTGCGTCGCCAGTTCCTTCCCGTCCCACGTCTCGATGCGCTTCGTCACCGTCTCGACCTGCTCGCTGGCCGCCGCCGCGTTCGTGACGCTCGTCCCGAGCGCGCCCGCCGCGAGTAATGTCGTCGTCGCACCTTTCAGAAACGAGCGTCGGCCCGTCCCACCCGACCCACCACGGGCTCGCTGCCTGTCCTGTTCCATACCATACAATGCCGTACACCAACATAAAGGGAAATTGACAGTCCCGTCAAAACGTCGGCCGGCGCGGCGCGCCCCCCCTCACGTTGAAGCCCCTGCCGAGCGACGCGCCGGTATGGCACACGTCGACATCGAGGCCGACATCGACCTGACCGGCGCGACGCTCGTAGAAGGACTCCCCGGGGCCGGACTCGTCGGAAAGATCGCCGCCGACCACCTCGTCGACACGTTCGAGATGCCCTGCGTGGGGGGACTCCACTGCGACGGGATTCCCGAGGTGGCCGTCTACCACAGCGACGATTCCGAACTCATGCCGCCGGTCCGGTTCTACGCCGACGCGGACCAGGACCTGCTCGTTCTCCAGAGCGACATCCCCGTCTCTCCCCAGCGGGCCACCGGCTTCGCCGACTGCGTGACGAGTTTCGTCGTCGAACACGACATCACGCCGTTCTACCTCAGCGGCCTCCCCGGGGAGAAAGACGGTACCCCGGAGCTGTACGGCGTCGCGTCCGGTGACGCTGGAGGCCGCCTCGACGAGGCCGGCATCGTCCCGCCACGGCAGGGCGGCCTGGTCAGCGGCCCCACCGGCGCGCTCCTCTCGCAGGCACAGCGCCAGGACCTCGACGCTGTCGGCCTCATCGTCGAGACGGAGGCGCAGTTCCCCGACCCCGAATCCTCCCGCGTCATCATCTCCGGCGGCATCGAGCCCCTCACCGACCTCGAGGTCCCGACAGAGAACCTCGTCGAGCGTGCCGAGGAGATCCGCGAGGCCCGGGAACAGCTCGCCCAGCAGATGCAGCAGGCCGACGAGGAGTCGAGCCAGGCACAGCCGCTTCGAGGGTTCCAGTAGCGCTTCGTTCGAGCGTTTTTGCGGTTCGAGTTCGCTGGCTGCGCCAGCGAACCGCTCACCGCAAAAAACGTTCAGAAAACCGGCCGCGCCTCGCTACGCTCGGCGCGGTGAACGGTACGCCTGCGGCGCGCCGACGCACGTCCGGTTCCCTGAGCCGCTTTCCGCTACAGGACGTGCCTGGTCCATCGGCCGCGTATACAACTGAAACCACAAATTACATGATAATCATAGGAACAAATAATAAATGCCGAGTATTTTTGACATATTTAGGATGCATTGAATTTGTATCCCGTATCCACCCCCTGTCAATGACCGGGGCTATCGGTTCGTCGTGACCGATGAGCGCGGGCGAGGGGACTGTGGTCGGCGGTCCCGTCCCGCTGCCCGTCTCAGTCCGTCGTCACGCGCACCCGGTAGAACCCGGCGAGCGTCATGACGTGGTCGAACTCCCGGAGGCGGGACCTGTCGTGTCCGGTGTAGTCCGTGAGCGGTCGTTCCGCTTCCGCGCGGGCGTCGGCGGCGATGGTGTCGGGCTGGTTTACCGTCGCGAGCGAGAGCGTCCGGTCGGCGCCGTCGACGGACGAGAACCGCAGGGCGACGTAGTAGTCGCAGGGCGGCGTGATGGTCGGCACGTCCGGGTGGACCCGGTAGGTGGTGCCGTCCCGCCGGACCCACAGCTCGGGATAGCTGCCGTCGCCCTGCCGGCCCTCGCGCCTGATGTACTGGTAGGGCCGGTTCTGCGGCGGGAGGTCGACGGCCATCCCGTCCAGAATCCGCCCGACCGGGTCGCGGACGGCCGCCGGGAGGTCAGCGAACCGGTGGACCGTCGTGTCCTCGGGAGGTGTGGCCTGTGCGGCCCGGTACTGGACGATGTAGTGGCCGCCGGTATCGCCCTCGACCGCGTAGCTGCCGGACAGGTCGCCGGCGTGGCGGAGCCGGACCGTCCAGCCCGGCTGGACCGGCGAGCGGCCGCAGTCCTCGGGTCGGATTCTCCCGCGAGCAGTATCGCCACTCGCGGCCGTCCGGAGCCAGTCTCGCCACTGCCCGGGGAGGACCAGCGCGCGCTCGCCCGTCGGCAGGTCGTCCGTCCCGACGTACTCGTAGGTGACCGTCGCCCCGGCGTCGGTGGGCGACGTGTCGGTCGGGGAATCCGTGGGCGCATCGTCGCCATCAGCGGGCGAACCGGAGGAGAACGGACTCGTACATCCGGCGGTCGCTGCCAGCATCGCGAGGTAGGCACGTCTGGAGGGCATATCCGCCGGATGACGGTGTGCGGAAAAACGTCTTCTGGATGCTCAAAGGGGTGCTTGTTTCTGGGGCCGGGACTCGCTTTCCGCCAGGGGATTTCGGCCGGGAGAGAGCCTTCACTTCGGGGTGAACGGCGGGTCCTGTGGGGTCGAGTCCTCCGTCTCCCGGCTGCAGGGCTCGGCACGCCGGAACGCCCACCTCAGAGCAGCCCGCCGATACTCCGGAGCAGGTTCACCACTCCCCAGAAGAGCCCGCTGACGACGCCCCGACCACCGATCCGGATGTCGCGGGACGCCAGCGCCTCGCGGAACGCGACCCCCGGTGAGTCGGCGGTGGCGATGCGGTCGAACGTCTCCTTGTCCGTGGTCATCCGGATCGAGGCGTCGCTTCGGGCGCCCGCGCGCAGGTCCTCGATGCGGTTGTCCCCGGTCAGCCGGAACGAGAAGACCGCCGTCTCCCCGTCCGCGGTGGTCACGTGGAAGTTGACCACGTTGTCGGTGGCCAGTCCCCCGGCGAGCCCCAGTTCGGGCTGCTCATCATTGTAGGCCGTGGTGACCGACGAGACCCGCAGGTAGAACCGGCTGCCGAACGTCGTGTCCGGCGACTCGACCGGGCTCCCGAGGGCGTCGCCGCCCTCCCGGACGCCGTCGCCGGCCACTGCGCCGGGGTCGGCGGTCGCGTTGCCTTCCTGTGCGACCACGGCGCCGGCCGGTGTGGCCCCGCCGCTGGCCACACCACCGGCCAGGAGGAGCAGCACGCAGCTCACCACCACGAGACCAGGATGCGTGCGCCGACTCGAGTTCACACCCGTCCTTCGGGCGAGACCACCATCAATCGCCGACTCCCTTTGGCCGAATCCGGGCCATTTCAGCACTGTTTTCATCGCCGAAACGGTCCGTTTACCGGTTGCTGTCCCGCGACTCCGGTCAGACATCCATCTCCCCCGGCAGTGAGAGCACGTTCTCGCGGCCGATGCGGTACACCTCGATGGTCCCCTCATCCTGCATCTCGTTGACGACCTGGCTCGTCTTGGTCTCGGACCAGCCAAGCTCGCTCACCACCTCCTGCTGTTTCATCCGCCCCCCTCGCGACTCCAGCAGGTCGAGGACACGTTCGGGGTCGCTGAGGAGCTCTTCGGGAACCGCCGCCGCAGCGCCGTCACCGTCGCCGGACGGCTCCTCGGTCGCCGACTCCTCGGCCGCGGTGGCTGGGTCGTCCGCAGTGGACGGGTCGTCCGGTGTGGTCCCGGTGCGGTCCTCCGACGAAGGCCACGGCAGCAGACGCCCGTCGGGGTCGCGTCGGCGCCACCAGTACACGCCGACACCCCCGGCGCCGGTAGCCGCGACGAGGCCGACGACGGCCCCGATGGTCGCGAGCGTATCGGGGGCGAGGAGTGGACCGCCACCGACGGTGACCCGTGGCTCGTAGGGCGCGAACTCGACCGGACCTCGCCAGACGACCGCCCTGTCGCGCCAGGTATCTGGGTCCGGGCTGACCTGCTTCGCGTCGAACCCGGCGGGCCACTGCACCACGAGTCGGGTGTCCGCGTCCGAGAGCGGCAGCCGGGTGATGGCGTCGCCGATGACCATCCGCCCACCCGACCGGGAGGCGAAGCCGGTCCACACGAACCGGTACACCACCACGCCCTCCCCGGTCGGGAGCTCCCTGGCCTGGACGGTGACGTTCCGGATCTCCATCGACCGCCCGGTCCGGCTGGCGGCGACCTCGGCGGCCTCGGCCATCATCTCCCGGTAGGGGCCGGTGTACTGGAGCGGCCGGGCCTCGATGCGGTCGTCGACGGTCTCGAACCGCGACCGCGTCTCCTCGTCGTCCAGGGCGACACGGTAGCCGACCTCCCAGACCGCCGAGCCGTCGGGCTGGACGGCGATGCGGATGGCGGTGGTGTCCGCCGCCAGCCCGCTGGTGTTGCGCTGGACGGCGGGGACGCTGTCGGTGGTGCTTCCCCCCGGATTCGGGGACGGCGACCCCCCGGCGACGGTGGCCAGCAGTGCTACCACCAGCAGGGCCAGCACGGTCGAACCGCGGTAGCGGTCCATCCTCCTTCTACCGGGGCATTACCAGCCGCTCTCATAATCCCTCGGTCGGCCGTCGGGACTGGGAGCGTCCGAACCGGCGGCGCCGGACCGGGAGCATCGCCCTGAGCCGGGATGTCCGATGACTTCCCCAACTGCGCGCGAGGCCGAACGCCGTCCGGTTCACCACGGCGGTGCTCCCCCGTCACAACCGAGGGCGAAATTCTAGTATTTGAATCCAGCGACTGTTTTGACGAGAATCCGGCAAGGATTCACGAGAATCGCACGACGTGGAGGGTATCAAATCCGGACAAATCCACGCGGAACCGCCTCGATTCACCACCAGCGCCGGGGATTTATACAGAACTCCAGGGGGCATGTGCAGTCACGATGCGAGGAACCGCATCGGCACGCTCCGGTCCTGTCACGGCGGTCACGGCCCGGTCGACGGGTGCGGATGCGTGCACACGGAGACAGCCCATGACCCGGAACCACGAACCGAAGTTCGACACGGACGAACCGCACACGACCGACGACCAGTACGCGAGCTTCTCGACCGAGGCGGGGCTCGTCATGTACGACCCCGACGACCCGGACGCGTGGCTCGAGGCCGACACCACCATCGACCCCGCGGAGGTGGCGTAGATGTCTCGAGACGACGCCACCACGGGCGGCACGTCGCGGCGGAGCGTGCTCAAGACGCTGGGCGCGGCCGGCGCGGCCGGCGCCGTCGGCCTGGCCGGCTGCAGCGAGGTCGCGGCACGGGAGTACGAGGCGGCCCCGGTCGCGCTGGACGCCGCCGCCGAGGAGCGGGGCTTCCACGCCGTCGACGTCGGCAGCTGGGAGGAGACTCGCAGCGCCGAGGCGCTCGGCATGGAGGTCGACGCGACGCTGACGAACCAATACGCCGCCTACGGGGGCCAGGATGCCCACCTGGGGCTGGTCGCGATGCCCGCGGTCGAGGAGGGCGGGGAGGCCCTGAACCCGCTCGCTGAGCGACCGCTCCCCGACCTGGTCGACTCCGCTGCCGCCCGGTCGCTGCTCCGCCGGCTCAACATCGAGCCCGAGGGGGAGCTGGCATGGCGGCGCGGCCCGGAGCGGCTCGGAGTCCGTGAGACCGCCTTCCTCGGCCGGGAGGCCCGTGCGATGGCGTTCACCGGAACCACCGGCGGCGGCGAGGAGGTCCTGCTCCACGTCGCTCGCATCCGCCACGAGGGCGACGCCGTCTTCGGCGTCCGGGTCGATACCCGGCCCCTCGAACGCGACCAGGAGCGCGCCACGCCGACGGATGGCGGCAGCGAGGACGAAGACGGCTCCATGGACTCGGGCTCCGGCGGCGGCTGGTCGCCCCCCGAGGCCTGGGAGCGCTTCGATATCGGTCTCGGACACGGCGAGCGCATCGACCCCTGCGCCGGTACGCCCGGTCGCTGGGTCGAGATCACCAAGCCCGAGGACCGTGGGCTCGTCACGCTGGACGGCTCGACGAGCGGCGGCTACCAGTTCCCAATCGAGTACGACGGCGGGAAGCCGTACGCCGAGGTGACCGCCGAGGCCGACACGGGGAAGGTCCTCGGGGTCTGCGGCGGGTGGCCGGACGACTTCGACCACTACGAGTGGAGTTACCGTCGCATCAGCCAGCACAGGGGGCACTGCGGGCCGACGCTGAACAGGTGGATCTCCGCTGGCACGGGGACCTCGGTGACCATGCCGCTGGAGGACTGCGCGTGCGGGTTCACGATCTACGAGATCCGCGTCGAGGCGTACGACTCGCAGGGCAACGTCGCCTCCAGCGACACCATCCGCTACAACGTCAACGTGTGGGGGTGCTGAGATGACGGACTCGCGACCTCCCCGGCACGGAGGTGACCAGGCGTGACCGACGAGGCCGACACCACGGTCTCCGGCGAGACCTCCGACAGCCGGGTCGCGCTGAGCCGGCGGCAACTGCTGGCCGGGACCGCCGCGGGCGCCGTCGTGCTGGCCGGCTGCTACACCGCCGTCACCGAGCTGGACGACGGGGCCGGTGAGTCCGGCGGAGGCGGCACGCCGACCCCGACGTTCGGCTACGGCGGGTCGCCGGACGGCGGGGACGCCTCCTCGACCGGGACCCCGGACCAGCGTGGCGAGTGGACCCCCGGGGCCACCGAGACGGGGACCCGCCCCGACATCGACTGGCCCACGGACACCCCGACGGCGACAGCGACACCCAGTCCCACGCCGTCACCGACCCCCAGTCCGACCCCGACGGCGACGCCCACGTCGCCCCCGATTCAGGACGACTTCGGCGAGCAACGCTACGGCGAGTACGGCTACGGGGGCGTCGGCCCGTAATCCGGCGCACACGAGGTGAACACAATGAGCAAGACTCCGAACCACGGCTACAACGTTCCGCAGAAGGGCGCGAAGAACTGGCACAAACCGCTGAACGACAACTTCCGGCAGTACGACATCGACATCGAGGTCCGCGACGCCGCGTCCAACCGCGGGAACTACACGCCCAAGCAGGGCGCGAAGTTCCTCGCGACCGACCTCGGCGTGGTCTACCTGGGCGATGGGTCGAACTGGCTCCCGATGCTGGCGCTGTCGCGGCTCCGGACGCCTGCGACGACGGGCGCCGCGGCTAACCTGATCGCCGGCCACCCGGGCAACAGCGTCGCGAGCGGCATCAGCGGCGCGACGGTCGCCGGCGGTGGCTTCGACGACGGGAACACGGTCGAGCCCAACGAGGTGACGGCCCCCTTCGGGACCGTTGGCGGTGGTCGCGGGAACGCCGCCGGCGCCGAGAACGCCACGGTCGCGGGCGGCGAGGCCAACTCAGCCAGCGGCCAGGACGCGAGCGTCGGGGGCGGCACCTCGAACGTCGCCTCCGGGCAGCACGCCACGGTCGGCGGCGGCGACCTCAACCGGGCCACCGGCCAGGATGCCATCGTCGCGGGTGGGATGCGCAACGAGGCCACCAACCAGTGGTCGACCGTCGGCGGCGGGAACAACAACGTCGCGAGCGCCGGCAACTCGACCATCGCCGGCGGCTCGAAGAACACCGCCGAGTTCGACGCGGCGACCGTCGCGGGCGGCTACGACAACACCGCGAAGTACACCGCCACCGTTGGTGGCGGGGCCGAGAACAGCGCCGGCGGCGACCACTCGACCGTCGGCGGCGGGGAGAAGAACACCGCCAGCGCGGAGTACACGACCGTCGGCGGCGGCGGACGGAACGAGGCCACCGACAAGATGGCCACCGTCGCCGGGGGCGTCGGCAACACCGCGGACAGCACCGGGACCGTCGGCGGCGGCCTCGGGAACTCGGCGGGCTACGTCGCCACCGTCCCAGGGGGGCGGAACAACGCGGCCAACGGGAGCTTCTCGTTCGCCGCTGGCCGGCAGGCGACCGCCGACGGCGACGGGAGCTTCGCCTGGGGCGATAGCACCCAGCGGAGCGTCACGGCCTCGCGGGCGGACCAGTTCCTGGTCCAGGCCGGCGGCGGTGTGACCGTCTTCTCCAGCAGTGATGCCTCCACGGGTGCGGAACTCCCCCCCGGCGGCGGCTCCTGGTCCTCGCTGAGCGCGAGCTCCGCGAAGACGAACATGCAGCCGGTCGACCCCGGCGCGGTCCTGGACCGGGTCGCGGACCTGGATGTCAGTCGGTGGGAGTACGACAGCCAGGAGGACGCCACCCACATGGGCCCGATGGCCGAGGACTTCCACGACGCGTTCGGGCTCGGTGCCGACCGCGACCGCATCGCCACCGTCGACGCCGACGGCGTCGCGCTGGCAGCCATCAAGGGCCTCGACCAGCGGGTGGACGACTGCGAGGCGCGTGTCGCGGACCTCGAACGCGAGGTCGAGAGACGCGACGAGCGCATCGCGGACCTGGAGGCCACGGTCGCGGAACAGTCGTCGGCACTCTCGGACCTCCGCGACGAGGTCGCCGACCTCCGCGAGACGGTCGGCGAAACGGACGCGGCGTGAGCTATCACCCCCGCTGCCCATCTCGGCCCTCCCACGACCCGCCTACCGGACGACCGGACACACTGGCTGCGCCTGAAATACTGGGTGTCCCAGCCATGAGTCCTTGATGCATATTGAACATTCTTGTCTAGTTATTCTGCAGTTATTACGATTATTCCGGATATATTCCAGCCTATTACGATAGGAGCGGAAAATCGGACGGGGTGAAACGGAGCTCTACAGCTCGCCGCCGCTCTCGAGCTGGCCGCCGTCCAGTCGCTCCTTGGCCATCTCCTCGAGCTGGAAGCGCTGGACCTTCTGGGTGGCGCTGCGCGGGAGTTCGTCGACGAACCAGATGCGCCGCGGGTGGGCGTAGGTGGCGACGTGGTCGAGCGTGAACTTCCGGAGTTCCTCCTCGGTCACGTCCGACCCCTCCTCGAGGACGACGAACGCGACGGGTGCCTCGCCCTTGACAGCATGCGGGGCCGCACAGACACCGGCCTCGGCCACGTCGGAGTGCTCGTAGAGTGCGTCCTCGACCTCGGCGGGGTAGATGTTCTCCCCACCCGCGATTATCATGTCGTCCGAACGGTCGACCATCCAGAGATAGCCGTCCTCGTCGACGCGCATGATGTCCTCCGTGAGGAAGTAGCCCTCGTCGTCGAAGACGGCCGCCGTCTTCTCGGGGAGCTTGAAGTAGCCCTCGAAGACGTTGGGGCCCTTGATGGCGAGTTCGCCGGTCGTGTCCTCGCTCTCGAAGTCGAGGTCCTGGTCCGGGAAGGGGCTGAGCTGGTCGTTCGTCACCTTCGTCTCGCGGGTGTCGGGGTCCACGAGTTTCACGTCGCAGACCTCCAGCACGGGGCCGATACAGCCCGCGGCCTTGCGGACGCCGTGCGAGGGCTCGATGGTGCCCGCGGGCGCGGTCTCGGTCATCCCCCAGCCCTCGATCATCGGGACCCCCCAGGCCTCCTCGATGGTCCGGCGGACGTTGTCCGGGAGCGGCGCGGCGGCGCAGTTGACGTAGCGCAGCGCGGAGAGGTCGTACTGGTCCTCGTTGCCGCGGTACTCCTGCCACATCATCGTGTACATCGCCGGGACCCCGGCCATCGTCGTCACGTCGTGCTCGTCCAGCGCCGTCAACATGTTCTCGGCGTCCGGTTCGGGCTGGAGGTGCATCGTCGCGCCCTTGTAGAGGTACGTCGACATGATTGCGTTCAGGGCGAAGATGTGGAACAGCGGCAGCACGAGGACGATGGAGTCGTCGGCGTCGACGGCGAGCCCGCCCTTGGTGTAGGCTTCGACCGCAGAGAGGAGGTTCTCGTGGCTCAGGAGCACACCCTTCGGCTTGCCGGTCGTCCCGGAGGTGTACGGCTGGCAGGCGATGTCGGAGATGTCACGCTCCGGCCGGTCGAACTCGGTGGGCTGGTCGGTCATCGCCTGCGAGTAGTTGACGATGCCGTCGTCCGTGACGCCGGGCAGGAGAAGTGTCTCGATGTCGGTCGCACCCGCGAGCTGCTTCGCCTCGTCGGCGAGAACGGGCGAGGCGATGACCACGTCGGCCTCGGAGTTGTTCACGACGTAGCCGAGCGTGTTCGGGTCCATCCGGAGGTTGAGCGGGACCGCGACCGCCCCCGCGCGGATGATGCCGAAGTACGCCGGCGGGAACTGGTTCGTGTTCGGAATGAACAGCCCCACGCGGTCGCCGGGTTCGACGCCCTGCTCGACGAGGAGGTTGGCGACCTGGTTGGCCTGCTGGTCGACCTCGGTGAAGGAGAGTTCCTGCCCGAAGGAGGTGAAGGCAGTCTTGTCGCCGTACCGGTCCGCGGCCATCGTGGCGACATCGCCGAAGTGGCGCAGCGGTTCGCCGTTGTGGTGTTCCATAACAGAGGGAGGAACCGCCGGTCACGGCATAAAGATTGGCGCCCGGCACGGCTGCCGGACTAAAAGCGTCCGGCAGATGCAGGGCCGAGAAGGTCATCGGAGGGGTGACGGGGACGCGGCATCACCCGCTCAGGCAGGGGCCGCGACGAGCAGCACGGCCGCCGTCGCGAACGCACCCAGTCCGAGGAGGGCGTAGTTGGCGACGGTGTTGTCCGCCCGGGCGATATCGAAGGTGAACGAGTCGGCGGGGAGCGGCCAGAAGAGGTTGACGCCAGCGGGCGTCAGCATATCCGCGAAGAGGTGCGACCCCACCCCGAGCACGCCGATTCCGGCGCCGAACACCGCCGCACGCGTCGGGCCACCGAGCGGTTGCCACGACCCCTGGCCGACGGCGTACCCGACCGCTCCCAGTGCCCCGGCGACCAGCGCCAGGAACAGCAGCGAGTGGGTCGGCCCCCGGTGCGGGACGAGCGGGAGGTCCATGTCCACGTCCGGGAGCGTCGCGAGCGCGAGCACGCCCGCCCCGCCCACGAACGCCAGGAACGGGTCCGCCTGCACGAGGATGTAGCCGACAGGTGCGTAGACGAGCAACGCCATCCCGTAGTGACCCATCGCGTACACACCGGCGGTTCGGCGGCTCCGGATTTGAACCTGTGGACGGACCGTCACGCCACCTCGCCGACCGTCGGGCGACCGTCGGCCGATGCCCACAACTAAACCGCTGCCCACCGTACCGGTCGGCGATGGTCGGGGTCCAGTCGGTGGTGGAGGGAGTGGTGGAGACGTTCGGTCCCTTCCTCATCCCGGTGACCGTCTTCGCCATCGGAATCGTCGGCTACACCGTCCTGTACCTGGTGAGCCGGCAGTTCCGACCGGATTCGGAGGAGGGCGTGGTCAACCTCTCGGCCGGGACGCCCGAACGCTCCGCCACCGACAACGACTACGGCGCCAGCACCCGCGGCGTCCGCCCGTACGACGACGATGAGGAGGGCGCGACGACCGACGGGACCGAAGCCGACGGTACGGGGCGCTCCGGAGGCGGGAGCAGTGCCGGTACCGGGCCGGAACACGAGGGGGACGACGGCCGGACCAGTGACGCCCCCCGGCACAACGACTAACTCGGTTCCAGACGGAATCGCGGTATGGCTCCAGCCGACGAGACGCCGACGCTCCGGGACAACGCGATGACGCGCTTCCCGGTGCCCGACTTCGAGGACCTGCCAGATGACCTCCAGGAGCGAATCACCGAGGAGGCCGACCAGGCCGGCTTCACGCCGAACGTCTTCTCCGCGATGGCCCACCGCCCCGAGCAGTTCCGCGCCTTCTTCGGCTACTACGACGCCATCCACGAGAGGAGTTCGCTCGCGCCCGAGGAGATCGAGATGATAATCGTGGCCGTCTCGGGGACGAACGACTGCTACTACTGCATCGTCGCGCACGGCGCCCTGCTCCGCATCTTCGGCGAGGCACCGCTGCTCGCGGACCAGATTGCGGCCAACCACCGCCTCGCCGACATCTCGGAGGAGCACCGGGCGATGCTCGACTTCGCGGTGAAACTCACCGAGTCGCCGGGGCGCGTCGACGAGTCCGACCTCGACCGCCTCCGCGAGGCCGGCTTCGACGACGAGGCCATCTGGGACATCGGCAGCGTCGTCGCCTACTACAACCTTGCCAACCGGATGGCGCTCATGACGGATATGCGTCCGAACGAGGAGTTCCATACGATGGGGCGCACGCAGAACAAGGACTGAAAGGGCCGATTTCATCCCTTCCGGCATAGCCCTGTTACAGAGGTTCGAAATCCCGGATTCGAACGTCGGCGAGAAGTAACGCGACTGTGCTCTGTACTGTCTCAGGAATAGATATCCTCTCCGATATGAGTTCGGTTGCCGTCGAAGGCTGCATCTACGCCACTCAGATGGTTGCTCCAGCCCCAAGAGCCATCAGAGTACTTCTCTACAAATCCCTCGGCCGCCAGATTCTGTATGTCTCCGATATGATCACTATACTCCGTGTCCATCGGATAGAACAGGATATCATCCCAGGAGTAGTTTCGTGAGATCTGTCCCCAATCGATACCGTTGCTCGAATAGAAACTTCGGAGCCCCTCCTGGATACCGGTACTACTCAGTCCTTCGCTCTCAGGGAATCCGACCTCGATCAATGCGTGAACTCGGTCGTACTGAGGGCTTTCAACGTTCACAATCCGCCACGGATACCCGTAGCTGGAGAAAATCGAGGCCGCCAAGATGCATTGGTCGCCGCACCTCCCTCCGCGCTCCCACGTTGTTCTCGGCTCCCGGTATCCCTCATGTTGGTCATAATAACTGACCTGAGTACGAATGTAGTTATGAACGGCTCCTGCAAAATAGGCCCAATGCTCCGCTTCATCCGAGTAGTCCATCCGGTACTGTTCGAAGATGTGCTCCCCCAGGTCTCGGATGTCCGCCTCGATATACTCGATATACCCGCGGAGGTCCTCGGTCGTCCACTCGGTCATCGTAGCATAAGCATCCGTGTATGTCGATAAACAATTTTCCACAGGTCGGCCGAGCGGAAGGCAGCGAATCACTCTCCGGACGAATGGAGCCACAGAGACCGGACTGGTTGGAACCTCTGCGCCAGGTCAGGCCACCAGCAGGAACCCGACCAGCATCGCCCCCGTCACGACCAGTTGTGCGAGCGCGCTCCCGAGGACCGCGACGGTGGCCGTGCCGGCCGCGCGGAGCGACCCGCGAGGGTCACCCGACCCCCGGAGTTCGAGCAGGAACACCGTGCCGGCGACGCCGACGACGACGCCGAGCGGGCCGAGGACGAACAGGAGCACGAAGCCGACGACGCCCGCGATGGCCGTCGTCCTGGTCGAGGCGCCGCCCGCCTTCGCACCCAGCGGGGCCGCGAACCAGTCGGCCGCGAGGCCGAGCAGTCCGAGGGCGACCAGCCCAGCGAGCGCGAGCGTGCCGGGCGTGGTGTAGTCCGTGGCCCACCAGTAGGACAGGACGCCGGCCAGCGACAGCGCCGGCCCCGGGAGTCCGGGGACGAGACTCCCGAGGATGCCGACGAGCAGGAGCGCGAGCGCAGCCAGCCACACCGCCTCGACGGTACCCAGCATGGGGACCGACACCGACGGCCCTACCGCGGCGAGGGCGACGGATGCGGGAACGGGAACAGCGGGGAGCGGGGACACGTGTGCCGTGAAGGTTGCGCGTGGGGCGGCTTACGTCCCGTGGTCGGTGGGGCGCGTTTCAGCGTTCCGAACAGGACGCGCCCTTATGCCCGGATGGAACGGTTCTCGACCATGGACGATACGTACCGCTCCACCGTGGGCGTCGTGGCACTCGCGGTCCTGCTCGTCGCCGCGGGGTGTGGGCAGGTCATCGGCGGCGGACCGGCGGGGCCCCAGTACCAGGGCGAGGCGAGTGACTACCTCCTCACGGCGGAGGAGGTCGGCGACGGCTGGACGGAGAACGTGACCCGCGACCCGAACATCAACTCCTCGCGGATCGAGTCCGGGCGGGTCATCGAACTGACCAACGGGAGCGCCGACCTCCAGATTACGGTGCTCGTGTTCTCCTCGGCGGCGGACTCGGGTGCGTTCCTCGACGAGCAGCGACAGGCGTACAACGCGAGCGGCCTGAACGCGACCAACGTCTCGCTCGGCGACGAGGGCATCGGTGCGACCGTCTCCACCGGGACCTTCCTCGAGGCCCGGCAGGACAACGTCTACGTGCAGGTCGTCGGCAACGTCCAGCCGAAGACCGCGGAGGGGTACGTCGAGGCGCAGTTCGAGAAACTCCGGGTCGCGGGCGGGTCCGACGACGAGTAATCGCGGCGAGCCGTCCCTTCCTCAGCCGTCCTCGTACCGCGCTGCTTCCTCGCGAGCCGCCTCGGTCCCGTACGCGTCCACGAGCGCGACGCAGGCGTCCCCGAACGCACGCATGCAGGCGCGGCGGGAGACGAAGTCGAGTTCCTCGGCCACCTCCTCCCAGGGACGGGCCTGACACGCCTTCCGCACGAGGAGGCGCTCTGCGGTGTCGCTCAGGCCCGCCGCCGAGCCCCCGAGGAGGTCGTGGAGCGCGAGTCGGCGGAACGGCCGCGGTGCCGGGGCGTACATCCCGGGCCCGTACGCGGCGGCCGCGACGGTCCGCCACTCGCGGTCGGTGAGGTCCAGCGGGACCGTCGCGTCGGCCGCGCGGAGCGTCGCCCTGACCACGTCCGGGGCCGCGTCCTGGAGCGGGTCGCCGAGAACGCTCCCGATTCGCCGCGCGAACCAGTCCGCGCTCCGGTCGTGGAGGGTGGCGCCCGCCTCCGTGAGCGGACGCATCATCAGCGCGGAGTACTCGCCGGAGGTGTCGTTGCGCGTCGTCGAGAGATGGACCGTCCGGAAGTCGTTGCGCCGCCAGAACCGGAGGAGTTCCGGGGTCGCACCGTAGCCGACACCGAGGTAGTCGACGGGCTCGGCGGGCCAGCGCGGTTCCGGTGGGTCGGTGTCGCCCCTGTCTGCCCCGTCCGCTCCCTCCGACCCGTCCGGCCCGAACTCGTCGGCGACCTCGCGCAGGAGCCGGCTCCCCAGCCCCTCCGAGCGGACGGCGTGATGGGTCGCGATGCGGAGCACCCGGACCCCGACCGGGTCGGCGGCCGCCTCGTCGCGCAACTGCGTTGTCAGCACGTCCGGGAGCATGTTGCCGCGCACGCGCTCGCCCTCGTACATCCGGGCGCGGCGCTCGGCCGGGAGCCCGCCCTCCCGCGCGAGGAGCGCCACGGCGACCGGGTGGCCGTCGTGGGTGAGCGCACGGACGGCGACGTTCGGCGCGTCGAGCAGGCGCGCGAGGTCGTCCGGCTCCGTGCGGTAGTGGGCGAGCACGAGCAGGCCGAACGCCTCGGCGAGGCGCCACTCCTCACCCGGCGCCGCGAGCGTCGCGGGGTCGAGACGCTCGTACGTCGCCGTCCCGGGTGTCGCGTCGGCCACGAGGTCGTCGACCGGCGGCCGCGCGCCCAGCATGAGCGCCCGGAAGGACCACACCTCCACGGGGTCGCCGCCGGCGTACCGGATGGGGTCGTCCAGCGTGCAGTCCGTGACCTCGTAGTCGCTGTCGGCGAGGCGACCACGGAACCGCACGTCGAAGCCACGGCCGGCACCCTCGTACCCGTGGACGGTCGTCGCGAACGCGACCGGAACGCCCGTCAGGAAGCGTTCGAGCAGGCGGACCGGGAGCGAGGCAGCCTCGTCGACCAGCAGGACATCGGGGGCCGTCGCCGCGTCGGGGTCGGCCACCGCCTCGGCCGCGTCCGGCGGGCCCGCGAACCGGACCCTCCCCTCGTCCGTGGCGAGGGTGTGGTCCTCGTCGTCCCACTCGGCGTCCGTGCCGACCGTCGCGAGCAGTTCCCGGGCCCGGGCGAACACCTCGCTCGCGTTCCGGTAGCCCGGCGCCGCCACCAGCACGTCCCGGCCGTCGAGTGCGAGCGCGCCGGCCGCCAGCCCGATGGCGCTCGACTTCCCCCGGCCCCGGTCGGCCGTCAGGACGACGGCCTCAGGGGGGTCCCGGAGGTGTTCACACGCTGCGACGGCGTCGGCCTGGTCGCGTGTCAGGCACGCATCGTAGGCCGCCGCGGGGAAGGCGGCGCCGGCCGGCGGCTCGACGGGCCCTGTCGTCGTCGCGAGCCGGGGCGCCGGGTCCGTCAGCCCGTCGCGCTCGATGGTGGCGGTGACACCCCCGTCGGTGTCCGTGACCGCGGCGATGGCCACGCCCGGATGCGCGCGGAGCGTCCGCACCAGCCGCCGTCGGAAGACGCCGGTCACATCGTCGAGACCGAACGGCGGGACCGCCAGCGACTCGTCGAACCCGTCGCGGCGGTCGGGCCACTCGGAGAGCGGCGGCGCGAGCAACACGAGGAGGCCGCCCCCGTCGACCGTGCCGGCGGCGCGGCCGAGCGCGTTCGGCTGGCACGCGTCGTGGCAGTCCACGACCGTCGCGTCGTACGTCTCGCCGAGGAGGTCACCCGAGCGGGTCGGCGGCCGCCGGGTCGTCGCGTCCAGCGTGTCACGCTCGCTCAGGAGGGCGACCCGGTCGAGGCCAGCGGCGTCGAGCGCACGGCTCGCTGCCGTCTCGCAGGCATCGCGCGAGCCGTGGAGCACGAGGAGCCGGCGCTCGTCGGTGGCACGGGCCTCGGCGACGAGCCGGGTGGCCAGCTCCGGGAGGTCCATACCGGTCGGGGTGGCCCCGAACGGCAAGGGTCCGTCGGTCGGTGGAGACGGCGTGTATTTCGAACATAACGCAGATATTATCCAGAAGTCCAGATTTTTCGACATCTGTGCTCGGTTCCTGCCCATTATGTCATGCGTTCGCACGCCACCGAACACGCTTACCCGTCCGGCCAGCACGGTCCACGCATGACCAGCGACGACCCGCCGGGGTTGGCCGATGCGCTCGCGGCGGTCGAGCGTGACCACGATGCACGTGTCGTGGCCGCTCGCGACATCGGCAGTCGGGCGTGGAACCTCCACTCGCCCTTGAGCGACCACGACGTGGCCGCGCTGTTCGTCCAGCGCCCGGCCGCGTACGCACGTCTCGGCGACGTGGTCGACTCCGTCGAGCGGACGGAGGGCGAGACGGAACTCCGGGCCTGGAACGTCCGCCGGTTCGGTGAACTCCTCGCCGACTCCAACCCGACGGCGCTGGAGTTCTGCCACTCGCCGCTCGTCTACCGGGCCTACGAGCCGCTGTCGGCGCTCGTCGCGGACGTGGCCGAGGAGTTCGGCCCGATGTCGGTCTACCACCACTACCGCTCGCTGGCGACCCGGCAGTACCACAAGTACCTCCAGCAGCGGCTGCTCGACGGCGGCGAGCCAGTGTTCGTGGTCGTCGCGGACCTCGACGGCGCGTACCGCGTCCGACCGGTCGACGACCCGGACGGGCCGACCGAGCGCGTCCCGACGGACCGCTACGAGGTGGCGACCACGGACCGGACGGTCAAGCGGGCGCTGTACGTCGTCCGGGGCATCCTCTACGCCGAGTACGTCCGGGACACCCACCGGTTCCCGCCGCTGGATTTCGGCGCGTTCCTCGACTCGATCGGGGAGGTCGAGGGGTTCGACCCGGACCCGGAACTGGTCGCGACGGCCCGTGACCTCGCCGAGCGCAAGCGGGCCGGCGACGGGGATGCGCTCGTGGGCGACCCCGTCGGGCCGGGCGCGTTGCCCCCGGAGCACATCGACCCGGAGACCCACGCCGTCCGTGGCATCCCCCGCGAGCGGGTGAACGCGTTCATCGAGCGGGCGCTGGCCGACGCGCCCGAGTGAGCCGTCTGCTGGGAGACCGGGGACCCACGCGGGCCGTCACAGGAGTCCGCAGAACCCGCCGGTTCCCGCGACAGCCGGCAGGTCCCGCGGGGGCCGTCGGGCCCAAACCGCGACCGTGACAAGCCCGTCTCATGAGCTACGCCGAGCAGGTCGCGAACACGATCGATGAGTTGCGGACGGTCGCCGAGGAGCACGACTGCGAGGTCGGCCGGGCCGGGAGCTACGACTGCATCGTCGTCGGCGGGACCGGCGAGACCGTCCGCCCGGTTCCGACGGCGGTGTTCCGGACGGCCCGGGAACTGGGGCTGGAGGCAGCGGGGGTCGAGGTGGGCGAGCCGACGGGTCGTCCGCAGGTCGGCTTCGACTTCGTCGAGCCGCCCGAGCGCGGCGACGAGGAGTGAGAGCGCGCCGCGGGCCGACCCACCAGAGTCATACCGGAGGCCGCGCTACCGGAGTGCATGTCAGACCAGTCCGACGCGGTCACGCTCACCATCGACGGTCCCGACGGCGACGACGAGGTCACGCTCCCGGAGGGCCTCCTCGAGATGCTCGCCGAGGGCGACGAGTCCGCGGCCCAGGTCGTCGGTGACCTCGCGATGTTCGGCTGCGCACAGCGCATCCACGCCACCGTCCACCACTCCGAGGGCGGCGTGGACGAGGAGCTGGAGGCCATCGAGGAGACGACCATGGACCTGTTCGAGGAGCGCTTCGGCGCCACCTACGGCGAGCTGACCGGCCACCAGCACTGACCCGGCCGCACGTTCCCTTCTCCGCTCAGGCGACGTCGTACGACAGCAGGACGCCGTCGTCCAGCCGCTCGACCGCCTCCAGCGACAGCGACGGGAACGAGTCGACGAACCCCTCCCCGTCGGCGAGCGTCGGGGCGTCCCGACCACCGATGACCAGCGACCCGACGTAGAGCGTCAGCCGGTCGACGAGGCCGGCGTCGAACAGCGAGAAGATGACCTCACCGCCGCCCTCGACCATGAGCCGGTCGACACCCCGCTCGGCGAGCGCATCCAGCCCGGCCGCGAGGTCGACGCGCGCTCGGTCCCCCTCGCTCGACGCGCGAACGACCGTCGCCCCCGCCGTCGCGAGCGCCCGCTCGCGGTCGGCCGAGAGCGCGTCGCTCGCCAGCAGGTAGGTCGTCGGCTCGCCGTCGAGGATAGCGGCGTCGAGCGGCGTGCGCCCCCGGCTGTCGACGACGACCCGTGCGGGTGGGCCGTCCGCATCCGCCCGCTCGCTGGCGCGGTGGGCCTCGTCGTGGCGCACCAGCGAAGGGTCGTCCGCGAGGACGGTCCCGACGCCGACGAGCACGGCGTCGGCCTGGGCGCGGAGGCGGTCGACGCGGGCGAAGTCCTCGTTGCCGGAGATGCGGACCTGCTCGCGCCGGCGGGTCGAGAGCTTCCCGTCGACGCTGGTCGCCGCGTTCGCGTGGACGTACACACCGGCCGTGCGGTCCGGGGGAGAAAACGGGTTTCGGTGCGGGGGTCCGTGGCTCAGACCTCGACGGCCAGCATCAGCTCGTCCACCGGCTCGTCGTCGATACGGTAGTGGCCCTCTCGGACGGCCTCGACCTCCCAGCCGTGGTCCTCGAGGAACTCGACGGCGGCCCCGTTCGTCGCCGGGACGGAGTTGTAGACGCGGTCGTAGCCGTTGGCCGCCGCCCAGCCGACCCCGCGGACGAGGAGGTGACTGCCGATGCCGAGCCCCTGGTACTGGTCGACCACGCCGACGGTGAGTTCGGCGGTGTGCGATAGCTTCGCGAGGTCGTTGCCCTTCACGCCGGCCCAGCCCACCACGTCGCCGTCGACGGTCGCGACGAAGAAAACGCGCGTCTCGACCTCGTTGTGCCGCAGCAGCGTCTCCTCGTTCTCGACGATGTCCGCGACGGACTCGGCCTCGACGTAGGGCGCGGTCTCGGTGGTCGAGCGGATGGCCCCGATGAGACCGGTCAGGTCGTCCTGTCGGGCCTGTCGGATACAGAACAGCGTGTCGTCGACCTGGTACTCCTCGATGGCCCCCGACTCGAACGCCACCTCCAGGGCGCCCTCCTCGGTCCGGTTCAGGGCGCCATCCCGGGTCAGCATCGCGACGTGGTGCCCGAACATCTCGTGGTCCATCCGCAGGTCCTGCCGGGCCTCCTCGTAGTCGACGCGCCCGTGGCGCTCGACGAGGTCGTATATCTCCTGTCGCTCCGGCCGCTCGAACGTGGGCTGCTGGCGGAACTCCATATCATACCCGTTAATCGACGGTGGACTTAATGATATGGTAACGTTCGACAACCCTCTAGGACTGGCGGCCTGCGGGTGACCGGAGTGGGCCCCTTCCCGCGAACTGAACTCAAGCAGGCCATTTATCTGGAATCGCGGCGACGGTCGAGGTATGGCAACGGACCCCATCGACTACGGTGCCCTCGAGGAGTCGGCGGACTGCAACTACTGGGAGTACGACCCCACGTTGCAGGCCGTCGCCGAGCGGCTCTACCCCGACTCGGACCTCGACTGGGCGCAGAGCCAACTCGAGGAGTTCGGCGAGGTACTGGGCCACAGCGTGGCCCACAACGCGGCCCTCATCGACGAGAACCCGCCGGAGCTGCACACCTACGACAACTACGGCGAGGTCCAGAACCACGTCGAGTACCACCCGAAGCAGTTCGAGAACGAGCGCATCACCTACGAGGAGTTCGGCCTCAGTCACGACGTCTTCCACGCCCCCGAGGGCCGGGACGAACCGCTGAACATCTCGCACGCCCTCCTGATGCAGACGTTCCTCTCGTACGCCGACCAGGGGTTCACCTGTCCGGCGTCGATGACCGTCGGCGCGGCCATCGTCCTCGAGAAGTTCGACGACGGCCCGCTGGAGGAGTTCTTCCAGGGACTCACGGCCGACGACTACGACGAGCACATCGAGGGCGCCATGTTCCTCACGGAGAAGCAGGGCGGCTCCGACGTGGGTGCCAACGAGACCCGCGCCGAGCCGGCCGACCCCGAGACGGTCTCCGACGACGCGCCAGAGGACGCCGAGGTCTACCGGCTCCACGGCGAGAAGTGGTTCTGCTCGAACATCGACGGGCAGGGCGCGCTCGCGCTGGCCCGGACCCCGGACGCCGACGAGGGGACCGCCGGCCTGTCGCTGTTCCTCGTCCCCCACGAGGTCGACGGCCAGCCCAACGGACAGGTGTACCGCCGGCTGAAGGACAAACTCGGGACGCTCTCCGTGCCGACGGGCGAGATCGAGTTCGAGGGCGCCGAGGCCTACCTCGTCGGCGAGGCGGAACGCGGCTTCAAGTACATGGCCGAGATGATGAACTACGAGCGGCTCTCGAACGCGGCCGCTTCGGTCTCGGCCATCGGCCGCACCCTGCTCGCGGCGAAGGTCCGGGCCGCCGACCGCGAGGCGTTCGGTGACGTCATCCAGGAGTACCCCCTGATGCGGCGTGACCTCGTCGAGATGACGGTGGACTACGAGGCCGCCGCGACGTTCACCTTCGAGGCCGCCCGGCTGATGGACCGCCGTGAGGAGGAGGGAGACGAGAGCGAGGCCTACCGCCTGATGCGCCTGCTCATCCCCATCGCGAAGTACCGGACCGCGCGGATGGCCGTCGACAACACGAGCTACGCGATGGAGGTGCTGGGCGGCAACGGCTACGTCTCCGGCTTCGTCACGGAGCGGTTCTTCCGCGACGCGCAGGTACTCCCCATCTGGGAAGGCCCGTCCAACGTCCTCTCGCTGGATGTCCTCCGCGCGCTCGAGCGCGAGGGGGCCGCCGAGGCGCTGCTCCCGTACGTGCAGGCAAAGCTCGACGCCGTCGAGCATCCACACCTCGAACCGCTGGCCGAGGAGGTCGAGGCGGCCTTCGGCGACCTCCAGCGCGGCCTCGGCGCGCTCGCGGGCGAAGACGGCGACTACGCCCAGTACCAGGCCAAGAAGCTCGCGGACCTCATCTTCGACGTGGTGACGGCCACGCTCCTGCTCGAACAGGCCCAGGACGACATCGACGCCGGTGAGGGCCGCCGTGCCCTCGTGGCGGAGGGCTTCGTCAACACCCGCTTCCGCGACGAGTCACGCGTCATCGACTCCGGCGAGCGCTTCGCCATGACCGACGAGGTGTTCGACGGCGTCGCGCGGTACGCGAGCGTGGCGCCCGACGCGCTGGTCGATACCCCCGAGCCGACCGCCGACGACTGAGGCCGGGCGGCACTGCCACGTGCGACGTCGGCACACGGCCTCGGGCACCTTTTACGCGCACAATTCGATAACCTAGACGATAAAGTAGCTACTAGCGATTTCTGTGTCAGGAATCGAGAATCGTGTGTGAATCCTCGTGTTCGTCGAGCTGTGCAGTCGGTAGCGAGTGTTCCGGTTTCACTCCGCCTCCTCGTGTTTCTGGTAGCTCCGGTAGCTCATCGCGTCGCCGTCGACGATGACCGTCTCGGTGCCGTGGTCGCTCTCCGGGTCCACTTCCAGCCCGCCGTCGCCGGTCTCGTCTCCGAACACGTATGGATTGGTGTGTTCCGCCATACCACACCATGGGCCACGCGGCGGTATATACGTTGTGGCGACGTGTGCCGGGCGTCAGACACGGGGGCGAAGCGTTTCTTCCGCGGTTGATTGGCTTAAACGACCTGCCATCCCGGGGGAAGACGCTACGCCCCTGATTGATGGTTCGTTCAGCATGAAGCGACGAACGTTCACGCAGGGACTCGGCGCCGCCGTCGGCACCGCACTCCTGGGCGGTATCGCCAGCGGCCGAGCGGACACGCTGGCGGAAATCGAGATCCAGACGACCGAACACGGCGAGAGCCACGTCTACGCCGACGACCTCTACGCGCTGTCGTACGGGAACGGCTACGTCCAGGCCCGCGACCGGCTGTTCGAGATGGACGCTCTCCGGCACGTGGGCTACGGGGACAGCGCGGCCATCATCGGCCCCTCGCAACTCGGGTCGGACATCTCCGTCCGCCGCGACCTCTACAGCGAGGCCGAGATGGAGTCGATGTACGAGGACGCGAGCGAGACCACGCGGACCGCGCTCGAGGGGTTCGCCGACGGGGTGAACCGCCGCATCGTCGAACTCGCCGGGACGGGCGACCTGCCCGGGGAGTTCGCGGCGCTGGGGCACGCTCCCGAGCCGTGGGACCCGGTCGACTCCATCGCGGCCATCAGCTACGCCATCGGCTACTTCGGCGTCTCCGGCGGCGGCGAACTCGGCAACGCGAAGACGCTCGCCCACCTGTTCGAGGAGTTCGACGACCCGGCCGAGGCCTACGAGGCGTACGGCGACCTGAACACGCTCCGGACGCCCGAGGCCCACTACGCCAGCATCCCCGCGACCGACAAGACGGTCGAGGCGGGCGAGACGATTCCGGACGCGCTGGAGGAGTTGCCCGAGCGCCAGCGCGAGTTCGTGTCGGCCGCCGCGGACGCCGAGCCGTGGGGCGTGCAGACGGAGGTGGACCTCCCGGAGGACCTGGCCGACGCGGTCCCGCAGGCCCGGGGCATCATGGAGGGGTTCAAGTTCGGCTCCAATGCACTCGTCGTCGACGGCGAGCACACCGAGACGGGCGAGCCGATGCTGGGCGGCGGCCCGCAGATGGGGTACTTCAAGCCGCCCGTCATCCACGAGATCGGGCTGCACGGGGCGGGATTCGACGTGACGGGCGTCGGCGTCGTCGGGGCGCCGTCGGTCGTCATCGGACGGAGCGACCACCTCGCGTGGACGGTCACCTCCGGGCGAGACGACATGATAGACACCTACGCCGTCGAACTCGACCCCGACGACCGCCACCGGTACCGCTGGAACGGGGAGTGGCACGAGATGGACACGGAGACGGTCGTCCACCGCGCCTCGCTGCCGGGGAGCGTCGTCGAGGGGGACCCGTCGGTACAGGTGGTCGAGCAGGAGGTCGCGCGCGTCGAGCAGAACGGCGACACGATGCCGGTCGTCGCGTGGAACCCCGACGAGAACGTCGCCTGGTGCCAGCGCAAGACCACGCGCTATCAGGAGCTCTCGGGGGCCTTCCGCTGGGCCGAGGTCGGACGCGCCGACACGCTCGACGAGTTCGAGGACGCCCTCGCCGAGTTCCCGTTCACCTTCAACTTCCACGTCATCAGCGACCGAGACGACGAACCCGACATCAGCTTCATCCACACCGGGGAGGTCCCCGACCGTATCGGTCCGTGGGACGGCCGGCTGCCCGTTCCGGGTGGCGAACCCCACTGGAACAGCACACGTCTCGCCCAGCTGGAGGGAACGGTCGCGCACGGCTCCTCGCGGGGCTACTTCGTCAACTGGAACAACGGCCCGGCGGTCGGCTGGCGGGCCGACGACGCCGAGCGCTCCTGGGGCACCACCCACCGCGTCGCGGTGCTGGACCGGTTCACGCGGCAGGCTATCGAGACGACCGGCGGCGCGCTCTCGCTCGACGACGTGAAGTCGGTCATCGAGCTGGCGGCGAAGCACGACTCGGCGGCGCCCCAGTGGCTCGAACCGGTCGTTGCCGCAGGCGCGGAGAGCGACGACCAGCTGGTCCGTGAGATGGCGGCCGAGCTGGAGTCGTGGCTGGCCGACGGCTGCTCCTGGCGGACCGCCGACGGCGGGTTCGGCGGCGAGCGCTACGCGGGCGGCGGGATGGCCATCTTCGAGGCCGTCCGACGAGCCCTCAGCGAGCGCGCACTCGGCGACGAGCTCGGACCACACCGCCACGTGGCGGCCTACGACCCCAGCGGCGGCGGCGGGGCATCGCTCGGCAACGGGCCGGACCCCCACGCCGCGGACCACGGGAACGCGAAGCAGGACCAGCTGCTCGCCGACGCGCTTCACCTCCGGACGGAGTACGACTGGTTCCGGGGGGCCACGAGCGACGAGGGGCCCGGCCGCGGCCGGGGTCGGGGTCGGGGACGAGGGGAGGGGCGAGGCACCAGAGCACGGCGCCGTGACCGCGTCGTCCGCGCGGCACTGGCCGACGCCCGCGACGAGCTCGTCGACCGGTTCGGCACCGTCGACCCGTCGACCTGGCAGCTGCCCCGGTACAGCAGCACCTTCTCGGCACTCGGAGCGACACCCACGGAGGCCATCCCGATGTCGAACCGGGCGTCCTACATGCAGGCCATCGCGGCGGGCGAGGGGCTCGATGGGGCCGGGGACGCGCTGCCCCCGGGGAACTCGGGACACGTGAACGCCGCCGAACTCGTCGCAGCACAGGCGGGCCGCGGCCCGGAACACCTGACCGACCAGCTCGAGCTGTACGCGAACTACGAGTACAAACCACACCCGCACACCCGCGAGGAGGTGGCCGAGACGGCCGTCGAATCGACCACGGTCCGCGCGACGACGCCCTCACTCACCGGCCCGGCAGAGCCCGTCCGGGACCTGCCGGCGGACGTCCTCTCGCCGCTGCTCGAACTCCAGTCGGCCAGCCAGCCCGGGGACGTGACGGACGCCGTCTCCGAGACGACGGGGGCCGTGACCGGCGCCGCCGAGTCGGCGAGCGAGGCGGACCCGGGCGGAACGGCGGACGACGCCGGCGGGTCGATTCTGGGCAGCGGAGCAGCAACCGACGATTCGGCGGCGGAATCCGGCGGTGACGGGCTGACCGATGGGGGACTCCTGGGCGGACTACTGGACCGCTGACGCCGGAACGGACCGTCACCGGGTTCGAGCCCCTAGAATCCTGACCCATCGTTCAATCAATAAACACCCCTCTAAAGGCGGCGTCACGGCTACCCCGGGGTACGAGAACAGTGGGGGCACATGCAGCGACGAGACTTCACGAAACTACTCGGTGGGCTGGCAGGGACGGGACTGGCTGGGACGGCCGCGGCCGAGACCGACGGCTTCGCCCCGAACCTCCAGGAGGACCCGCTGGAACAGATAGAGATACTCACCACGGAGTACAACGAGAGCCACATCTACGGCGACAGCGTCTACGCGCTGGGCTACGGCAACGGCTACGTGCAGGCGCGCGACCGGCTGTTCCTGCTGGATGCCGTCCGGCACATCGGCTACGGCAACAGCGCGCAGGTGCTGGGTCCGGCACAGCTCTCCTCGGACATCCAGGTCCGGCGGGACCTCTACAGCCCGGACGAGATCCGGCGCCAGTGGGAGAACGCCTCGCAGACCATCAAGGAGGCCGTCCGGGGCTACACGGACGGCGTCAACCGGCGGATGACGGAGATGGCGGCGGCGGGCGAGCTGCCGGGCATCTTCGCCGCGCTGGGTCACGCCCCGGAGCCGTGGAAGCCCGAGGACACCGTGGCGGCCATCAACTACCTCATCGGCTTCTTCGGCGTCAGCGGCGGGAGCGAACTCGGCAACGCGAAGAGCCTCGCGAGACTCAAGCAGAACCTGGGTGACGAGCGCGAGGCGTTCGAGGCCTACGGCGACCTCAACTGGCTGGAGACGACCGACGACCACTTCACCAGCATCGCGCCGGGCGACGAGGACTACGACCCGGACCTCGTCGAGACGGTGCCGGACTACGAGGACGTACCACAGGAGCAGCTCGACCTCGTCGACGCCGCGCTGGGTGCCGAAACCTGGGGTATCGAGACCGACCTCAGCATCCCCCCGGACGTGCAGAACGGCATCCGCTCGGGCCAGGGGCTGATGACCGGGTTCAAGTGGGGTTCGAACGCGTACGTCTTCAGCGGCGAGCTGACGGAGACGGGGACACCGATGCTGGGCGGCGGGCCGCAGATGGGCTTCTTCAAGCCACCCATCCCGTACGAGATCGGCCTGCACGGTGCCGGCTTCGACATGACCGGGATGGGCGTCGTCGGGGCGCCCGCGCTGGTCATCGGCCGGACGGACACGCTCGCGTGGACGGTCACCTCCGGGCGAGACGACCAGATCGATACCATCGCGGTGGAACTCGACACCGAGGACAAGCACCGCTACAGGTGGGACGGGGAGTGGTACGAGATGTCGACGGAGACGGTCGTCCACAGGGCCAACCCAGCGGGGGCGGTCCTCACGGGCGGTTCGGGCACCCGCGTCGTGGAGCAGGAGGTGGCCCGGGTCGAGCAGGACGGTGCCTCGATGCCCGTCGTCGCGTGGAACCCCGACGAGAACATCGCCTGGTGCCAGCGCACGACGACACGGGGCGACGAGCTGGAGGGTGCGTTCGCGTGGGCAGAACTCGGCCGCTCCGACGACCTGGAGGACTTCGAGCACCGCCTCTCGGAGTTCCCGTTCACCTTCAACTTCCACGTCGTCGAGTACGAGGAGGACGACCAGGGTAACGTCGAGCGCGAGAACATCGCGTACATCCACACCGGAAAGATCCCCGAGCGCTTCGACGGCCGGGACTACCGGCTCCCGGCGACGCCGGAGACCCACGAGTGGACGGCCACCTACTCCGGGACCGGGCTGGGAACGACCGACCGGAACTCCTCGCGTGGCTACTACGTCAACTGGAACAACGGCCCGGCGGCGGGCTGGCGGGCCGGTGACGGCGAGCAGAACTGGGGCTCGCGACACCGCGTCGAGACCCAGAACCACTTCATCCGGCAGAAGCTCGACATCCCCGAGGGGGTCCCGGTCGGCAAGGAGAAGGCCGAACAGGCACGCTCGACGGTCTCGCTCGAGGACGTCCGCGACATCGAGTACCAGTCCGCGAAGCACGACGCCACCGCACAGGTGTCGGCACCGTACCTCCGCGACGCCGCGGCCGACGCCGACGACCTGCAGGACGTGGCCGACGTGTTGACCGAATGGCTCGAGGACTTCTGCTCGTGGAAGGACCTGACCGACGACGACCGGATGGACTACCCGGGGCACTCGGTGTTCCTCCGGGCCCGGAAGAAGCTCCAGCAGCGCGTCTTCGACGACGAACTCGACGGCGAGCAGGGGACGCTGGACCTGCGGCCGGTGACGAGCCGGCACGCCTCGGACTCGGGCAACGCGACCAGCGACGTGACGTTCATCGACGCACTGGCCGGTGAGACGGAACACGACTGGTTCGCCACAGCCAGTAACGACGGTCTCGCCACGTTCGACCCGGAGCGCCGCGACGAGGTCATCCGGGGCGCGCTCCGCGAGGTGAAGGCCGAACTCCGCGAGGAGTACGGCTCCGACCCGGCCGACTGGCGGGACGCCATCCTCGAGAGCAAGTTCCTCTCCATCGGCGCCTCGAACCAGACGGTCATCGACATCCAGAACCGCTCCTCGTACAACCAGGCCATCGACATGGGATTCGCACTGAGCGACGACACCCAGACCTGGCAGGACAACGCCCAGGACGTGCTGCCGCCGGGCCAGTCCGGCCACCAGAACGCACAGGAACTCGCTCAGACCCAGGCCACCGGCGAGGAACCGGAACGCCTCCACGACCAGCTGGAGTTCTACGTGAACAACGGGGAGTACAAGCCCCACCCGCACACGCGGACGCAGGTCGAGGACGTGGCCGTCGAGTCGACGACGGTCCGGGTCACCCCGGAGCACGACTACACGCCGGTCGTTCCGGCGGCACCGCGGCCGCTCCCGATGCCCATCAGCGTCCCGAATCCCGACGGGCCATCCCCCGGTGACACTCCCGCGCCGCCGGAGGGTGGCGTGCCCTCACGCACGTCCACGGACAGAGGGGACGGCAGCGACGCGACCGATACTGCCAGCGACGCGACCGATACTGCCAGCGACGCGACCGATACGGTTGACCGACCCACAGGCCACGTCACTGACAGCGACCTGGACGACCTGCTGTAGGCCTGGGCAGGGAGAGAAATTTCCCAGGCATTCCACGTCGAATCGCGTAGGAGAGACGCTATCGATAGCGCTTCGCAGATATCTCAATCGAGCTCGACATCCCGGAACTCGAACCGGGCCCCGCCGTCGCGCCCCTCCGTGACCGTGATAGTCCAGTCGTGGGCCTCGGCGATCTCCTTGACGATAGCGAGGCCGAGACCGACGCCGCGTTTGCCCTCCGACCGGGTGGGTGAGAACACCGCTTCGCGCTCTTCTGGAGGGATACCGGGGCCGTCGTCCTCGACGAAGAACCCCTCGTCGTCCGCGAGCGCGCCGATGGTCACGGAAGGGTCCCCCTCCTCGCTCGCGTGTTCCACCGCGTTGCGGATGAGGTTCTCGAGGAGCTGCTGGAGCCGGCTCCCGTCGGCCAGGAACCCGAGGTCGGAAGCGACGGTGACCGTGGCCTCGCCGGTCGCGACCGTCTCGCGGGCGGCGGTCCCGATGGCCATCAGCGACACCGGCTCCTTCGCGTCCACGGCCTGTCCCTCGCGTGCCAGCCGGAGCAGGTCGTCGACGAGGATGGACATCCGTTCCAGCGAGCTCTCGACCAGCTCCAGCTCGTCGCGGTCGATATCCTCCTGCAGGATGTCGACGTAGCCCTTCGCGACGTTGAGCGGGTTCCGCAGGTCGTGACTGACGACGCCGGTGAACGCCTCGAGCCGCTCGTTCTGCTCGCGAAGCTCCTGTTCGCGCTGTTTCAGCTCGGAGATATCCTGGATGGTGCCGAAGTGGAAGGGGACCCCCTCGATGCGTCGTCGCGTCGTCACCGCCGAGATGGGGACGCTGGTTCCGCCGTACTCGTGGACCGTCTCGGCCGTCCGGGTCTCCCCGTCCGTGAACGAGTCCCAGTAGTCGTCGAACCGCTCCGCGTCGAAGTCGGGAACCACCTCCCAGATGGGCGTCCCGACCAGAGACTCCCGCTCGGTATCGAGGAGGTCCGCGTACGCGTCGTTGACGTAGACGTACCGCCCGTTCTCACCGTAGACGCCGACGCTGACTCCCACCGACTCGACCATCTCCTTGAGCAGTTCCGACCGGTCCATGCCATAACTCCGGGACGACAGGGCAAAAACCGGTCGGCGAGAGCGGTCCGACGCCCGGAAGCGCCGCCCCACGCGGTTCAGTCGGCCGCGACCGGTTCGCCGTGCTGGATGTCGGTCCCCAGCACGTCGAGGAACTGTGCGATCCACTCCGGGTGGTCGGGCCACGCCTGTCCCGTCACCAGATTGCGGTCCGTGACGACGCCGTCGACCCACGAACAGCCCGCAGCCTCCACCTCGGCCCGGACAGCGGGGTACGCGGTCATCTCGTAGCCGTCGAGAACATCGGCGGCCGCGAGGATCTGCGGCCCGTGGCACAGCGCGGCGACGGGTTTCCCCGTCTCGAAGAAGTGCCGGACCGTGTCGAGGACGGCGTCGTACGTCCGGAGGTACTCCGGGGCGCGCCCGCCCGGGACGACGAGCCCGTCGTAGTCGGCCGGGTCCACCTCGCTCATCGTCGCGGTGACCTCGAAGTCGTGACCACGCTCCTCCAGATACGTCTGGTCGCCACGGAAGTCGTGGATGGCGGTCTTGACGCTGTCCCCGGCTTCCTTCTCGGGGCAGACGGTGTGAACCTCGTGGCCGACGGCCTGGAGTGCCTGGAACGGGACCATGACCTCGTAGTCCTCGACGAAATCACCGACAATCATCAGGAGCTGTTTTCCTGTCATGAGTGAACACGCACCGTGCAGTGCGTCCGATGCATGGGCCGGAGCGGACATAGTTCTTGACCCAGTCAAGAGGACACGAGGAACGACCGCCACGCGGTGGGTGGAGCGGCTACTCGGCGGGGAACTCGACGCCGTGTATCTCGAAGGCGGCGCCACCCTCGTCGGCCTCCGAGACAGAGATATCCCAGCCGTGCGCCGAGACGAGCTGGTCGACGACGACCATCCCGAACCCCGTCCCCTCCTCGTGGGTCGTGTACCCCGGTTCGAATATCTGGTCACGCTCGTCGGGTGGGATACCGGGGCCGTCGTCCGCGACGTAGAAGCCCTCGTCGTCCGGGAGCGTCCCGAGGTGTACGGTCACGTCCGAATCACCGTGGACGACGGCGTTGCGGAGGAGGTTGTCGAAGACCTGCCTGAGGCGGGAGGCGTCGGCAGCGACCATCGCGGACTCCTCCACCTGGAGGGAGGCCCCGTTCGTGTCGATACCGGTCCAGACGTCGGTCGCGAGCCGGCGCAGGTCCACGTGGTCGGTCCGGTCGACCTGCCCGCCCGACCGTGCGAGTTCGAGCAGGTCGGTGATTATCTCGCGGATTCGCTCGTGTGCAGTCTCGACCCGCTCGAACTCCGCCGGGTCGCCGGACTCCCTGGCGAGGTCCAGCCAGCCCATGGCGGAGGTGAGGGGGTTCCGCAGGTCGTGGGCGACGAGTTCGGCGAACCGGTCGAGGCGCTCGTTGCGCTCGGCCAGTTCCTCCTCCCGGGCCCGGAGCGACTGCTCGGCCCGCGCCCGGTCGAGTGCCGTCCGGGTGTTGGCCGCGAGAACCTGCATCAGTTCGACGTCCTGTGCCGAGAACGCCCCCGGTTCCGGCGAGCCGACGATGACCACCCCGTTCGTCCCGAGCGGGAAGATGGCCTCGCTATCGATGGGGGAATCAGGGTCGTAGACGTTCGCCGCCTTGCTGACCCGGCCGTGAACCTGTGGCTCGCCGGTCTCGTAGACCTCCCAGGCGAGTGACTCCCCGGCCGGGAGTACCGGAACCGTGTCGAAGAGTTCCCCCGCTCCCCGACTCGTCGCCACCGCGACGAGTTCCTCCCCCTCCTCCAGGAAGACCCCGCTCACGGGGTGGTCGAGGAGGTCGTCGAACGCGGCGCAGCTGCGCTGGGCGATGGCCTCGGGGTCGGATTCGGCCATCAGGTCGCGCGTGACCTCGTGCAGGGTCTGGAGCTGGACCTCGTACTCCCGGCGGTCGGAGATGTCGCGGATGACGCCGACGGTCCCCTCGAAGCCCTCGTCGGTGGTGCCCTCGTCGTCGGCCAGTGCGGTGAACCGCGTCTCGGTGGGGACCGTACTCGCGTCGCCCCGCACGAGGTCGAACTCGATGGCAGTGGTCGTCGCGGTGTTGCGGCGTATCTCCGCACGAGCCTCGACCACGCGGTCGACCGCGTCCCTCTCGAGGAGGGTGGAGAAGTGCATCCCGACCAGCGCCGCACGGTCGTACCCGGTCAGGTCGCACATCGCGTCGTTGACGTAGGTGAACTCACCGTCGGCGTCGGTGGCGTAGAGGCCGTCCCGGACCGTCTCGGCCAGTGTCTCGTACTGCTCGAGGTCCTGCCGCCGCTCCTTCTGGTCGGTGATGTCACGGAGGACGGCGAGGACGACATCGTCGTCGTGGAGGGTGGCCCGCTTGAGCGACACCTGCAGCCATCGGTAGGTGCCGTCCTTCCGTTCGATGGGCCACTCGAAGCGGTCACCGTCTCCCTCCAGCGCGGCCGTCATCTTCTGTTCTACCTGCGTCGAGTCCCGCTCCGGGTGGGAGGCGGTGATGTCCATCACGTCCACCTCCCGGAGTTCCTCGACACGGTAGCCCAGCAGGTCGACCGCCTTCGGGTTCGCGTCTCGTATCGCGAACGTCGCGGCGTCGTGGACGATGATGGCGTCCTCGACCTCCTCGAAGATGACGCGGTAGTCGTCGAGCGCAGCCGTCCGGCTGGCGTGGTCACGGTGTCGTCTGGCCGTCCCGATACCCGCGAGCGTCCCACCGAGCGTCCCCGCGGTCAGCGAGGTGAGGACGGCGAACTGCGGCGCGACCGCGCCGACGGTGAACTCGAGCCCACGGAACCAGAGGTTCATGACGAGGAACACGCCGAACCCGCCCGCGGTCCAGGCAGCCACCCGTCCGGCTTCAGTCCCCGGGAGGTCCGTCGTCGCGTAACGGAAGTACCCGACGGCGAGGAGGACGACACCCAGCAGGAGCGCCAGGCCCGCCTGGAGTGCGGCGGTGGAACTCCCGGCAGCGACGACGAACCACAGCGTAATCGCGATCGAGGCGGCAGCCAGCAGACAGGGGAACCAGCGCGAGAGGGACGCGGCTGTCCGGACCATAGATTGAGTTGTGGCTCCACCGTTCAATTTCTTTCCACCATCGGCTGGATAATCCGAGCCGTGGCGCGACTACTCCACGGCCTCGTCGGGGACGCCGGGCGTCACGCGTGGCGACCGGATGTCGTGTTCGGCGAATGCGGCGAGCGCACGGTCGGTCACGTCCGTCTCGAAGGCGAACTCGTTGCGGAGGTCGTCGACGTAGGCCTTCCCGGTCACGGTGCGGTAGTGGAGGTCGTCGGTGACCCGGACCGTCACCGGGTGGTCCTCGGTGACGTAGACGTACTGGGAGGTCTCCATCGCCTCGCGGACGATACGGCGCGCGACCCGGACGTCGGCAGCAGGGTCCAGATAGAACTCGACGGTGACGAGCATCTCCGCGGCGCCGTCGTTCGCGTTGGCGATGGATTCGTTGAAGAAGAGGTAGTTCGGGACCGTGATGGCGGTGTCGTCCGGCGTGACGAGCGTGGTCGAGCGGAGGCCGATGTCGGTGACCTCGCCGTAGTGCTCACCGACGGCGATCTTGTCGCCGATGCGGTAGGGTCGCTCCGCGACCAGGACGATTCCACCGAACAGGTCCGCCATGAGGTCCTTCAGGCCGAGGCCGAGCGCGGCACCGAGCAGGCCCGAGAAGGCCACGAGCTGGGTGCTACTGAAATCGAACACGCCGCGGAAGACGAGCCAGGCCGCCCCGGCGTAGACACCCACCTTGACGACGGGGATGAGCAGCGTCACGCGGAAGCGCTGGGTCGTCAGCCGGTCGGCCAACCCGTTCAGGAGCGCGCTCGCGGCCCGGGCCACCACGTACGCCAGAACCAGGATTGCCAGCGCGTTGAGGACCGTCTGGAGAGTGACGGGACTGACCTCGCTCACCTCCGAGCCGCTCAGCCCGCCCGTCTGCGCGACCGCGAGTGGGTGGCCGGTGGTCAGTGCGACCGCCAGCGCGTGGCCAGCCGACGACACGGAGGGACCGGTCACCACAGCAACCGCCTCCCCCGGAGGTACTCGGCAGCCGGGTGCAGCGCCGTCGGTTCGACCCAGGCGACGTCGTCGGACAGCGCGACGAGGTCGCGGTCGGCCAGGTACGTGAGCGACCGCCTGACCTGGACCTCGGGCAGTGCCGCGGCCAGCACCTCCCGGTCGACGGCGCCGTTGGTCAGCACGAGCAGCAGGACGAACCCAGCGTCGTCGTCGAGGTCGAGACTCCGGTCCAGTGCCTCGACCGAGGCCGGGCTGATGGTGCCGTCCTCGACGCTGCGCGCCCAGAGCGCCGCCGCCACGCCCGGGTTCCCCTCGGAGAGCCGTGTCAGCCGCTCGAAGACGACCGCCTCCACCTCGCCCACGTCGTCCTCCGCCCGGGCCGTGAGGTAGGAGAGGTTCAGCGTCGGGACGGTCACCTCCACGCCGACCGACCGCGTGAGCGAGACGGTCCGGGGCTCGAAGTCGAGGGTCTTCACGCGGCCGAAGGCTTTCGTCGATTCGAATCTCGGCAGGTCCGGGCCGTACATCGCGTAGATGAGGTCCCGGACCCCGCCCGCGTCGAGGGGCGGCAGCCGGACGACGATGGGGAACGCCGCGTCGACGTCACGGGTCGCCCGGAGGTAGTCCCAGGCGTAGCTGTTCCAGGCGGTGACGAACATCGCGTCGCTGTCGGTCACGCGGTCGATGAACCGCTCCAGCGGGTCGAAGCCGCCGACCCGCCGGGTGTAGAGGTAGTGACAGCCGTCGACGACGACCGCCTCGCTGTCGGGTTCCGGGGCCTCGCCCGGGTCGACAACGAGGCCGTCGAACGACCGGCGCTCGGCGGCCGCACCCAGGTACTCCTCGGCGTAGGCCAGCAGTCCCGCGCGGCCGGCGAACGGCTCGGCGACCACCGCCACGTTCGAGCGCTCTCCCTCCAGATGCCCGCCGACGGCCTCCTCGAGCGCGTCGAACTGCGCGCCCAGGCCGGCCTCCCGAAGCGCCGCCACCGGGAGGTCCGGCACCGCGTCCTCCACCACTTCCCTCATGGCTGCCCATCCCCGTCAGTGCGTGCCACCCCAGCGTGCATACCGTTCCGAGGGCCCCGCGTCGACTTCGGTGTTTCCCCGAGTGCCCGGAGCGGGAGCGTGGCCGCCCCACCGCCACGCCTTTGCCGCCGACGCGCCCGAGTCGGCGTATGCAGGTGACGTTCCTCGGAACCGGGAGCGCGATGCCGACCGGCGAGCGGATGCAGACCGGACTGCTCGTCGAGGGCGAGGCGGGCCCGCTACTCGTCGACTGTGGCAGCGGCGCGCTCCACTCGCTGGCCGCCACCGAAACGGGCTACGAGGGCGTCGACACCGTCCTCCTGACCCACCACCACCTCGACCACGTCGCGGACCTCCTGCCGCTGATGAAGGCGCGCTGGCTGGCGGGCGCCGAGTCGCTCCGGGTCGTCGGACCGCCAGGGACCGGCGAGCTGGTCGAGGGACTGCTGGAGGTCCACGACTACATGCAGGACCGCCTCGACCTCCGACTGCGGGAGGTGACCCCCGACGAGGCCCCGTTCGACCTCGCGGGCTTCTCGGTGGACGCCATGGAAACCGTCCACTCGATGTACTGTCACGCCTACCGGTTCACGCCCGCAGACGCGGCCGCGGGCGACGACGCACCCGTCTTCACCTTCTCGGGGGACTCCGAGGAAACCGACCGCCTCGCGCGCTTCGCGGACGGCTCGGACGTGTTCGTTCACGACTGCTCGTTCCCCGACGAGGTCGACGTGGACAACCACCCCACGCCGAGCGCACTCGGGCAGGTCCTGGCGGGCCACGACTACGGCACGGTCTACCTGACCCATCTCTACCCGCACACGGTCGGGACGGAGTCCGAGATGCTCGATTCACTGGAGCAGCACTACGACGGTGAGGTGCGGTTCGCGGAGGACGGGCTGACGGTCGAGGTGGAGTGAGATGACCCGAGGACCTGGAAGCATGGAACCGTCCGCCACCTGCACGGCCGGCAGATGAGCGAGGGGCTCGTGGCGCGTGCCTCGCCGGTGCTGGTCGCGCAGACGCTCGCGTTCCTCGCGGTCGTCATCGGGCTCCCCGTGGCGTTCTCGCTCGGGGGGCGACTCCGCTATCTGGCTCTCGCTGCGGTCGGGACGCTCCTGCTCGTGGGGTTCATCCTGCTGGGACTCCAGCAGGCCCATCGGTCCGGGACGCTCGTCCAGCACGCCACGTTCCTCGTGGTCTGGCTTGTCGGCGCCGCCGTCGCGGATGGGCTGGCGAAACGGGCGGCCGAGTGGTTGCCGGAGCCCCTCCCGTTCCTGCTCGGGGTCGGTATCGGACTGGGGGCGCTCTGGTTCGGCGCACGCCTCGCCTACGACGACGGCTCCGTGCGCGGGCTGCTCGCACGTTCAGAGACCGACGCTGACAGGGACTGAGTCTCAGTCGATGCGGTAGCGCAACAGCGCCGCCACACCGCCGAGGTTCTTCAGCTGCTGGCCAGGGTCGAACTCGTTGGAGAACACCGTCACCTGGCCGCCCTTCTGCTCGACCGTCTCGACGAGGTCGTTGGCGTTCACATCCCAGTCGCCCTCGCCGGCACGTTCGGCGCGCAGGCGCTCGTCGAGGATGAGCAGCTCGTCGATGGCACCGAACTCGGCGGCCTCCATCACGCCCTCGATGCCGTACGCGGCCTCGTGGCCCTGCGCGATGCGCTCCATCAGCTCGTCGATGTACTCGGCCTCCTCCGCGATGCGCGTCTCGGCCTGCACCTCGTCGACGGCACCGCGCTTGAGCACCTCGTGGACGCCGCGGTCCCCGACGCCGGCGGTGTCGACGGTCGTGATGAGCTTCGCGACATCCGGCGCCTCCTCCTCGATGTACTCCAGTGCGTCCTGTTTGGTGAAGCCGGGGCCAGCGAGGATGATGGCGTCGACGTCCATCCGCGCGAGCACGTCGGTCAGCTCGGCGAACAGCTGGGTCCGGGGCTGGGCGTACTCGCCCTTGCCCGTGGTGGCGGTGATGGCGGCGCGCTCCTCGACGCCGTACTGGGCGACGGTGTGGACGTAGGCCTCGCCCTCCTCGACGGTAGCGATGGCGACGTCGGGGTTCTCGGCGGCCTCGACGGCCTCCTGGAGGCGTTCGAGCTGGTCTGTCTTCCACCACTTGGTGATCTCGATCTCCGTGCGCTCCTCGACGTTGAGGGTGTGGTGGAGCCCGAGCTGGTCCTCGCGCGAGCAGTCGACGATCTCGCCCCCGATGCGGAGCCGGTTGGCGAACTTCGCGAACTCCGTGGTCTCGACCTCGATGGTGACGTACATGTGCTCGCGCTCGCCACCGGTGTCGCGCATCTGGTCGTCGTTGCGCTGGATGCGGCGGGTCGTGTCACCGCCGACCTCGTCACCGGGTTCGATGATGTAGGTCAGGTGCCACAGGTCGTCCAGACTCTCGGGGACCACCTCTATCTTCTCTCGCCCCTCGCCGACAGCGTGGCGGTCCTGGATTCGCATATCCGGACTCGGCGGGCCGGGCGCAAAGACCCTGCCGTTCCCGCCCGCCGGGGCGGCGCCAGCCTTTATCAGCCGGCTGGCCGCAGTCGGACACGACGATGCGCGAGACCCTGCCGTTCACCCTCATCGAGGAGATGACACACCACCTCGAGCGGCGGTTCCAGCCGCTCAACATGCAGGGCGAAATCGCGTCCTCGGCCACGGTCGACATCGACGAACTGCGGGCGGCCACCAGCACCGCGATGGAACTCCACCCTATGTCGCGGGCCCGACGCCGCCCGTCGCGCCCCACCGACAGCCGGTACTGGTGGGAGATTCCGACCGAGCCGGGCCGGGTCCCCATCTACGAGGTCGACAGCGAGGAGTACGACCTCCGGACGGTCCGGAACCGCCTCTACGGCCACCAGTTCGACCTGACCCAGGAACCGCCCTTCGGGATGGTCGTCTACCGCGGTGGCGGGGTCGACGGTGGGGACCGTATCCTCCAGTCGACCAGCCACGTGGTCGCCGACGGCGTGGGTGTACTCCGGTTCAGTCACGCCACCTGGACGGCCTACCGGGGCGAGGAGCCGGTCGGGGACACGGTCGGCCTGCACGAGTCCCGCTCGTTGCTAGAGAATCTCCGCCCCACGACGGTGGGGGACGCCTGCGAAGCGGCCGAGACGGTGGGGCGACGGCTCCGCGATGGCGTCCTGAGCCCGACCGACATCGCGAGCGACGGCGGCTCGGACCGGGCCGGCTGGGGCTACGAGCGCCGCGTGCTCGACGCCGACCTGACGGGTCGGCTCATCGCCACCCGCCCACCGGGCGTCTCGGTCAACGACGTTCTCCTGACCGCCCTCCACCTCGCCATCGAGGCGTGGAACGACGCACACGGGACACCGACCGGCTGGCTCGGCGTCATGATGCCGGTCAACGTCAGGCCCGACGACTGGTTCTACCAGGTGATGGCGATGTACACGCTGTTCGAGCGGGTGCGGACGAACCGGGCCCACAGACGGAACCCCGGCACCGCGCTGGCCAGGGTGGCCCGGCAGACGACCCGTATCAAGGAGCGCGACCTTCCCGAACGGACCTACGAGGTGCTGGCGCTGCTCCCCGACGGTCTGCCTGTCGCCCTGAAGCACCACCTCCCCGACCTCCTCCGCGACGGTGGTGCACGACTGCTGGATACGGCCGTCCTGACCAACCTCGGAAACGTCCCCGTCTCCCCGTCACTGGGCGAAGGAACCGAGAGCGAGGTCTGGTTCTCGCCGCCGACCTGGCGGCAGATTCCCGTCGGCGTCGCGGTGGGAACGTTCGACGGTGAACTCCACCTGTTCTGCCGGTACCTGCTGGAGCAGTTCGACGAGCCCGCGGCGGCGCGGTTCGTCGACACGTACGTGACCCACATCGAGCGGCTCGTGGACGAGGTGGTGCCGGCAGCGACGGCGGACTGACTCCGAGAGCAGAGAATAATAATCCAAGAACCCCGATATTGTGCTTATTGAGAACATTATTTCCCTGATTGGGGATCTGAGAAGGTAATTGCTGCCGGATGGAGGCACCCCCGTCCGAACGCTCAGATGGCCTGTCCGGCAGTGGGGTCCGGATCCGCCTCGTCGGCCCCCGGCTCGACGACGCCGACCGCTCCACCGTACAGGTAGTACGCCGAGACCATCCCGTAGAACGAGACGAACGGGACGACCAGCGCGCCGATGCCGGTTGCACTGAGGACGCTGGTGATGGCGCCGACGACGACGAGGACGCCCAGCGCGACGAGCCAGCGGACGGCGTACTCGCGGGTCGTCACGAGCGCGCGGATACGCCCGATTGCGAACCCGTCGGCCACGCTCCCCGACATCGCCACGAACGTCAGTGCCGCCGGCAGGAAGTAGTAGATGAGCAGGGTCAGGAGGCCGGCGACGACGAACCCGCCGAGGGCACCGAGGATAGCCCCGGCGGTCAGGCTCTGACTCCCGGTGAGGATCGCGACGACCAGCCCACCGGTGGTGACGCCGAAGATGACCAGGGGCACGAGGAGATAGGCCAACGAGACCACGAACAGCTTCAGGCCATCCACGAGCAGCTCGCCCCAGTCGTCGAAGACGGGGGCGCTCTCGGTCCCGGGGTCGTCCGCCGCGTCCCGGAGGACACGTGCCCCGTAGCCCAGCACCAGGAACACGGGAACGACCAGGAACGACAGGATTCCCAGAACCCCACCGATGGCGATAGTCTTCCAGCTGTCCCCTCCCTCTCGCGGATAGTTGATGGATTCCTCGAACATTGTGTCTCACCGTCCGTGCTGGCCACGCGAATCTTAACCTTTCGCGCGCGCTACGGCTGGAAGTTTCTACACTCTTCTGGGATATAAACTTATACCGGGCGACGATACGTAGTCGGGCGCCTCGATACTGACGGAAGTGACCGTTTCGTCGGGGAGAACGCCCTACTCGTCGACTACCGTGGAGCCGCCGGGCGGACAGAACTCCTGGACGCGGTCGGCGCTGGCGACCTTCCGGACGAACGACTGGTCGGCGAAGCGCTCGCGGAACTTCCGGTAGACCATCTTCGCGATATCGTTTTGGGCGTACTGCCCGGGTTCGAGGCGAACGCTGGTCACGGTCCGCTCCTCGATGGGGGCGGGCGGGCCGCCGACGACCCTCGATTCGGGTTCGACCTGGATGCCGACGGCGACCTCCGCCTCGACATCCTCGAAGTAGGTGCGGTCGCCACGGACGGCGAAGCCGCCCTTCTCCAGGTACTCGCCGGATTCGGGCGTCTTCGACACCTGGTCGGGGTCGACCATGTAGGCGTCCCCCGCGAAGCGGCCGTCCTTCCAGACCGAGGAGTAGGCGACGGCGAACTGTGCGGCCTCCTCCTTCGATCGCTGTGGGATGTCGATGTCCGTCGCGGCCTCGCTCGGGCCGGTCGCCTTCAGAATCGTGACTGGGCCGCCGTGGGCCTGCGTGTGGAAGAACAGGTCTCCGCGGTCCATGTACTTCTTGACGAGTTCCTCGTTCTGGTCGGCGTTGCGCCCACCGATGACGAGGAAGCCGTCGGAGGTGTGGAACCAGCGGAACCGCTCGTACCACTGCTCGTCGCTCCGGATGGGGATGGAGCTCCGCTGGAGCCACTCCGCGTCGCTCACCTCGTCGTCCCCGTCCCCCTCCTGGTCGTCGACCTCCTCCTCCTCGTCGCGGGCCTGCCACTCCTCGCGGCGCCGCTTCACCGCCTCGAGGTCCTCGCGGGTGTCCTCGATGGCGGCCTGTGCGCCCTCCTTCTTGTCGGCGATGCGCTTGGCCTCGGTATAGAGCCGGTCGGCGTTCTTCTCGACGCCGTCCGCGACCTCGACGGTCACCTCGTGGTCGTCCAGCGCGAGCGTAACGGTCCCCTCGGCTCCGTCCACGCCCACGACGGCCTCCGCGGCCGGAATGCCCTGCTCGGCGCCCTCGGCGAACCGCTCCTCGATAGCGTCCCAGGCGCGGTCCTCCTCGCGGGCCGCGCGCACGGTCGAGAGCACGTCGTCGACGAGGTCGTAGTTGGCGTACAGCAGTTCGGCCTTCTCGCGCTCCTGCTGGGCCTGCTCCTCGAACTCCTCGATGGCGTTCTCCTGCTGCTCGATGATGCGCTCGTGTTTGGCGATCTCCGACTCGAAGTCCGGGCGGTCACGTCCGCCACCACCGCCACCCTCTCCCGCGCCGACCGATTCGTGTTCCAGTCGGTGGAAGTAGTCCGCCAGCGCCTCGTTGAAGTCGTCGAACGCCTCGGCGTGGAGCCCCTCGGCCTCGTGTTCCTCCATCGGGACGGGCGTCACGTCCACGACGCGGCGGGGCGGTTCTTCCTCCGCTTTCCCACCCTCGGCCGCGTCCTCGACCGCTTCCGTGTACACGCGCGGGTCGAGGTCGCCCTCCTTGATGCGGGCCCGGAGGCGGTCCCAGGCGTCGTAGAGGGCGTCGTACTCCTCGCGCTCGGCGGCCGCGATGTCCTTGACCATCTCGACGCCGGCGCGCCGGCAGAGCTCCTCGGCCCAGAGGCCCCCGAAGTTGAGCTGCGTCGCGACGGTGCGGACGATGTCCGAGTCCGACTGGTCCATCCGTCGGGCGAACGCCTCCTGGTCGGCTTCGAGGGGGTCGAACCGGGAGTCGGGGAAGTCGTAGGTCGAGCCCGGAGCGACGGTCCGGGACTTCAACCGGACGGTGTCGAGCGAGGAGACGACCTCGCGCTCGGGGTCCAGCACCGCGACGTTGCCGTCACCGAACAGCTCGAAGACCAGCGTCGTGTTCTCGTCGTCGCGCTCGAACTCCACGCTGATGATGCGGTCGAACTCGAACTGGCGTACGTCGACGAGGTCGGCACCCGACAGACGGTTGCGCAGCATCATCGCGAAGTTCGGTGGCCGCCCCGGCGCGTCCGGAACGCGTTCGGGGTCGACGAGATGGACCCGTTTCGGGTCGCGTACCTCCGCCAGTAGTTCGAGGCGGCCGGCGTCGAAGTCCCGCAGCTTCAGCCGGACGAGGTCGTCCTCGTACAGGTAGGCCTTGTCCAGCTTGGCCCCCCGGTAGCTCCGGAGTTCGCGGACCAGCGCCGCACAGTCCACGCTGGTCAGGGCGCGTTTCTGCTCCATGCCCGGACTGTGGCGGTCGCTCGGATAGGCGTGTCGGGTCGGGGACCCGACTCGCCCCGGGCCGGGAAGGGGGCCTCGAATCAAAACGAACCGCAGAACTGCGGGCACAGGGTCGAGTGGATGGCTCGCCTGGAACAGGTATGAACGACGACGTACGGAGAGCGATGCGGCGGGTGGTGAAGCAGGAGGTCGAGGCGGCGGACAGCGTCGTCCGGAAAGGGGAGCTCCCCGAGCGGCGGCTCGCCGAGCGGGTCGACTCGTACGGTGACGTGGCCCGGGCGTGGCTTCGGGGGCGGGCCCGCGACCGTTTCTCACCGATGGCGACCGGACTCGGACTAAAAAACCCGCAGTTGACAGGCAGTAATGATACACCCGAGGGCGACGAGATGCAGGTTGCTATGGCGGACAAGGAGAACGTACGACAGCAGTTCCGTGAAGCGTTCGAGGGTGCGGATTACCCCGTCAACAGCCCGATGGACCTCGTGCCGGCCCTGCCGAACGGCCCCGGCACGACGTTCGAGATCGGCGACGAGACCATCACCGCGATGGAGCTCAACCAGGAGGCCTCCGGGCAGGCCGACTATCCCTACGATAGCGTCGACGAGCTGGTCGACGCCCTCGTCGACGGGATGGAAGACGAAGGCTACTTCTAGAGCCACGCGCTCTCCCGAGCGCGGACTTCTCGCCCGTGTCGTCGACCAGCGACGGCAGTGGGTGTGTCGGCACGAGCCCGCCCCAATGAGTGACCCGGTTATCCCCGGATTGTGGCGGGTAGCGGCCGCGCTCGCGCCGAAGCGCGATGTGCGAACCGAAGGACATAGGGTGCCACGGTCGACAAGCCGGGCGTATAGATGCAGGACCTGGATGGGACCATCGGATACGGACGGGGGGAGCCGGACTGGCTCCGCGCAGAACGGGAGTACGACGACGAGGTCATCGGCGACGACACGCTGGGCGAGCTCTTCGTCGCCAGCGCCCGCCGGAACGGCCGCCGGGACGCACAGTGGTACAAGGGCGGGGTCTACGACCGCACGATGGCCGGTGTCGCCTACCCGGAGGCGCTCGACGGCGAGTTCGCCTCGCTCACGTACGCGGATATGCTGGACGTGGTCCAGAACCTCTCGGCCGGCTTCGTCGACATCGGCGTCGAGCACGGCGACCGCGTCGGGATGTTCGCCAACACGCGGATGGAGTGGGCCCAGTGTGACTTCGCACTGCTGTCGGCCGGCGCGACCGTCACGACGGTCTACACGGAGTCCGAGCCGCCGCGGGTGCAGTACCTGCTGGGCGACCCCGGTGCGACGGGGGTCGTCTGCGAGAACGCGGAACTGCTGAGCCGGGTCGTCGAGGTGGAGGACGAACTGGATGTCGAGTTCGCCGTCGTGATGGACGAGTTCGAGGCGCCGGAGACGGACCTCGACGTGTACTCGCTCGCGGACGTGTACGAGCGCGGGCAGTCCGCCTTCGACGAGGACGCGTTCGAGGCGCGTCTCGACGCCTGCGAACTCGACGACCTCGCCTCGCTGGTCTACACCTCCGGGACGACCGGCGACCCGAAGGGCGTGATGTTGACCCACGGGAACTTCCGCGCGAACGTCAACCAGGTCCGCAAGCGCTTCGGCCCCCGGCCCGACAAGGACGAGGACACGCCGGTCATCGACAGGAACACCCGCACGCTCTCCTTCCTGCCGCTGGCGCACGTCTTCGAGCGGCTGGCCGGGCACTTCTCGATGTTCGCGACCGGCGGCACCGTCGCGTACGCCGAGTCGCCGGACACGGTGGGCGACGACCTGGAGAAGGTCCAGCCCTCGGGCGCGACCAGCGTCCCGCGCGTCTACGAGCGCATCTTCGACCAGATGCGCGAGCAGGCCTCCGGGTCCGACGTGAAAGAACGCATCTTCCAGTGGTCGCTCGACGTGGCCCGCGACTACGGCCGTATCAAGCGCGACCCCGACGAGGAACCGGACCTCGGCCTGCGCGTCAAGCACGCCATCGCCGACAAACTGGTGTACAGCGACGTCCGCGAGGGCGTGGGCGGGCGCATCGACTCGTTCATCTCCGGTGGCGGCTCGCTCTCGAAGGAACTCGCCCAGATGTTCGACGGGATGGACATCCCCATCAACGAGGGGTACGGGCTGACCGAGACCTCGCCCGTCGTCTCTACGAACCCGGCCGAGGCGCCCAAGCACGGCACACTGGGCCCGCCGGTCGTGGATTGTGAGGTGACGGTCGACGAGTCGGTCGTCAGCCAGGAGCGCCGCGAGAACGCCGACGGGCAGGTGGGCGAACTGCTCGTCCGCGGGCCGAACGTCACGCAGGGCTACTGGAACAAGCCCGAGGCGACCGAGGACGCGTTCACCGAGGCCGAGGACGGCGGCGACCCGTGGTTCCGGACCGGCGACATCATCACGATCGACGAGGACGGCTACCTCGTCTACACGGACCGGCTGAAGACGCTGGTCGTGCTGGACACCGGGAAGAACGTCGCTCCACAGCCCATCGAGGACGAGTTCTCCACCTCCGAGCGCGTCGAGCAGGTGATGGTGACCGGCGACGACGAGAAGTTCATCGGCGCCATCATCGTCCCGAACTTCGAACAGGTGCGCCGCTGGGCCGACAAGCAGGGTATCGACCTCCCCGACGACAGCGAGGGCATCTGCGAGGACGACCGCGTCCGCGAGTACATCGAGGAGGAGGTCGACCGCGTCAACGCCGAGTTCCCGAAGCACTCCCGCATCAAGCAGTTCGAACTCGTCCCGGTCGAGTGGACCGCCGAGAACGACTACCTCACGCCGTCGATGAAGAAGAAACGCCGCGCCATCCGCGACGGCTTCCAGGAGTACATCGACAGCATCTACGAGGACTGAGCGGGCGTTTCGGTGGTGAGCTCGGCAACGTCAGCGTGCATAGTCGAGCTTTTTTGACGGCTCGGGTACCGCTTGCCCGGCGGCCCATGGCCGCCGGGCTGCGGGTACCACTCGCCGCAAAAAACATTCAGAAAAAATGCCTGCCCTCGACTCGGGCCCGACGGCCTCCTGCCGCCAGGACCCTCGTCTCGGGCAGGAGGAACTCGCTCGCTTCGCTCGCGAGTATGCACCAGCACAGACCGGCTGCCCGGATTCATTTCGAATGGATTGGTGGTGGAACCCAATTGTAACTACACGCCCTACAGTCACAGAACCAGCCCGTTCTACGGCACGAGCCGCTTCAGCACCGTCGACTCGATCTTCCGGAGGTGCTCGCCGACCGTCCCCGAGGAGAGGTCCAGTTCGTCGGCGAGTTCCTGGTAGTTGGTCTGCCGGGGCTCCTCGTAGTAGCCCATCTCGACCGCGGTCCGGAGGATCTCCCGCTGGCGCTCGGTGAGCTGGTCGCCGGACTCGGACTGTTCGGGGTCGTACTCGCCGGTCGAGAGGAACTTCAGCCCCAGCCCGTCGGGCACGTCCTTGATGGCCTCGCGGATGGCACGCTGGTTGCCGATGGCCCGGACCTCCAGCGCCCCGCGGTCGGTGTAGCGCATCGGCGTGTCCAGCACCAGCTCGCGACGCTGGGGCACGCTGTACAGCTGCTGGAGCTCCTCATCGGCGGTGATGCGCGAGTACGAGAAGATGCCCGTCTCCGAGACCGAGAGGTCGTACGAGATGATGTCCGGGTCGTCGCCGACGAGCTCCTCCAGCCGGTCGGCGTCGCCGGAGAACTCCAGCAGCACGACCGCGGAGCCGTCTTCGAGGACGTTGAAGTGGTGGATGGCCTCCCGGTGCACGTCGGGGTCGTCGGCGACGGCCGCGACGGCCGGGTGGAGATATCGACCCCGCGGGATGAGTAGAAAATCGACGTACCTCATATCTGCGGTTCGAGGGGTCCAGCGTCTTGAGGGTTGCGGGCTGCAGGGAGGAGGAGGAGAGGTGGCAGCACACTTTCCAGACCCCGGTACTTCACCATTTATCCAGCGCATATATCCTCAGTTACTCCCACTGGAAGTGGAATTTCGTGGTACAATGATTATCGTCGGCTCGGTTCAGCACGACGGCGGGAATAGCTCCGAAGCCCTCGCACGCTGCGGGGCCGGGCCTCACTGTCTCCGGAAATCGAAGGTTTCCGGGATGACGAGAGAGCTTTGCTCTCTCGAACCACGCTCCTCGCTCACTGGCTTCGCTCGTCCGCTGTGGTGCTTACGTCGGCCGGGCTCCCGGAGAGTGCTCGCCCTTCGAGTCCGCCAGGGACCGCAGATTCGTCAGTCGGGTCGTACGAGCCTCACGCCTCCCCAACCGCCTGCACTCCTCGCTCCGGTCGCTTCGCTCCCGTCGCTGCGGTGCTCAGCCACCGGCAGAGCAAGCTCTGCCGAGCCCTCGCTCGCTTACACTCGCGAGGACCTCGCACGGTGTGCGGCGGCTGGCCTCCGGCACAGCCGCCAGCGCGCGCCCGTTCGACTGACGGAGAGTGATGGGCGGGAGAGAACATCGGTCACGCTCGGGGACGCTAGTTGCTCCGCAGCGACTCGCGGACGGTCGCGAGTCCGGCGTCGGCGTCGACGTCGACGCCCAGCGCGAGCAGCGAGTCGCCCAGCGCGGCCACGAGTGCGGTCACGTTGTCCGGCGTGGCGCCGTGGCCCATACAGCCCACACGCAGCACCTCGCCCGCGAGGTCGCCGAGGCCGCCGGCAATCTCGATTCCGTGCTCCTCCAGCATCCGGTCGATGACATCGCCCGGTTCGACGTGGGCGGCCTCGGGGAGGCGGGCGGTGTTGAGCGAGGGGAGCCACCAGTCCGGCTCGGCGACGGGGGCGAGCCCCATCGCGGCCAGGCCCTCGCGGAGCGCGCCAGCGACGCGCTCGTGGCGGGCCCACCGGTCTTCGAGGCCCTCCTCGGCGACGAGTCGGAGCGATTCGCGCAGCGCGTACACGTTGGAGACGGGCGCAGTGTGGTGGTAGGCCCGCTCCTCACCCCAGTAGTCGTCCAGCAGCGTGAGGTCGAGATACCACGAGCGCGGGCGCTCCTCGCGGGACTGCACCCGTTCCATCGCCGCGTGGTTGAGCGAGAGCGGCGACGCACCCGGCGGACAGGAGAGGCACTTCTGCCCGGCCGAGTACGCGGCGTCGACACCCCAGTCGTCCATCCGGAACTCCACGCCGCCCAGCGAGGTGACCACGTCCGCGACGACGAGCGCGTCGTTGTCGTGGGCGATGTCGGTGAGTGCGGGCACGTCGGGCTGGCGGACGCCCGTCGAGGTCTCGGCGTGGACGAACCCGAACAGGTCCGGGTCGTGCTCGGCGAAGGCCGCCTGCACGTCGTCGGGGTCGAGCGGTTCGCCCCAGGGCGCGTCGACCCGCACGGGGTCGCCACCGGCACGCCGGACCATCGCGGCCATCCGGCCACCGAAGTAGCCGTTCGAGGGCACGAGAACGGTGTCACCGGGGCGCGTGAGGTTGCCGATGGCGGCCTCCATCGCCGCGCTCCCGGTGCCCGAAACCGGGATGGTCCACTTGTTGTCGGTCTGGAGGACGTAGCGCAGCAGCTCCTGGGTCTCGTCCATCACGTCGAGGAACGCGGGGTCGAGGTGGCCGACGGGCGGGGCCGCCATCGCGCGGAGGGTGCGCGGATGGACCTCACTCGGGCCGGGACCCATCAGCAGGCGGTCCGGTGGCGACAGTTCGCCGACCTGTGGGCGTTGCATGTGCGGCCGTCCGGGACCCGGCGACATAAACGCGGCCGTTCAGGACGACCCCGGTGATTTCCGTGAGCAGGACGCCTCAATCGTCGGCTGTGCCCTCGCGCTCGTCGCCCCGTGGCCACTCCGGAACCTGGCTGGTGTCGTGGCTCCCGGTCGGGGGCAGGTTCACGGCGGCCGCCGCCGACGTCTCGAGGTCGGTCTCCTGACCGATGGCGTCCAGTTCGTCGGCGCCGTCGGTGTCACGGGCGTCCTGGTCGATGCGCATCGAACAGAACTCCGCACCGCACATCGAGCAGAAGCGCGCCTCCTTGTAGTTGTCACCCGGGAGCGACTGGTCGTGGAACGCCCGGGCACGCTCGGGGTCCAGTGCCAGCTCGAACTGCCGGCGCCAGTCGAACGCGTACCGGGCCTCGGAGAGGGCGTCGTCCCAGTCGCGGGCACCGGGCCGGCCGTTCGCAACGTCGGCTGCGTGGGCGGCGATACGGTAGGCCGCCAGCCCGTCACGGACATCCTCGCGCTCGGGCAGCCCGAGATGCTCTTTGGGCGTGACGTAGCAGAGCATCGCGGCGCCTGCACGAGCGGCCTCCGTCGCACCGATGGCACTGGTGATGTGGTCGTAGCCCGGCGCCACGTCGGTCACCAGCGGCCCGAGCACGTAGAACGGCGCCCCGTCACAGACCTCCTGCTGGCGTTCGACGTTGTCGGCCACCTCGTCGAGCGGGACGTGGCCCGGCCCCTCGACCATCACCTGCACCCCGTGGCTCCACGCGGTCCGGGTCAGCTCGCCGAGAGTCTCGAGTTCGGCGAACTGGGCGGCGTCGGAGGCGTCCGCCAGGCTCCCCGGGCGGAGTCCGTCGCCCAGCGAGACCGTCACGTCGTGCTCGACGAACACCTCGCAGATATCCTCGAACGCCGTGAACAGCGGGTTCTGCTCGCCGTGGGCCTCCATCCACTTCGCGAGGATGGACCCGCCACGGGAGACGATACCCGTCGTCCGGCCGTCGGTCAGAGGGAGATGCTCCAGCAGCACGCCGGCGTGGATGGTCATGTAGTCGACACCCTGGCGGGCCTGCTTCTCGATGACCTCGAGGAGCAGGTCGGGCGTGATGTCCTCGGGGCTGCCGGCCCGCTTGAGCGCCTCGTAGATGGGCACCGTCCCCACCGGGACGGGCGAGTGCTCGACGTTGGCCGCCCGGATGGCGTCGAGGTTCTCGCCGGTCGAGAGGTCCATCACCGTGTCCGCACCGTAATGGACCGCGGTGTGAAGCTTCTCCAGCTCCGTCTCGGGGTCGCTGGTCGTCTCGCTGTTCCCGATGTTGGCGTTGACCTTCGTCGCGAACTCGCGGCCGATGCCCATCGGGTCCAGAGACTCGTGGGCGTGGTTGCTGGGGACGACGGCCTGCCCCTCGGCGACCTGCTCGCGGACGAACTCGGCGTCTCGATTCTCGCGCGCTGCAACGCGCTCCATCGCCGGCGTGACCTCCCCGGCACGAGCCCGCTGGAGCTGGGTGCGGTTCGACATGGTACAACTAGCTTGTATTATCGAGTTATTGTAAAGCCGGCGGTGGGCGCGGTACCCGCCGTCGTCGGGGGCCCCGGCGTCGACCCGTGCGTTGAAGCGGGGTGGGGTCGACGTGTCGGCCATGTCGCTGGTGCTGCCCGAGGAGATAGTCGTCGAGCGCCTCCTCCCGACGCTACGGGTGGAACTCGCCCGTGACCTCTCGGACCGCGGCCTCACGCAGGCCGACATCGCCGACCGGCTCGGCGTGACCCAGGCCGCCGTCAGCAACTACCTCTCGGGCGACCCGGCCGTGGAGGAACGCTTCGTCGAGAACGAGCGGTTCCAGCGGACCGTCGAGCACATCGGCGCCGGCTTCGCTGACGGCTCGATGGACGGGTACGAGGCGCTCGCGGAGACGATGGAACTGGTGCGCGCGTTCGAGGACCGAGGACCGATCTGTGCCGTTCACGAGGCGGAGATGCCGGCGCTGGAGGGACTGGGCTGTGACCTCTGCGTCCGCGGCGCCGACGAGGCCCTCTCCGAGGAGCGTCGCGTCCTGGCGAACGTCCGGAAGGCGACCCGCCGGTTGCAGGACATCGAGGGCGCGGCGAGGTTCATCCCGAGCGTCGGGACCAACGTCGGGATGGGACTTCCCGCCCCCGCGGACCCGACGGACGTGGCGGCGGTCCCGGGGCGGGTCATCGCCGTCCGAGGGCGCGTGACGGTCCCTGCGAACCCGGAGTTCGGCGCGAGCGAACACGTCGCGAACGCGGTGCTCGCCGCCACGGCCGCCGACCCGACGGTCCGGGGAGCGCTCAACGTGGCGACCGACGACCGGCTGCTGGCGGCCGCACGCGAGGCGGGGTACGACCCGCTGCTGGTGGACGCGGAGGCGGACGCTCGCGACCGGTTCACGACCCCGTTCGCCGAGCACGGGGACGTGCCGCCTGTGGTCTACCACCGCGGCGCGTACGGCGTCGAGCCCATCACCTACGTGTTCGGACCGTCGGCCGTCGACGCGGTCGCCCGACTGGGCGAACTGGTCGGGCGCGCCATCGGACCCGCCGACGGCGACGGCCCCGGCGAGTAGCATACGGTCGCCGACTCGCGGAGGACGCCCCCGCTCCCCTGCCCCCGCCCCCGCTCCCCTGCCCCCGCCCCCGCTCCCCTGCCCCCGCCCCCGCTCCCCTGCCCCCGCCCCCGCTCCCCTGCCCCCGCCCCCGCTCCCCTGCCCCCGCCCCCGCTCCCCTGCCCCCGCCCCCGCTCCCCTGCCCCCGCCCCCGCTCCCCTGCCCCCGCCCCCGCTCCCCTGCCCCCGCCCCCGCCGACACCCGATGGTACACGCCTGCTTGCGGCCGTGACGCCGTGACCACGACCCCACATTTATATACGCACACAAGAGATTGGAAATATGGCTCGGAAGGGAGGCACCGAGGTGGAGCCGGGGTCATGACCGAGGCCGCTGCACGACGTATCGTGGAGTACCTCCGGGACCGTATCGGACGAGAGCTCCGGACGGTCGTCATCGTCCGGGAGGCGGACTGGGAGATCTACTACCTCCGGGACGACCTCCAGCGCGAGTACACACGTGAGTCCTTCGGCGAGGTCGTCGACCACTTCCAGCTCGACGCTCCGAAACAGCCCCCCGACGTGGCGGAGTGGCCCGTCGGGGGGCGTCGCGGGGTCGTCCACTACCACGAGACGGCGTTCGTCGTCCAGTTTCCGGTATCGGATACGGAGAGCATCCTGATCAGTCTCACGCCGGAGGTCGGCCAGGACCTGCTGGCGTTCATGGAGGCCTGCCGGAACCTCATCGAGGACGACGGCTGAGGGCAGGCGGAGTCAGTCGGTCGCGATGTGTTCCGCGAGGTCCTCGCGGAGGATGGTGTCACAGTACCCACAGCGGACGGCGTCGTCGAGCACGTCGAAGCGGGACTCGACCGGTTCGCCCTCCGTGCTGATACAGTTCGCGTTCGGACAGGAGAGGATGCCCGTCACGACCTCCGGCCGGGTGACACGGGACTTCTCGACCACGTCGTACTCGCGGACGATATTGATGCTCGCGGCCGGAGCGATGAGCGAGAGCACGTCGACCTCCGCGGGGCTCAACTCGCGTCCCTCCACCTTCACGATGTCCTTGCGCCCGAGACGGTCGGAGGGGACGTTCATCCCGACCGAAATCTCCTCGCCGCCGGAGCCGTCGATGCCGAGGATGGCCAGCACGTTGAGCGCCTGCCCGGCCGCGATGTGGTCGATGACGGTGCCGTTCTTGATCTTCGAGACGCGGAGCTCCTGGTTCGAGTCGCTCATCGCCCATCACCCCCATCACCGGGGAGCATCATGTCCAGTAGCGCCATCCGCACGGGGACGCCGTTGTGTGCCTGGTCGAAGTAGGTGGCGTACTCCGTCTCGTCGACATCCGGGGCGATCTCGTCGACGCGGGGGAGCGGATGCATCACGGTCAGGTCGTCCCTGGCGGCGTCGAGCGTCTCGGCGTCGATACGGTACTCGCCGGCGACCTGGCGGTACTCGTTCTCGTCGGGGAAGCGCTCGCGCTGGATGCGCGTGACGTACAGCACGTCGAGTTCGGGGAGGACTCCCCCCAGCTCCGTGTGCTCGCGCACGTCGGCGCCTGCCTCGTGGAGGTCGTAGCGGACGTTCTTCGGGAGGCGGAGCGACTCGGGGCTGATGAAGTGCTGGCGGACGTCGAACTCGGTGAGCGCGCCCGCGAGCGAGTGGACCGTCCGGCCGTACTTCAGGTCGCCCATGATGCCGACCGTGATATCGTCGAGGCCGGCGTTCTCCCGGATGGTGTACAGGTCGAGCAGCGTCTGGGTCGGGTGCTGGCCGGCACCGTCGCCCGCGTTGATGACCGGCACGTCGACGAACTCGCTGGCCAGTTTGGCGGCACCTTCGCTGGGATGCCGGAGGACGAGCGCGTCGGCGTAGCCCGCCACAACGCGGACGGTGTCGGCGAGCGACTCGCCCTTCTTGACCGACGAGGACTCGACGGTCCCCATGTCGACGGTGTCGCCGCCGAGGCGTTTCATCGCGGTGTCGAAGCTCATCTTCGTCCGCGTGGACGGCTCGAAGAACAGCAGCCCGAGCAGGTCGTCGTCCCGGGCGACGCGCTCGCCGGCATCGAACTCGGCGGCGCGGTCCAGCACCGCCTCCACGTCGCCCCGCGACAGCTGTCTGGCGCTGATGAGGTGATCGTGCCGCATTACCGGAACCGCCGCCCCCCGCCGCCTTGAATCTCCCGACCCCACGGACCGTATTTGAAGCCGCGTTGATGTCCGGGCGTAGCTCCGCCGTTCGCCGTCCTGGGCGCCCACCAGATATCGGCCATAGACGCCCACAGACGCCACAATTCGACAGTCCCCGGTTCGAGATATCGCCCCGAAAAGGCCAGAACTGTTAAACCGAAGTAGATAGTAACCACTCCTCAATGGCGGACCGGCTACGGACAGGAATCGAGGTGCTCGACCGCAAGCTCGATGGAGGAATCCCTGCCGGTAGCATCGTCGCCCTCACCGCCGACCCCGCAAGTCAGGCCGAACTGTTCCTCTACGAACTCACGGCCACACGCGGGACGCTCTACATCTCCCTCGACCGGACCGGCGACGCCGTCACGGACTCCATCGCCAACTCCCCCACCGCGACCGGGAGCCCGACGGTCCGCGACGTGGCCGGCGAGGCACCGCTGGACAACGCGGCCAAACTGGTCTCGGCGCTCCCCGAATCGTCGAACCTCATCGTCGACCCGCTGAACATCCTCGAGAGCCAGGAGCCCGCCCGCTTCCGGAACTTCATGAACGAGCTCCAGAACCACATCTACAACACGGGCTCGCTGGCGCTCCTGCACTGTCTCGATGGCCACTACATCCCGGACCTGCGCGATACGACACTCCACATGTCGGATATCGTCTTCGACCTGAAGACCATCGAGAGCGGCGACAACATCGAGAACCGCCTCGCCGTCCCCAAGTTCCGCGGCGGGCGGGCGCTCAACGACATCATCAAGCTGGAGCTGTCCGAGGAGGTCGCCATCGACACCTCCCGGGACATCGCGTAGGAACCCCAGACACTCGGGTGGGCCCGTCCCCTCGGGCGGTTGAACCGTCGCCAGATTCACCATCGGCGCGCGTCGACCCTCGACCGATGACCGGGACCCTGGACGAGACATACGTCGCGGCGCTCCAGCACGACCTGGTCGAGCCCGGGGATGCGACGCTCGTCGGGGTCGTCCGTCGCCCGACGGGCTGGTTCCGGGCCGCGACCGACGAGAACCGGCCGGCACTCGGCCCCCCGGAGGCACTCCTCGAGGAAGCCAAGGACCGGACCGAGGAGCTGAAGCGCCGGGGGATGTGCGACGAGGGGGCGCACAACGCTGCGTGGGAGGAGACCGACTTCGCTCGGCGCTACCGCGAGTTCCTCGACGCCGACGACACGGCACACGACGCCCTCGACAACCTCGCCGCCCGTGTCGACGACGGCGAGGACGTCTGGCTGGTCTGCTTCGAGGGCGACGGGAAGCGGTGTCACCGCCACACGCTCCTCGCGTACCTCCGCGAGCAGTTCTGACGCCGGCCGGTCGGCGGCGACTCCCGGGAGCGCGGCGCTTAACCCGCGCGGCGCCGTCACTCCGTGTATGGTCGACCAACGCAACGAGGCGACGGAGCCCGCCGGTGACCGACTGGAGACGATGCGGCCGAATCCGGCCTGGGACGAGGAGTCCTACGCCGACGCCGTGGAGACGCTGGCGGCACTCCCCGGCGATACCGTCGTGAAGGTGTGGGGCGGCGACTGGTGCAAGGACTGCCGCAAGCAGCTCCCGGACTTCGGCGCCGCCCTGGAGGCCGCCGGCATCACCGGCGACCGCGTCGAACACCACCCCGTCGAGAAGGCCGAGGACGGCTCGAAGGTCGGCCCGCAGGTCGAGGCGTACGACATCGAACTCATCCCGACCGTCGTGGTCGAAGCCGGCGACGGCGAGGAGCTCGCGCGCTTCGTCGAGGAGGAGCCCGTCCCCATCGTCGTCGCGCTCGCCGAGCAACTCGGCTCCCGGGATAGCTGACGACGACACAACAGCTGCCGAGCCATATTCGTAAACCGATAATAGTTTTAATTACTTGCCTATTTCTCTTTTTCCCGTCCGAATATCGAGACATCAGCAGAACGCAGCGGGACGGCTCAGTCCTCGCTTCCAGGCCCGAGGTCCGCTGCCCACTCCAGGGCTTCCGCGAGGTCGTGGGTCGGCGGCGAGCAGGTCCGCGACCGGCAGGCGTACACCGTCGGCTCGCCGTCGCGGGCCTCGCGGCCGGCCCAGATGGGCGGTGCCGCGTCGACGCCGAGGGTGTCGAGCCAGTCGCCGAGCGCGCCGTCCGCCGCGGGCCGTCGGGCGAGCAGGCGCTCGGGCAGGTAGGTGGTCGCGAGCGTGGTCCGCCACGCCTCGGGCAGGTCACCAGCGACGGTGAGTTCCAGCGGCCCGACGGCCACGTCGTCGGCCGCCAGCGTCAGCGTCGGGTGCTTGAGCGGGTTCTCCTCCAGGGTAGTGGCGTGGGTTCCGACGACGCTCGCAGCGACCTCGCCGAATCGGTCGTGGTCGACGAAGCCGTCGAGGGCGGCGAGCAGGCGGGTGGCGACGCCCGCGCTGGACGGTGTCGAGGAGTCACCGAGCTCCTGCGGCCGCGCGACCAGCGACTCCCCGCCGGCGGGCGTGAAGTAGAGCGTTCCCTGCTCCGCGTCCCAGAAGGAGTCCTCGATGCACCGTGCCAGGTCGAGTGCGAACGCGAGGTGCTCGACATCGCCGGTCGCCTCGTAGCACGCCAGCGCGCCGCGGCCGAGGAAGGCGTAGTCCTCGAGGTAGCCGTCGATGCCGGCGTCGCCGTCCTTCCAGCGCCGCTGGAGGCGACCGACCGTGTCGTCGGCATCCGCGTCGGCGCCGGCGGCCGGCACGCCCTCGGGGTCCCACAGTCGCTCGTGCACGAACGCGAGCGCGTCCGTGGCGAGGTCGGCCCAGCGGTCGTCCTCAAGGACGAGCGCCCCCTCGGCGAGGGCGGCGACAGCGAGGCCGTTCCAGCCCGCGAGGACCTTCTCGTCGCGTCGCGGCCGGGGTCGGTCGGAGCGAGCTGCCTGCAGCGTCCCGGTGGCCGCATCGAGACGCTCGCGGGCCGCTGCCTCGTCGAGACCGTGCTCGTCGGCGAGGGCCGGGACCGACGTGGCGAGCGTCAACACCGATAGCCCAGCCTCGAAGTTGCCGGGCTCGGTCACGCCGAAGCGGTCACAGCAGAGGTCGGCGTCGAGGTCGTCGTGGTCGCCGTACTCGTCGAGGGCGTTCCGTATCTCGTCGGGTGTCCAGGCGTAGAAGGCGCCCTCCTCGACCTCACCGGCCCCGCCCTCACGGTGGTCGAGTGGCGGGCTCCGGGCGTCGAGCGTGGCGTAGAAACCGCCCTCGGGGTGGCGCATCTCGGCGTCGAGGAAGTCGAACGTCTCCCGGACGACCTCGGCGTAGCGCTCGTCGCCCGTGACCTGGTAGCCGGCGAGGAACGCGCGGGGGATCTCGGCGTTGTCGTACAGCATCTTCTCGAAGTGGGGAACCGTCCACGAGCGGTCCGTACAGTAGCGGTGGAAGCCGCCGCCGAGGTGGTCGTACAGGCCACGGTTCGCCATCGCGACCAGCGTCTCCTCGACGACCGCGCGGTAGGGTCCGCGTCCCGTGCGCTGGTGGGCACGCAGGAGGACGTGGAGGCGGCCGGGCTGGGGGAACTTCTGTCCCCGGCCGAAGCCGCCGTGCTCGCGGTCGGCCGACCGGAGCGCCGCGGACGCGGCCACGTCGAGGAAGTCGGCGTCCGGCGACTCGGCGGGCTGGTCGGGCACCGCCTCCAGTTCGCCGCGGGCAGCGGCAGCCCACTGCTCGGCGCGGTCCTCGATATCCTCGCGCTCCGCGGGGTCCGACCAGTTCTCCCGGACGTCGCGCAGCAGCTGCAGGAAACCGGGCTGGCCCCGTTTCGGTTCCTTCGGGAAGTAGGTTCCCACGTAGAACGGCTTCCCCTCGGGCGTGAGGAACACGGAGAGGGGCCACCCCGCCTGCCCGCGGACGAGCTGGCAGACGGTGATGTACAGCGAGTCGATGTCCGGGCGCTCCTCGCGGTCGACCTTGATGGGAACGAACGACTCGTTGAGAACCTCGGCCACCTCCTCGTCCTCGAAGCTCTCCTCTTCCATCACGTGACACCAGTGGCAGGCCGAGTAGCCGATAGAGAGGAAGATGGGGACGTCCTGCTCGCGGGCGGCCGCGAGCGCCTCGTCGTCCCAGGGCTGCCAGTTGACGGGGTTGTCGGCGTGCTGCTGGAGGTACGGGGAGGCGGCGTCGTCCAGACGATTGCGGTCGACGGTGGGCATGGACGGGGGTTCGGCGGGGACGCGCAAAAGGCATCTGCCGAGCAGTTGCCAGCGGCCGACAGCCGCCGAGTGAACGAAACACATATACGGCCCGGGCGTGCCGTGCGAACGTGTCTCTTGCCAACGGCTCACAGACCTGGCCGTTCTCTGCCGACCTGCGGGCGAACCTGCGGGAACTGAAGCGAGCACGGCGGCACGGTGGCTGTCACGTCGAGTGCGACCGCGAGCGGGGCAACGCCACGCGGCTCCCCTGGAACACCGGCGGACTGTACGGCGGCTGGGGTGGGCACGCCCACCACGGCACCGAACCGGGGACGGAACGGACGCCCGTCGTGTTCGTCCACGGGAACCAGCGCGACGCCTGCGACTGGGAGGCCCACGCCGAGTTCTTCCTGCAGCGCGGCTATCTCGGCGACGAGTTGTGGGCCGTGACCTTCCGCGACGGGAGCCCCAGCCACCGCGAGATGGCGGCATCGCTGGCGGACTTCGTCGACCAGGTCCGCAACGAGACGGGTGCCGACGAGGTGTCGGTGGTAGCCCACAGCCTCGGGGTGACCGGCGTCCGGTGGTGGCTCTCGGAGTACGACGAGCACGACCACGTCGACAGCATGGTCGGCCTCGCCGGCGCCAACCATGGCTCCGTACTGAACCGGTGGGCCGACCGGGCCGGGATGTCCGATGGGACCTACAAGATGAGCCCGTTCCTCCGGGACGATTACCACCGTGACGAGGACCACCCGCTCGCGCGGCTGAACGCCGACGAGACGCCGGGCGACGTGGACTACTACACGCTCCGCGGGACCGAGGACCCGCTGTTCTGGGGCTGTCCGGAGAGTCCCGAGCTGGAGGGCGCGACCAACGTCGCGCTGGAGACCGACCACGACGGCGTCCGGACCGACCGGCGCGCCCGGGAACTGGTCTTCGAGTGGGTCGCCGGCGAGCATCCGTACGACCTCACCCTGCAGGTCGGCCTCCCCGACGGGGCGACGCGGTCCGACGACAGGTGACGCGGCCGCCACGGTCGGAAAGCAACCCTTAGGGGGCACCCGAACCCCGACTCGCCTATGAGCACGAGCAAGCACGAGCGGGTCCTGCTGGTCGGCGGCGGCGGGCGCGAGCACGCCGTCGCTCGGGCCGTCGACCGCGCCCAGGACGCCACGCTGTACGCCTGCGCGTCGAATCGAAATCCGGGCATCGACGCGCTGGCCGAGGAGTACCACCTCGTCGAGGCAGAGACCGACCCCGACGCGGTGGTCGGTGTCGCGCAGGACGTCGGCGCGACGCTGGCCGTCGTCGGGCCGGAGGCACCACTGCAGGCCGGCGTCACGGACGCCCTGGACGAGGCCGGCATCTACGCGTTCGCGCCGAAGGCCGACGAAGCCCGCATCGAGACGGACAAGCGCTTCCAGCGCGAGTTCATGCGCGATGAGGACATCCCGGGCTGCCCGGCGTTCGAAGCGTTCGAGGACGCCGACGAAGCCGCCGACTACGTTGCCTCGGTGGACCACGACGTCGCGGTCAAGCCCCGCGGACTCACGGGCGGCAAGGGCGTCCGCGTGACGGGCGACCAGCTCACCCAGTCCGAGGCCGTCGACTACGTCCGCGAGAGCGACTACGACGAGTGGGTCGTCGAGGAGCGCCTCGTCGGCGAGGAGTTCACCGTCCAGGCGTTCGTCGCCAACGGCTCGGTTCGCACCTCCCCAGCGGTGCAGGACCACAAGCGCGCCTACGAGGGCGACGAGGGGCCCAACACCGGCGGGATGGGCTCGTACACGGACGCCTCGTTCGAACTGCCATTCATGACCGGCGCCGACTACGACGCCGCCGTCGAGGTCATCGAGGCCGTCGTCGAGGCGCTGCCGGACTACAAGGGCATCCTCTACGGTCAGTTCATGCTGACCGCCGAGGGGCCGAAGGTGGTCGAGTTCAACGCCCGCTTCGGCGACCCGGAGGCGATGAACACGCTGCCCGTGCTGGAGACGGACTTCGTGGACCTCCTGCGTGACGCCCGCGCCGGGACGGAGCTCCCGGAACTCGCGTTCGACGCGCAGGCCACCGTCTGCAAGTACGCGGTGCCCGACGGCTACCCCACCGACCCCGAAGCGGGGGCGGAGGTCCGCATCGACGAGGCGTCCGCCGCTGACGTGGGAGCCCAGCTGTTCTACGCGAGCGTCGACGCCCGCGACGACGGCATCTTCACGACGACCTCCCGGTCGTTCGCGGTGGTCGGCGTCGCCGACACCATCGCCGCGGCCGAGGAACTCGCCGAGGCCGCGCTCGCCGAGGCCGGCGAGGAAGGACTGCGCGTGCGCCACGACATCGGGACGGCCGACCTCGTCCAGTCGCGTATCGACCACATGAACGAGCTGCGCGGCGAGTAAGTCTGAGGGGTACGCTCTTCTCGATTTTTCTTCCAGATTCTCGTCGAAATCTCGCCGTATATCGAGAATCCTCTGCTGCCATCGATACCTGAACGGCGGCGGCACGACCACCCGAACCAGTCACTCCCAGTGCCGCCCTCGACACGTCGGGCTTTTGCGCACCGACCACCTACGATGCTCCAGTGACCGATTCGCAGGAGGAGGCCGACTCCGACCCCGACGGGGACGAGTCCCCCGAGGAACCCCACGCCGACTTCCCCATCGACGCGTTCTACGACCTGCTGGAGGACCGCGAGCGGCCCGTCGTGACGGCCACGGAGGTCGCGACGGCGCTGGACTGCTCGCACGCGACCGCCGAGGACGCCCTGGCCGAACTCGTCGCGGAGGGCCGCGTCGAGCGCCAGTCCGTCGAGAACGACCCGGTCGTCTTCTACCCGACCGACTGGAAGGAGACGCAGGGGCGCGAGCGGACCGTCGTCTTCCCGAACCGGCGCGAGGTCATCATCGACCAGCCGAGCCAGTTCACCCGCGCACAGCTCTCGACGTTCGCGCGGCTGGAGGATGTCAACGGCGAGCGCGGCTACCGCTACGTCGTCCGCGAAGACGACATCTGGCGCGCGCCCCAGGAGACGTTCGAGGGGCTCCAGCGCTCGATGCGGCAGGCGCTCGGCGGCCAGTACGAGGCGCTGGAGGAGTGGGCCGAGGGGCAGTGGGAGCGCGCCCGCAAGTTCCGGCTCTACACGCACGACGAGGGGTACGTCGTTCTCGCGGCGGCGAGCGCCGACCTGCTCGGCAACGTCGCCGAACAGCACCTCGAAGAGGGTGTCCTCCGGGCGCGCATCGACGACACGGAGGCGTGGGTCGCCGAGGACCGCACCGCCGAGGTCAAGCGGGCGCTGTACGAGGCCGGCTACCCGGTGCTGGACGAGCGCTCGCTCGACGAGGGCGATACGTTGCCGATGGACCTGCACCTGCAGCTACGCGACTACCAGAACGACTGGGTCAAGCGGTTCATCTCGAAGGGCTCGGGCGTCCTCGTCGGGCCACCGGGCTCCGGGAAGACCGTCGCCGCGATGGGCATCATGGCGGCCATCGAGGGCGAGACGCTCATCCTCGTCCCCTCGCGCGAACTCGCGAGCCAGTGGCACGACGAGTTGCTCACCCAGACCTCGCTCACCGAGGAGCAGGTCGGCGAGTACCACGGTGGCCGCAAGGAGGTCCGGCCGGTGACCATCGCCACCTACCAGACCGCCGGGATGGACCGCCACCGGCACCTGTTCGACGACCGCAAGTGGGGCCTCATCGTCTACGACGAGGTGCATCACATCCCGGCGCCCATCGCCCGGCGGAGCGCACAGTTGCAGACCAAACACCGGCTCGGGCTCAGCGCGAGCCCCATCCGGGAGGACGAGAAGGAGGACGAGATATTCACCCTCGTCGGGCCGCCCGTCGGGACGAACTGGGAGGCGCTGTTCGAGGCCGGCTACGTCGCCGAGCCCGAGGTGGAGATCCGCTTCGTCCCGTGGGCCAGCGACCTCCACGAGGACGAGTACGCCGCCGAGCACGGCCACGAACGCCGGATGGTCGCCGCCACCAACCCGGCGAAGGCCGCCGAGATAGCGGCCATCCGCCGCGACCACGTCGGCGAGAAGACGCTCATCTTCGTCGAGTACATCGACCAGGGGAACCGCCTGGCCGACGAACTCGACATCCCGTTCGTGAGCGGCGAGACGCCACACGCGCGCCGCCGCAAGCTGTTCGAGGAGTTCCGAACGGGGCCACGCGACGCGCTCATCGTGAGCCGCGTCGGCGACGAGGGCATCGACCTGCCCGGCGCGGAGGTGGCCATCGCCGCCTCGGGTCTGGGTGGCTCGCGACGGCAGGGCGCCCAGCGCGCCGGGCGGACGATGCGCCCGGTCGGGAAGGCCCGGATGTACGTGCTGGCGACACGGGGGACGAAGGAGGAGGAGTTCGCCCGCCAGCGAACCCGCCACCTCGCCGCGAAGGGCGTCCGGGTCCGGGAGCGCGACAGCGTCGCGTGGTCGTTCGAGGCCGGCGAAGCGACACAGGTCGAGGACCGGGACGCGTCGGCGGAGGACTGAGATGGGCCACGTCCACCGCCGGACCCGAATCGCCGCGCCGCGCGAGCGCGTGTTCGACCTCGCGCGACACGTCGAGGCGCACGTCGCCACGATGCCCGAGGAGGAAGCCGTCGAGGGGACCGGCCTGCTCGAACTCGGGGACCGGGTCACCTTCCGCCAGCGGCAGTTCGGCGTTCCCTTCGAGCTCACGGCCGAGGTCGTCGCGATGGACCGCCCGCGCTCGTTCCGCGACGAACAGGTGAGGGGCGTGTTCAGCGCACTCACGCACGAGCACACGTTCGAGCGGGATGGCGACGGGACCGTGATGGTCGACGAGGTGCGGTTCGAGCCACCCTTCGGCCCGCTGGGACCGCTCGTCGAGCCAGTCGCCGAGCACCGACTCCGGCAACTGGTGGATTACCACGCCGAGGCGCTGCGGCGGGTCGCCGAGGGCGACGACTGGCGTCGCTTCCTGGAGTGAGAGGGGGCGGCCAAACTACAAGCCACCACCCCATCAACGGCGGGACGTGAGCGACGACACCGAGTCGGACGGCGGCGACATCGACGCCGGCGAGCGGTCGGGGGACGGCGACCCCGGACGCGGCCACCGCCACGAGCGACTGGAACGCCACGCGACACCGGGGCCGAAGAACTCGCTCCAGCACTGGCGCGAGGCCAAATCCATCCCCACCATCGTCGTCAACTACCTCCTCGTCCTCGTGGCGCGGCTGGCGCCCGCGCTCCCGGTGAAGGCGTGGGCGCTCCGGCGCCTCGGCGTCACCGTCGGTTCGGGCGTCTCGTGGGGGCTCGAAGCGACGCCGGACGTGTTCTGGCCGGAGCACATCACCCTCGAGGACCACGTCATCGTCGGCTACGACGCGACCCTGCTCTGTCACGAGTTCCTGCAGGACGAGTACCGGACCGGCGAGGTCGTGCTCCGCGAACGCGCGATGCTCGGCGCGGGCGCCACCGTGCTCCCGGGCGTCGAAATCGGCGAGGGCGCCCAGGTCGCGGCCAACTCGCTGGTCGCCGAGGACGTTCCCGCCGGCGAGACGTGGGCCGGCGTGCCCGCCGAGCGGGTCGATGCGGACGGAACAGCGTCGGAGTGAGGGGTCACCGGGTCAGTCCCGGACGCGGACGATGCCGTTCTTGAACACCTGCCGGTTGGGCAGGATGAACTCGCGGCCGTCGCTCTCGATGCGCGTGACGAACACGTCCACCTCCTGGACGATGCCGCGCTGCCCGTCGATGACGACCTCGTCGCCGATGGTGTACGGCTCGTTGAGGACGAGGTAGAAGCCGGCCGCCGCCGAGGAGAGCATATCCTTGAACGCCAGCCCGCCGATGAAGAACACGCCGAAGGCGTAGGCGGCGAGCAGCACCAGCAACGCGGCGGTCGCGACGCCCAGCTGGCCGAGCGCGACGAGTGCTGCGACGTAGAAGATGCTGTACTTGACGACGAGCGGGAGCGCGTTCACCTCGGGGAGTTTCACGGAGCGGAGCCGCTCGCCGACGACGAGTTCGGCCTTGTCACCCAGAACGAGCCCGAGGATGACGACCAGCGCCGCCACGAACAGGCTCGGGAGGAAGTCCGCGAGCCGCTCGATGAGCAGCCCGGCGTTCACGACGCCCGCCACGCGGAGTGCGAAGACGGTGCCGACGGCGACGATGAACAGGCCGGAGAGCCGCGAGACGAGATTCACCGTCGAGGTGCCGAGCCGGCGGGCCGTCCGATCGAACAGTGTCCCCTCGACCTCCTCCGGAACGCCAGCATCCGTGAGCAGGCTGTTCAGGAGACGGGTGACGGCCAGCCCGAGCAGGAGCGCGGTGACGACGATGAGGCTGGCGACGAACAGCTCCAGCTCGCTCGTGAGCAGGCGCCGTAGGAGCCGGCGGAGCGCGGCGATCTGTCCGACCATGGCTCAGTAGTCCTCCGGGTCGATCTCCAGGACGAGTTCCCCGCCCGAGAACGCTCGCACCAGCCCGTCGGACTCGGAGAGGACGATGGCGACGGCGTTCGTATCGCGCGTGATGGCGCCGCCGGCCATGTGGCGGGCCCCGAGCCCCTTGGGGATGTCCACGCCCTCCGCGGACGGTTCGAGGTAGCGGTACGCCGAGACGATCTTCCCCGAGTCCGAGATGATGAAGGCCCCGTCCAGCCGCGAGAACTCCTTCAGCATCACGTTCACGATGGGGTCCCCGACGTGGACGTGGCTCTTCTCGAACGGGTTGTACGAGAGGGGCCGGGACTTGTTCATCACCTTGCCCGCGTCGCCGACGACGAACAGCGCGCCGACGGGCTTCCCTTTCTGTCCCTTCTTGCCGAGTTCGATGGCCACCTCCAGCACGTCCCGGATGACGGAGGCTTCGGCCCGCGAATCGGCGAACAGCCCGTAGACGCCCGAGCGGACGAAGTCACCCGCACGCACGCGGACGAGGCTGTCGATGTCCTCGGCGAAGGTTTTGGCCGCGCACAGCACGGCGTCGCCCTCCTCGATGACGCCGTTCTCGAGGGCGCCCTCCAGTCCGAACCGGATACGCTGGGCCACGTCCGAGAACTCCAGCGGCAACTCGACGTAGTGTTCCGCGTCGACCGTGTTCTCGCCGGAGACCACCACGACAGGCTGGTCCGCCTCCACGACCCGCTCGTAGTAGGACCCGCTCGGGCTGAACAGCAACACGGCTTCCACGCCGTCCGTCATCTCGCCGACCAGGTCGGGCAGGTCGCTCATCGCTCACTACCTCTCGCACGACACGTAAGAGGTTTATGGGCCGTCAGGCGCGCGTCTCACGCGTACCAGTCAGCGGACAGATCGGCGTCCCGGTTGCACCACGATATTTGGTAGCGGGGGCCGAGCCATCCGGCATGACCACCGACGAACCACCGGCCACCCGGATGTACCGTCACCGCCACGACACGCTCGTCACCGAGCGCGGCGACCCCTCGGACCCCTCGCTTGTGTGCGCCCACGGGACGCTGATGGACCGGACGATGTTCGACCCGCAACTCGATGCGCTCTCGGACGACTACCACGTCCTCGCGTACGACCTGCGGGCGCGGACGGAGCAGTACGCCACCGAGTACGACCTGTACGACCTCGCGGACGACTGCGAGGCCCTGCTCGACGCCCGCGGCATCGACTCGTGTACGCTGGCGGGGATGTCGATGGGCGGGTTCACCGCGCTCCGGGTCGCCGACCGCTACCCCGAGCGGCTGGACGGCATCGTCATGGTCGACTCCATCGCACAGCCCCACGAGGAGAGCGACATCGAACAGTACGGGCAGATGATAGACACCGCCCGCGAGATGGGCGAGGTGCCCGAACCGATGGGGGAGACGGTCCGGCACATCCTGTTCGGCGCCACCTCCAATCAGGAGCGGACGGACCTCGTCGACCGCTGGGTCCAGCGATGGCTCACCTACCCCGGGGAAGCCGTCTACCAGGAGGTCTCCTCGTGGCTCGAACGCCCGGATTTCACCGACGAACTCGCCGACATCGAGGTGCCCGTGCTGGCCATCCACGGCGAGGAGGATACCGCGCTGGAGATGGCAAAAGCCGAGGACATGGTCGAACACCTGCCGGACGCGTCACTGGAACCGATTCCGGAGGCCGGCCACTCCTCGAACACGGAGAACCCCGAGGCCGCGAACGCCGCCATCCGGGAGTTCCTCGGAGAAGTGTACTGAGAGTTCAGTGGCGAACCGGTCCGCAGGATGCGGTGGGGATGGGATTTGAACCCATGAGGCGCGAAGCGCCAGTTGCTCTCAAGGCAACCACCTTGGGCCACTCGGTCACCCCACCTCGTGCCGATATAGCGCCGGGGGTCGCTAAGACCTGTCGGTGACGCCCGCCCGTGGGACTACTCGCCGGCCAGTTCCAGCCCGCCCTCGCCGTCCGCGACCACCGTCAGCCCCGAGTCGTCGAGCCACTCGGCGACGTGCGTGGGGACGGGGCGCCCCGCGGCCCGGCGCGTCTCGACCTGCAGCAGGGCCTCGGCGAGGTCGGCGCCGGTCTCCAGCACCGGGAGCGAGTTCAGGAAGTCCACCTCATGGCCGGCGTCCCCCGCGCGGTCCGTCAGCGTGCGGAGCGCGGGCGGCGTGTACGCCCCCTCGAAGTCGATGGTATCGGTGAAGCCGGCGAAGTACACCCGGCCCCCGGTCGAGGGGCCGAGGACGACGGGGGTGCGCCGGAGTTTCATCGCGGCCTCGTCGACCTCCTGCCGCGAGCAGAAGGCGGCCGCCGGCTCGGTCACCGCGGCCGAGGCGACCTCCTCCTGCTCCAGCAGGTGCGTGACGGTGTTCCCGGCGCGCCCGGCGAACGTCTCGCCGACCTGTACCTCGAACCGCGCCTCGCCCGGTGCGTCGAGCGCCGGTTCGAGAGCGTCCCGGACCTCCCCCTCGGCGTCGGCATCCGCCGGGACGTGCTCGTCCGGGATGGCGTCGTCCGGGCGGTAGTTGACCAGCAGGTCGCCGCCGCTCCCCTCGACGGCGGTACAGACATCCCGTAGGGCAGCCGCGTACAGTTCGGCCACGTCGACCTCGGAGAGGGGCGACGTGTCGACGAGGTCGGGGAAGACGAGACCAGAGCGGGGCGGGTCGGCCAGTACGCAGACGACGGTCATACCGACCGGTGACGCCGACGAGTCTTGAGTTTTATACTCCAGCGGCGTCAGCCAGGGGTATGGACTGGACCCAACCACTCGGCTTCCTCTGTGCCCTCGGAGTCGGCCTGACCGTCATCGGCGCACTGCTCTCGCTCGTCACCGGCCCGCTCGCAGGGTCGCGAGCGGTCGCCGCCATCGCCACCGTCGCCGTCGTCGTCGTCAGCGTGGTTGCGATGGTCGGTATCGGCACGCGCTTCAGCGGCGAGTGGCTGGCGAACAGCGGCTACTGGTGAGCCTGCTGACCGCATGACGCAGTTACCGGCGAAGGGCGCCACTATTTTCCATATATCAGATATATATCCAGAAAGCCCAATCACCCCGACATATCGGGTGAATATCTCATTGATGGATAGCTGAGGTGGTTACGAGCGGATTCGGCGACCATCGCCGGACCGTCGACAGGCCGGTAGTGGAGCGGTTCCAAGACTTATGCCGGGCCGTCGACAGACTCCGATATGCGATTCGAAGCCCTCCTGCTGGCGGCACTCCTGCTGCTAGCCGGTTGCAGTGGATTCATCGGCGGCACACCGACAGCGACCTCTGACGGGGCCGACGAGCCGGTCCGGTACGGCATCGCGGTCCAGAGCGACTACCCCGACGAGCAGACGTTCGGCGTCCGCGTCCGCGACGGCGAGACGACGCGGTTGAACCGCTCGAAGCGGCTCGCGGGCGGCGAACGGTGGCACGTCGCCAACCTGAGCGCCGAGAACTACGGCGACCGGGAGTACGAACTGCAGCTCCTCGTGGACGGTGAGGTGCGCGGCACCTCGTCGTTCAGCTTCCGGGAGTCCGAGAACGTCGAGCGACGGAGCGGCGCGACGTTACTGGTGCAGGGCCCATCGTCGGCCGAAACCCACGTCTGCGGCGGGAACGTGACCTGCTACCGGATGGCGGTGGACGGGTAGGCCGGGCTCAGTCGGCGCCGACCCGGTCGGCGCCCTCGATGTGGACCAGTTCCTCGACCGGCGGCAGCTCGGCGTCCCGGGAGGTGATGATCTCGATACGCTTGGAGAGCTTCTCGCTGGCGTACTCGACCAGCGGCGTCGAATCGAAGTCGGTGTCGTACTGGTCGTCGTCGACGACGCCCGCGATGTGGGGGAGGAGTTCCTGCAGCGTCTCCTGGATGATGGCCTCGTCGACATCGCCGGCCTCGACGTGCTGCTGGACCTTGTGCATCCCGAACCCGACGTGACGACCCTCGTCGGAGCGGATACGGGTGATTCCCTCGATGAGCCCATCGAGCATCGTCTGCTCGCGCCCCTCCTCCTCGAACTGCTCGAACTGCGGCCCGGTGTCGGAGTACTGGGCCTGGTAGCCGTAGTAGGCCGTCTGTGCGAGCACCGACTCGACCGCGAGGTGGTAGTGACAGTAGGCGATGACACGGTTCCGGGCCGTGTTCTCGCCGTCCTCGAGCAGTTTGTGCATCGCGGCCTCGGTCCTGTCGAACAGCTGCTCGTAGGCCTCGTTGAAGAACTCGTCCGCCGTCGGCGGGAGCCGCTCGATGCCCCGGGCCTCGGCGACCGGGTCGATGACCTCGCGCCAGTAGCGGTCGAAGAAGACCGCGTGCTTTGCCTCCTCGTAGATCTGACTGGAGACGAACATCTGGTCGTTGATGTCGTCGAGCGCGATGGCCAGCGGCGCGAGGTCCTCGGTCACGGCCTCCTCACCGGCGCCGAACTTCGCGATGGAGGAACGGAAGCCACGGAACTCCTCGTCGGTCCAGTCCGAGTCGAGGATGCGCTCGCGGTCCTGTTCGAGCAGCTCCCCCGGGATGTCCTCGTACGGGTCCCAGTGCCGGTAGACGGCGTTCTTGAAGTACCCACCCGCGAAGGAGTCGGGGTCCAGTCGCATCGTCCGCTCGCTGTCCGCGTAGCGTGACATACCATCACGTACGGGGTGGTCAGCATCAAGCCTTCGCCGTGCAATCGAGAGTGGTTAAATATGGGGCGTCGATATCCGGTCGTCCGTGGACGTTCGGGGACTCCGACCACCGATACCCTGGATGGAGCCCCGACGGGTCCGTCAGTCGGCGCCCTCGTCGGCGAGGTCGGCGAACGTCTCCCGGGCGTTCTCGATGGCGGTCTCGCGTTTGGCGGGGTACGCCTCGACCTTCGCGCGGAGGGTGATTCCCTCGCCGAGTTCCGTGCGGCCGCCGAACGCGGCCTGCTTGTCCAGCGAGAGGAAAAAGGAGCAGTTGTCGTCGACCCGGTCGTCGAGTTCGTCGAGGACCCGGTCCATCGCGTCGGCCTCGGCCAGCACGGAGAGGACCTCCCGGACATCGTCGGCCCGCTCCAGTCGCGTCGAGAACACGAGGATGCGGTCGCCGTTGAACCCCTCCGTCTCCGTCCGCTCCAGCTCCGGCGGGTCCCGCGGGTCGTCGTCGCCCCGCTCGGGGAGGAAGTGGTCGAGCGCGTCCGCCACGCGGTGCTCGTCCTCGGTCGCGTAGCAGAACGTCCGCAGTTCGACGTAGTGGAAGGGGACCGACGCCATCGAGCGTGCGCTACTCCTCCTCGTCTTCGTCGCCGAGCTCCTCGTCGGGGGCGGCCTCGATAGCGTCCTCGGAGATGCCGGCCTCCTGGCCGTCCTCGAACTGGATCATGTAGGTGGCGTCGCCGAACATCGTCTCGGAGACCTGCGAGACCTCCCCGACCTGCCCGTCGTACTCGCTGTGTTCGTCGTGCAGCACGACCGTGTCGCCCTTCTCGAAGCTCATGCCCGCGAGTTCTCCACGGCGGCGCAAAAACACGTTGGTTCGTGGCGCGCGGCCGAGCGACGGCGGCCGTGCGTCCGCCTGTGCGTGGTGGTGCGCGTGGGTAGGCGGTTCGCAAGCGAGAGCGCGGGCGCGTGAACGACCAGGGAGCCGGAGTGCCTGGCGACTGTCGAACAGTTTTTGCGACGGCATACCGTACCTGCGGCCATGCACGCTCTCGCTCGCCCTCTCCCGCGGTTCGCGACCGCGGGGCCCCCGCCAGCCTCGCCGCCGACCCGTCCCGCACCGAGCGGGGTGGCCTGATGGCGCTCGACGACCTGTGGTACCTTGCTGACGAGGCCGACCAGCACGCAGAGCAGGCCTACCACCGACTCCGGGAGCGCCACGACGCCTTCCTCGAGCGGACCCGAGAGAAACACGTCTCTCGCGGGCGCTTCCGGACGCTCGCGCGCCGCATCCGCGAGACCGGGACCCCGTACGGCGCACACACCATCGTCTACCGGCCCACGGGGGAGCTCCTGCTCGTCCGACACGACGGGGTCGACATGTGGGTCCTTCCGGGCGGCGAGGTGGACCCGGGCGAATCCTTCCGTGAGACAGCCCGGCGCGAACTCGGAGAGGAGGCCGGTATCGAGGCCGAGTACGAGGGACTCGGCGTCCTCGGGCGCGTGGAGGTCAGCGCCGGGAGCTACGATACCTGGGGCGTCCTCCCGGTGTACGCAGCACGCGCGGCCGAGGGCGGCGCGAAACCGCGGGTCCGCGACCCCGACGACGAGATAAGCGACGCCCGCTGGTTCGACGCCCTCCCCGAGGACACTCGTGACCGCGACATCCTCCGCGCGTGGCGCAGGACGTGGCTCGGGGAGCGGTAGCTGTCCCGCTACCGGAGCCCCGCACGTGAGACCAGCACCCCGTCACGGCTGACCGCGACACGGATGTAGCCACGGACGCCGCTCCCGTCCTCGGCGGCCGGGAACCGGAGCGTCCGCTCCGAGCTGTCGCCGTCGACGGCCGTACGGACCCGGTACTCGCCGGCCGCCGGCATGACCACGGCCGAGGTCTCGCGGGACCCGGACGGGACCGTGAACGTCCGGTCCAGCAACGACTCGCCATCCGCCGCGGCGACCCGCACATCGACCGCTTTCTCGAAGTTCGTCTGGTTGAACAGGTGGACGGTTCCGTCGGGTGGCCCCTCGGCCTCGGTGCTACAGCCGGCTGTCAGCAACGTCCCGGCGGCGAGCCCACCCAGCAACGCCCGGCGCGTGGTCGGTGCCACGCGACGGGTGGGGTGGGCCATCGACAAGTGCGTTCCGGGGCGCCGTTGCGGACGGTGTCCGGGATGTGGCAGACGGGGGCGGTCCAGCCCGGGGGCGGACCCGCGGTCACGCCCCCCCGCCGTGGTCGACGCCCGGCCGCGACTCGGCGTCCATCCGGCGGAGCGTCGCCCGCGCCTGGGACGCATCGTACCCGAACAGCACCCGGTCGCTGTACTCCCCGGCGACGCGGACGGCCTTCGTGAGGTTGTCCAGGTCGACGTTGACGGCGTACAGCTCGACCGAGAACGGCGTGTCGAGTTCCTCGCACCGGTCGGCCCACGCGGAGGCGAGAATCTCCAGCCAGTAGGTTGTCGAGTACGCCATGTCGTAGATGGGGACGACGAACTCGTCGACGTACTCGGCGAGCGCGTCGAGGTCGAGCCCGCTCCGCTCGTACAGGTGGCCGGGGTAGGGGTCGGGATAGACGGTGAGGTAGAGGTCGCCCGGGACGTGCTCACGCGCCGTGGCGACGAAATCAGTGATGACCTCGGCGCGCCACGCCTCGCGGTCGTCGAAGCCGCTGTCCGCGAACGCCTCGTCACAGCGGTCACAGTGGCAGAACTCCCCCCGCGGCCAGCCCACGTCGTCGAGGCGGACATCACCGTTCACGTCCGCACAGTCCTCGATGATGTCGAGCAGGCCGCGCTTGTAGTCCGCGACGGAGGGGTCGATGTAGTCCCAGTCGAAGTAGTCGCGTTCGCGGGTGGCCTTGCGCCCCTCGGGGTCCTCGGGAACGAGGTCCGGATTCCCGGTGGCGGCGGCGTTGTCGGCGAAGCAGGATACCATGTTGACCGCCTCGGGTTCCGGCTCGGAGGGTTTGCCGGCGACGGACTTCACCTCGTAGAACCCGACATCGAACTCCGGCCACTCCAGCTCCTCGGCGTTGCGCGTGACGACCCCGTACTCCATACCCGTCGGTGGCGGGGGCGGACGGTAAGTAGTGTCGTTCGCCGGCGCGGGCAGGGACCCGGCGCCGGGACCAGTACGGGAGCGTCGGTCCTACCGGCGCACGAGGTAGATAGCGACGACTGCGAGCAGGACCACCGCGGCAAGTACCTTTTTGGACATACCTGATGGGTCGTCGGGTCGCGACATAATCCTTGTGGAGGACCCACTCACCGGGCACGCCGAACTCGTCGGTCGCCCGCGTCCCTTTTCAGGCCGAGCGATGTATCGCCGCCCATGAGCAGTGCCAACCGGAGCGACGTGCCACCGGAGACGGTCGGCGTCTCACTCGAACCTGAGGGCGTCGAGGTGACCTACACCGACGGGCGGTCGGTGTTCTACCACGGCGTCCCGGAGCGGGCCGAGGAGCGGGTCGTCTCCGCCCCCGGCAAGGAGGTCCACGTCCTCGTCACCGACCCGACGGAGACGGAGGGCGTCATCGTGTACGTCAACGACCGGAAGACCGACGACGAGATCCTCGAGTCGACCGGCGTGGGGCGGGTCATCCTCGAACGCGGCGAGACCGACTCCATCTTCCCGGGCGTCGAGGCCACCAACAAGGGCTACCGTGTCGAGGTGGCGGCCGACCCCGAACAGGCCCGCGGCCGCGTGTTCGTCTTCGTCGAGGACGAACTCTCCGAGCAGGCCTACGAGATCGTCGCCCCCGAGGAGGACGCCGATGGTGCCGACGAGTCATCCAGCGATGAGGACGACGGGGCCGCCTGATGCCACTCAAGAAACGCTGGGAGCCCCTCGAACGGGGGACCATCGGCAAGGTCCCGGACCGGTACGGGGTGTACGAGCTCGGCGACGAGGACGGGACGGTCGTCGCCGTCGACTACGGTCCGCTCCGCGACGAACTGAAGGAGATTCTCGCCTACCGTGACGCCCCGAAGGTCCGCTGGGAGGCCTGTCAGAACCGTGAGCACGCCGAACGGCTGGCCGAGGAGCACCGCGAACGGCTGTGACCGAAGTCCCCGCGACAGCCCGACGCATTGCGCCAGGGCTGTGAGAAGGGTGACCGAGGCATGGATGAGAAGCACTGTATTACGGTCATAATCAACCATCTGACTACATTCAGCCCCTATTCAGAATATATTCGATAAAACCAGGCCTTCGGATGGAAATGGGACGTTAACGGAGACGGGCGCGCCGCTCCGTGACACAGACAACAGACGCCGCTCCGTGACACGTATACCAGTTCTCGCATCCGCGCGAGCAGGGCGGGACTCCGTCCCGCTTGCAGTCGGACGTAGTCCGACGACGAAGCGAGCGCGGTTCACCGCCACGGAGGTCGCCGAAGGCGACCGGAGTGGCGGCTTTTTTGGTGCAGATTTTTTGGCCGAGTGGTTCCGCGCCTCCGGCGCAGAACCCGAACCGGAAAAAGCTCCCTAGAAGATATTCGCCTGCTGGTACACCGAGATGCCGTCGCTGGTGATCTCGTAGGGCTTGGTCTCGCGGGAGTGGTTGGCGTTCCGGATCTTCTGGATCTCGACGGCCAGGCGGGTCTCTCGGAACTCCGAGCGGACGTACTGGAGGACGAACACGCCGTCGGTGAGGTACTCGATGATGCCGTGGCGTGAGGCGTAGGGGTTGTTCTGGTCGGCCTCGGAGGTAACCATCGTCGTGACGCCGGCGCTCTTGAGCGCCTTGGTGAAGTCGAACACCTCCGTCCGGCGGTCGGGCTGGTTGTCGTACATCATCTCGAGCAGTGAGACCGAGTCCAGCACCAGCCGTTCGGCCTCGAACTCGTCGATGAGCCGGGGCAGGTCGCTCCGGATGGAGGCCAGCGAGTTGGCCATCTCGACCGGGTCGAGGTCGATGATAGCGAGCTGGTCGTTCTCGAGGTACTCGTCGAACCCCCAGCCCTTCTCGGTTGCCGCCTCGACGATGGCCTCGCGGGACTCCTCGAGGGTGATGTAGACGGTGCGCTCGCCCTCCTCGAGGCCCTTCTGGAGGAACTGGAGGCCGAACGTCGTCTTCCCGGTCCCGGCCGAGCCGATGACGACCAGTAGCGACCGCTCCGGGACGCCACCCTGGATCATGTCGTCGAGGCCGGTGATTCCGAGGTCGATCCGCGGGATGTCGGACTCGAACTCCTCGTCGAAGCCCGAGGAGCCGCCCCCCTCGAACGCCGAGGCGAAGTCCTCCTCGAACAGTTCGTCGCCCTCACCCCCTGGAGGACCACCACCCATCCCGCCGCCGCCAGCATCCGGGGCACCGCCCTCGCCGAAGGAGGCGTCCTCGTCGAGTCCGCTCTCGAACCAGTCGTCGTCCCCCTCGTCGCTCACGGCCCCACCTCTCCGTCAGCGCGATCGTTCATGCGGTCGGGTTGGATGTGGTAACTGATTAACTTTGCCCGCCCAGCGGCCAGCGGGCCTCGGACTCGACCGCCACCGAGAGCCGCGTCCCGACGACCACCGGCCGCCGGGTCGCTCCCGCGGGGTTCTTGACGGCGGGGGGCGAACGCCCGGCCGATGCATCTCGGCATCGTGGCGCAGCGCGACAACCCCCGGGCCGTAGAGCTGGCAGAGCGCATCCGGGGTGCGGTTCCGGAGGCGCGCATCGCGCTCGACGAGACGACTGCCGAGGCCGTCGAAGAGCCCGACATCGGCGTGCCGGTCGACCGGATGTCGGCCTGCGACCTCGTCGTGAGTATCGGCGGCGACGGGACCTTCCTGTTCGCGGCTCGCGGCGCCGACACGACGCCGATGATGGGCGTCAATCTCGGCGAGGTCGGCTTCCTCAACGCCGTTCCACCCGAGGAGGCTGTCGATGCCGTGCGGGGTGTGGTCTCCGAGATTCGTGGGCGGGGCGAGCCGTCCGTCTACGAACTCCCCCGCGTCGTCGCCGAGAACGACGACTGGGCGCTCTCGCCGGCACTCAACGAGATCGCGGTGATGGGTCCCCAGCGAGGCCGGGCGAACGGTATCGGCCTCGAGATCCGGGTCGATGGGTCACTGTACGCCGGGAGCCGGGCCGACGGCGCCCTCGTCGCCACGCCCGCCGGAAGTACGGCGTACAACCTCAGCGAGGACGGCCCGCTGGTCCATCCGGGGACCGACGCGCTCGTCCTGACGGAGATGTGTGCGCGCTCGCCGATGCCGTCGCTGGTACTGGGGCCCGGCAGCGACGTGACGATCAGGGTCGAGGAGGCCGACCACGCCATCGTCGTTGCCGACGGGCGGCGCTCCGAGGAGGTGACGCCACCCACGCAGATCGCCGTGCGTCGCGCCGACGAGCCGCTCCGGGTCGCGGGGCCGCCGCTGGATTTCTTCGCCGCGCTGGGCAAGCTGGACTGACGCGCCGTTCAGCCCGTGGAAACCACCGGACGGTATCGAGATAGCCAGTCTCCGGTGTCGTAAGTGCTAACAGCGTCGCGGCCCTCCTTCGGCGTAATGAGTGAGCAACTCCCGGACGTGCAGGCCTCGCGTCCGGAGGTGAGCGTCGGCCTGAACCGGGTGGGTGTGACGGGTGTCGAGAAGCTCGTCAAACTCGACCGCGACGAGCGCCGGCCCATCGTCCTGATGGCGGAGTTCGAGGTGTACGTCGACCTTCCGAAGTGGCGCAAGGGCATCGACATGAGCCGGAACATGGAGGTCGTCGACGAGATCATCGAGGAGGCGCTGGAAGACCGGCACGTCCGGATCGAGGACCTCTGTGGCGACGTGGCCGAGCGCCTGCTCGACAAGCACGACTACACCTCCCGCGCAGAGGTGACCATGGACGCCGAGTACGTCCAGCGCGAGGAGACCCCCGAGAGCGACCGCCCGACGCAGTTCACCGCCGACATCCACGCCTCCGCCACCGCCAACGGCGGCGGCACCCACGAGGAGGTCGGCACTACGGTGACGGGGATGACGGTCTGTCCCTGCTCACAGGGGATGAGCGAGGCCCGCGCCCGCGAGACGCTCGCGGACCTCGGCGTCGAGGACGAGGTCGTCGAGTCGTTCCTCGACGAGGTGCCCCAGCCGGGCCACTCCCAGCGCGGGCACGCCACGCTGAAGGTCCGGAGCAAGGGCTCGCCGGACGTCGACCTCGAGGACCTCATCGACGTGGCCCGTGACTCGATGTCCGCACGCATCTACAACATGGCCAAGCGCCCGGACGAGGACCACATGACGTACCACTCGCACGCGAACGCGAAGTTCGTCGAGGACTGCGTGCGCTCGCTCGCCGAGGGAACCGTCGAGCGCTTCGATCTCCCCGACGACGCCATCGTGACGATGAAGCAGTCCAACGACGAGTCCATCCACCAGCACAACGCCCACGCAGAACGCGTCGCCGAGTTCGGGCAGCTGAAGGACGAGCTGAACGGGAGTCTGGACGACTGAATCGTCCCCTTTCCTGCAAGAGCGACGACCCTAGAACGTCGTCAGCTCGCCCGCGATGACGCGCTCGGTGATGCTCGTCACGTCGGCGAGTTCGCGGTCGATGATGCGGCTCACCTCGTCCTCGATATCACCGACGGAGACGCCGTCCTCGGTGACGAGCGATGCGTCGGCCACGTGGGGGTCGTCGATGGGCTCGCCGATCTGGCTGAGCAGGCGGATGCGGATCTCCCGGATGCCGTCCACCTCGGCGACGACGCTCTCGGCGATCTGGGTCGAGAGGAGGTTGTAGATCTTGCCGATGTGGTTGACGGGGTTCTTCCCGGAGGTGGCCTCCATGCTCATCGAGCGGTTCGGGGTGATGAGACCGTTGGCGCGGTTGCCACGGCCGACGGAACCGTCGTCGCCCTGCTCGGCCGAGGTACCGGTCGTGGTGAGGTAGATGGAGCCCTCGTCGTAGTCGTCGGCGGTGTTGACGTGGACGCGGACCTCGCGGTCGGTGATGTCGGCGGCGAGGTCGCTGACGAACTCGCGGATGCCGGCGACGGCGTCGTCGTAGTCGTCGTAGCCCTCGACGTAGCTGTCGATGATGGCGACCGCGACCGTCACGTCGATGTGGTCGCCCTCACGCTTGCCCATCACCTTGATGTCGGGGCCGACGACGGGGTGCTCGTCGGCGTAGTGGCCGTTGAGCTGGCGCTCGGTCTCCAGCACGACCTGCTCGGTCTCGGTGAGCGGCGCGTGGCCCACGCCGAACGAGGTGTCGTTGGCCATCGGAATCCGTCGCCCTTCGTCGTCGAAGACGTCCTGCAGGTCGCCGCTCCCTTCGCCCAGCTTGATGTCGACGACGACGTCCGTCCCGAAGTCCAGTTCGGGGAAGTTCTCGGCGAGGTACTCGCGGGCAGCCCGGAGCGCGATGGTCTCGGCGGGGATCCGCTGGCCGTCGTACTTCTTCGTGGCGCGGCCGGTGATGAGGAGATAGATCGGTTCCAGCACCTCGCCACCACCGAAGGTCGGCGCCGCGCTTCCGGCCACGAGCTGCGTCTCGTCGGTGTTGTAGTGGAGAACCTCACCGAACCGCTCGAGATAGGTCCGTGCCAGCGCTTTCGAGACGGCCTCGGCGATCCCGTCACAGATGGAGTCGGGATGGCCGAGCCCCTTCCGTTCGACGATCTCCACCTCCTGGTCCTCGACTGCACGGCCCACGACGGGCTCTACGCGGATGTTCCGGTCGGTCATTACCAGCAGTTTCGCTGGCGCGGACATATAACCTACGGAAACACCAGCATCAGAATTAATAACTGGGGTGCATAAACCGAGCCGCGACCGCTATCCGTCGGCGAGCAGCAGGCCGAGATACGACGTGCGTATCTGCTCGCCCGGGTCGAGCCCGAGGTCAGCCATCACGGCGATGGCCCCCTCACGGGCCGCTTCGACGGCCTCGGCCTCGGCCTCGGCCTCGACCTCGACGAACTCGCCCAGTCCGTCGACCCGGTCCAGCGTCACCGTGTACCCCTCGTACCGGAAGAATCGGCGGTGCTTCTCGACGGTGGCCGCCGGCTCGAAGCCCAGCCCCGAGAGGATAGCCATCGCCTCGTCGTCGTCCAGCACCTCGGTCTCGTGTTCCCGGCGGGTCTTCGACTCGGCCTCGACGAGCGGGCCCTTGTAGGTGAGCTTCGTCACCGTCTCCCCGTCCACGTCGGGCACGGCGCCCCCGCCGCCCTCGTCGCGCTCACCGCCCGCTCCGCCCTCGGCCGGCCGCTCCCGCCGGAGCCGCAGGGCTTCGTCGGTGCTGGCGAAGTCGCGGTGGGGGGCGTCGTAGTAGGTATCGACCTGCGTGACGCCACCGGCGTCCGTCGCCTCCACCTCGGCCAGTCGCTCCCGGACTCGGTCGTGGTCGGCCCGGACCTTGAGTTCGACCTCGTACATGGGCGCTGGGAGGCGGCGCGGTGGCAAAAACACCCGGATGCGACCGCCCCGGTCGCGGAAATGCGGTTTGTAGGCCCGAAACGTGACCGTTAAGGATGCGTCGGGAGTCGGTCGTGCTATGAGCGAGGAATCCGACGAGGACGTCGAAGAGACAGAAGCGGAGACCGAAGAGGAAGTAGCCGAGCCGGAAGCCGAGTCGGAGGCCGACGAGGAGGAGCCCGAGGGACTCCAGGACGGGGACTTCGTCCGCATCGACTACACCGCGCGCACGGTCGAGGGCGACCAGCTGGTCGACACCACCGACCCCGAGGTCGCCGAGGAGGAGGGCGTCGCCGACCAGGGCACCTTCGAGCCCCGCGTCATCGTGCTCGGCGCCGGCCACCTGTTCGAGTCGGTCGAGGACGACATCATCGGCGGTGAGGCCGGTGACTCCGGGACCGTGACCATCCCCGCCGAGGAAGCTTTCGGCGAGTACGACGAGGAGCGCGTCCGCACCGTCTCGGCCGACAAGATCGACGAGGACGACCGCTACCCCGGCGCCCGCGTCCAGATCGACGGCGAACAGGGCGTCCTCGAGACCATCGTCGGCGGCCGGGCCCGGGTCGACTTCAACCACCCGCTCGCGGGCGAGGAGATCGAGTACGACTACGAGATTCTCGAGGAGGTCACCGACCAGCTCGAGCGGGCACAGGGCCTGTTCGGCATGTTCCTCGATATGGAGCTGGAGATGCACCTCGAGACCGACGAGGTCGAGGAGACCCACGTCGAGGAGCCCGACGAGGACGACGAGGACGCAGAGCCCGAGACGGTCACGGAGACCGTCGAGAAGCTCACCCTCTACGTCGAGTCCAACCCGCAGCTCTCGATGAACCAGCAGTGGATGATGCAGAAGACCCAGATCGCCCAGGAGATCATCGAGAAGACGGGCATCGACCGCATCATCGTCCAGGACATCCTCGACGGTTCCGGCGGCATGATGGGCGGCATGGGCGGCATGATGGGCGGCATGGGCGGCGGCGCCCCCGGCGGCGAGGACGTCGACGAGGCCGACATCGAGGCCGCGCTGGAGGAAGCGGACATCGACGCCGACGAGATCGCCGAAGAGATCGAATAGAGCTTTTTTCCGACTCGGGTGGCCTTCGGCCACCACTCGTCACAAGAAACGTTCACAAAAAGGCCGCGCCTCGCGACGCTCGGCGCGCCGCAGGCGCGCCGATGCTACATACGGTTTCTGCGTCACCGAGCCAAGCCTGTTGTCTGCATCACCGAGCGAATCTCATCCTCAAAACCACTCAGCAAGATTCGCTATTCCTGTCAAACCTATATCTGCGGAACATACAGAACGAACCACAAATGGCATATATTGGAGTATTACTCGTCGAACATCTCAGCACCACGGCCGACTCGCGTCTGGTAGGCGCGGGCTTCGGTGCCGCGGTCGTCGAACGCGTCGAGCATCGCGTTGGCGATGTCGCGGCGGTCGCCCGCGTCGCAGGCGGCGATGACGGTCGGACCGGCACCGGAGATGGTGACCCCGCAGGCGCCGGCGGCCATCGCGGCGGTGCAGACCTCGTTGTAGCCGTCGATGAGTTCCGCGCGAGCCGGCGTGACGACCGAGTCGCTCATCCCACGGCCGACGAGTTTCGGGTCGTCGCGTGCCATCCCGGCGGTGAGGGTGGCGGCGTTCGCGACCGTCTCGACCAGCTGGTCGACGGTCGCCGTCTCCGGAACGACCCGGCGGGCGTCGCGTGTGGAGACGACGATCTCGGGGAGGACCGCGACGAGCGGGATGTCGGCGTCGATACCGGTGACGCCGTCCTCGCGGGCGATGGTGAAGCCGCCGATGATGGAGGGCGCAACGTTGTCGGCGTGGGCAGTGCCTGAGACGACCGCCTCGCCCTCCGCGGCGATGGGGACCAGTTCCTCGCGGGTGAGGCCGCGGTCGTACAGTTCGTTGAGCGCGACGGCCGCGGCCGCAGCGCTCGCCGCGGAGGAGCCCAGCCCCGACGCCGGGCGGACGCCCTTGTCGATCTGGATGTGCGCGGGGGCATCGAGCGCCTCCGCGACGGCCCCGACGGTGTTCTTCTCCGGGTCTTCGGGGATGTACTGCGAGCCGACGCCGGACACGTCGATGGTGGTCCGGTCGGCCCGCTCCACGCGGATGACGTCTGCCGGGCGCTCGAGGGCGACCCCGAACACGTCGAACCCGCTCCCGAGGTTCGCACTCGTGGCCGGCGCCCGGACGGTCAGCATGAGGCCGGATTGTCGGTAGCGTCGCAAAAACTTGGCGACATGTCGGGTGCCTGCTGGCGTTCGGTCGCACGACCCCCGAACCGTTCGCTGGAGTCTCCGGGAGCGCCGGCGAAGGTTCAAGTACCGGAACGGGACCAGCACCCCCATGCTCGGAACCCCTGCCGATTCGTGGTACGTATGGCTCGGTCTCGCGACCGTGAGCGTGGCAGTCCTCGGAACGGCGACGGGACTCCCTACGGCAGCCCCGCCCGACCCCACGCCCGTCGCCCGGACGGTCGACGCGGTGGCATCGAGCCCGCGGCCGGCGACCGCCGAACACCCGCTCGAAGCGACCGCCGTGCGGGTCGACCCGGACGGCATCTCGCTCCGGACGGACGGTGGGTCGGCCCGTGAGTCGCTGGCCTACGGTCCGGTGACGCCGGTCCCGCCGGACGCGTCGCCCTTGCGTGCCATCCTGACCGGCGACCGACCGGGTCGGGTTCTCGGCTCGCCGACGGCACTCGCGGGGCGTGCTGCCGCCGCCCGACGAACCGACCCGGACTGGCGACCAGCACCCGACAAGCTACTCGTCCGACGTGTCATCTGGAGGGGGGTCGATGTCACGCTCGTCGGCTGAATGCAGTGGTCCGTACGGCTGGGCACCCGTCAGCCGCGGGCAGGTGGAACCGCTCGCGGCCCTGGCGGCCGTCTTCGCGGTGACGGCCGCGCTCGGTCTCTACACGGGGGCACTCCAGGCCGCGATTCCAGAACCGACCGGTGCCGACCTCGCGCCGACCGCGCTCGATGCGGTCGCCGAGGCGGTGAGCGACCGGACCGGCGTCGTCGACCCGACGCGCCTGTCCGCCGCGCCGGGCGCCGGACCCGAGGGACGCCGACTGAACGCGACGCTCACCGCCGCCGACCGGCGGTGGTGCGCCGGTCCGCCGATACCAGCCGCTGCATCCGACCGGGCTGCTCGTCGCATCGCCGTCGACACCGCCGTGAGCCGGACTACCGTGGGCCGACTCCGGGTGGTCGTCTGGTGATCCGTAGCGCCCGCGCCGGGACCGACCGTGCCATCAGCACCGTCGTCGACGTGAGCCTCTGTCTGCTGCTGGTGTCGGCGGCCATCGGGACGCTCGTCCTACCGCAAGCGGTTCCGGGTACACCCCACGACGGCCCCGACCCGTCGGCCACCGTCGAGGCGCTCGCGACGGGGACCGTCTCGGTTGCCTACGAGCTCGAGACCGGCCATCTGGAAGCCCCCGTCGACCACGCGAGCGGGGCCGGCGAGGCGGAGCGGGTCGCTCACGGGAGCTACGCGGAGTTGCTCGCCGAGGCGGCGGTCGAGAACGCGACCCTCCACGGGCGCGCACTCTCCGGCGCCAGTGACGGGTTCGAGCGACGGGTCGCCACCGCCATCCGGAACGCGACCCGCGCGACCGGCGGTCGAACACGCGTCACCGCGACCTGGGCCCCCTACCCGGGAGCGCCGACACGAGGTGTCGCGAGCGCGGGCCCCCGGCCGCCACCGGAGGCGAGCGTGGCAGCCGCGACACTCACCGTTCCGAGCCGGTTCCGGGCCACGCGCGAGCGTGCCCGCCGGCTGGCACGACGCGACGGCTACCCCGGCGTCGCCCGGGCGCTCGCGCGAGCCACGATCGCCGGCTGGTTCCCGCCACAGGACGCCCGGCTCGCGCTCCGGGGTGACCACCCCGTCGACGCGCTGCTGACGCGCCGCTACCGGCGGACAGCCACAGGACTCGGGACCAGCGTGGCCGACCCCGTCCGGGCGGTCGAGCCACGGCGGGCGAACGCACGGCTCACGACCGCGCTCGCCCGACGGTACGAGACGGACCTGCGGAAGCGGTTCGACTCCCCCGCCGCGGCCGCCCGCGCGGTCCGTATCGGCGAGGTCCGGGTGGTGGTCGCCACGTGGTGACCACCCTGGGGACCGACGACCGTGCCCGGGTTCCGTTCGCCCTCGTCGGCGTCGTCCTGCTCGTGACGAGTACCGCGTTCCACGCCTCCCTGGGGGCAGCTCCGGCGGTTCGGGAACCAGCGACGGAGGCCGCACTGGAGCGGGCCGGCGCGGCTACCGTACCAGCGCTCCGTGTCGCCGTCCGGCGGGCCGCCCGCGCGACCGCGGCGGACCCGGTTCTGACGACGGCGAACACCACGGCCGGGCGAGCGCTGAACGACTCGCATGCCTTCCGAGACGCCCTCCGGCTCCGGATATATCTGTCAGCCGCCAGGAGGCTCGACACCGTTCATATCCGGGAGGCGTCCGTCCGTGCCAGCACCACGCTACCGGCGGTCGAGGACGACGGAACGAGTGCCCTTCGCCGGGCCATCGAGCGGGTCGAACTCCGCCGAGCCGGGGCGAACGGGACCCGGCTCCGTGTCCGGGTGCAGAACGTGCAGCTCCGCGCGACCCGCGACGGCCAGGTAGTTGCCCGCGAGTCGCTCACACCGAACGTGACCGTCTCGACCCCGGTCCTCGCCGTCCATGACCGCACGACGCGGTACCAGCGCCGCCTGGACGCCCGAACGCTGTCCCCCGAGAGTGCCGGGGCACGTCTCACCTTCGGGACCTATCTCACTGCGTATGGCCGCGGCACGGCGCAGTGGGCCGGCGCCCCGATCAGCAACGTGCTCGCCAACAGGCATCTCGCCCTCGCCACCGACGCCGCGGTGTACGACGCGCAGGCCCGGGCGTTCGGCGCGAGGGACCCGGCGTGGAAAGAGGCGTTCGCCACGACCGCCGCACGGACGCTCGGCAAGGACGCCGTCGCCTTCGGCTTCGGGCAGGTCAAGCAGAATCGCTCCCGCGGCACCGCCCGCGCGATGGACATGCTACGGACGTTCCTGGTGAGGCAGAGTCGGAAGGGAAGTCGGAGCGCGGGGCCGTTCGAGGACGAACCCGTCACCGTCGATGTCGGCGAGAGTGCCGACGGTGCGCTGGCCGCGATGCTTCGGCGACCGACCAGCGGAACGCGAAACCTCACCGACGTACTCCGGGCGTCCTACACGGTTCGGGCCCGGCTCACGACGACGACCCGGCGGGTCGGCACGAGCCAGTCCGGACGGCGCCGACCCGTATCCCCCGGCGACTGGCGCCTCGTCGACCGCGACCGACAGGTAGACAGACGGAGCCGTGGGGGGACCGACAACGAGCGTGCCGAACTTCAGGCCCCCCCGGAACCATGGCACCGCCTGTCCACGGCCCACCGTCACGTCGTCGTTCGGGAGACGGTCGCCCGTCACTGGCGCGACGGGAACCGCACGGTGACGACCAGCCGTGACACTACGACCAGATACGCGGTGGCCGTCGCGGTGCTGGGTCAGCATCCCCCGTCGAGCAGTTCGATTCCCCGGCGCCCGGTGCGTCCGGTCCACGAACGCGGTGGCGCCCTCGGCGGTCCGAACCTCGCGGGCGTCGCGGAACAGGCCACCGCCAAACTGGTGGCGGCCCGTGGTGGCTACGACCGGCTCGCGGCGCGAGCCACGGCTGATGCGGTGAATACGACCACAGTGCGGGTGGTGGGGCGGCGGCCGCCCGGGCTGGAGCGATGGGTAGTGCGCGACCTCACAGCCCTCAACCGACGTGTTCGAAACGTCTCCGTCCGGACCTCGCGCCGTGACCTGGGAACGCTCGCGGCGAGCCCCGCAGCCGACCTCGCGGCCACGCTGCGACAGCGGCGGCGGTCGTTGCTCGACCCCCCACGGGCCTACCACGGTGTATCCGAGCGGGCTCGCGTCGCCGTCCGGGCGGCCTACCTCGACCGCGTCATCGAACGGCTCGAGGACCAGGCCGACCGCCGGAAGCGTGCCCGGCGGCAACTGAACGACTCGCTCGTCTCCCGGGGGCTCCCCTCGCTGGCACGTATCGAGCGCCAGCGAGCGGTCGCCGCGAACGCGACGGCAGACGGGAAGCGGCCGTCATCCGCCGTGGCTTCGTCCCGGTTCGTCCCGGACGTGACGCCGAATCGGCTCACGCTCACGGCGGTTTCACGGTCGGCAGTCGGTCTTCGGGGTGGCGGGACGGTCCGACCACTCGCTGCCCGGAATCTGAACGTGTTCACGCTGCCGTACGTCGACATCGCGTCGTTCGTCCGGAGTGGGGGGCGAGAGACGGTGTCGCTTCGAACGGCCGCACGGACCCTGCAGGCCGCGACGGCAGTGAACGGTACGCATCCGGCGAACGGAACGACATCAGTGAATGCGTCGCTCCCGGCCGCACGCGACCACCTTCGGGGTGCCGTACGCGACGCGAACGAGGCGCTCGGCGACCGGGCCAGGGCGCTCCTTCGTCGGGAGGGGGTAGAGGGAGCCACGCGACGGCAGGCCGTGGTCACGTCCGCGCTCGCCCGGTGGGACACGCCGGCAGCCCGTGCGCTAGCGCTGGTGAACGGGTCGGCAGCGAGCGCCATCGCGGAGACGGCGGTCGACCGGGACCCGACGCTCGGCCGCACGAGTGCCGGCCGGCTCGGCCTCCTGCTCCGGGACGAACTCCGGCGGGCCAGCGAGGGGGCGGCAGGCCGTGTTCCCCGACGGCCGACCGAGCGGACGGGTCGTCTCGCACGCGACCTGGTCGACGTGGCGGCCACCGAGGCCGTGAAGACGACCGCCGAGCGCGGTGCGACGGTCGCCCGGGAGCGGCTCTACGAGGGCCCAGCGCGGACGGTGCCTGCCGGGCTCCCGGTCCTGCCGCCGGTGCAGCCGTGGTACGCGACGGCCAACATCTGGTACGTCCGCGTACGCGGTGTCCATCCGTCGCTGGTGGTCAGAGCGCGCGGCCGAGGTCGACCGGGGCCACCGCTGGCGTACGAGCGCGACGGCCGGCCGGTCCGGCTCGATGTGGACGACGACGGAACGAGCGAGCGGCTCGGCCGAGCGGCCCGTGTGTCGTTCGACATCGAGACGACGGTGCTCGTCGTGGTTCCGCCGGGCGGCCGCGGCGTCGGCGACACGAACGGGAAGGCCGACGAACGGACCGGCTGGCCGACCCCTCGCCCGTGAGTGCTCGAGCGGCGGGTGGCGCGCCCGTCCGGGACGTGACGTGACTCGTGACCCGGCGACCCGTGACCCAGCGACCTTATACGTTCACCGCGTACGCCCTCCCGTGTTCCACGACGTTGTGCCGAACCCCGGCGAACTGGGGCCAGACGAACTGTACGAACGGTACGTGGCCGAACTGGTGGCGGTCATCGAGGGCCACGGGGTCGAGACGGTGGCCGCCCGAAGCGGCGTCGGCACGGCGACCCTGCGCGCGCTGCGCGATGGAGAGTCCCCCGAACTCGACCACGAAGACGCCGTGGCGATACTCGCAGTGGACGCCGACATCGACCCGGACACGGCCGTCCAGCTCGACCGCGACGCCCTGTTGATGGGGATGACCAACGCCGTCCTCGACGTGGAGGCACTCGCCGCGGAGACCGACGGGGCCCTAGAGGGGCGCGAAATCCAGTCGAAGGTCGAGGGGCGCTTCCCGATGACGCTCCGGGAGTTCGCGCTGCTCCACGCAACCATCCAGGCGCGGGGCCCCTGACGTGCGCGTCTGCATCCTCGGCTGTGGCTACGTCGGGCTGGAGCTCGCCCGACAGCTCCAGCCGGACCACGAGGTCGTCGGCGTCAGGCGGTCCCCGTCCGGCGTGGAGGCCGTCGAGGCGACCGGGGCGACCGCAGCCCGGGCGGACGTGACCGACGCGGACGACCTGGCGGCCGTGCCGGACGCCGACGCACTCGTCTTCGCCGCCAGCTCGGGCGGGCGCGGTGCCGCGGCCGCCCGCGAGGTCTACGTCGACGGCCTCCGGACGGCCATCGAGGCGTTCGGCACGCGTGACGGCGCGCCGGACCAGCTGGTGTACACCTCCAGCACGGGCGTCTACGGTGACCACGACGGCGGCTGGGTCGACGAGACGACACCGCTCGACCCGACGACGGAGAAGACGCGCGTGCTCGCCGAGGCCGAACGGGTCGCCCAGGAGGTCGCTGCCGACTACGGCATCGACGGTCGGGTCGCACGGTTCGCCGGCCTCTACGGGCCGGACCGCTACCGGCTGGAGCGCTACATCGAGGGACCGGTGACGGCGGGGTATCTGAACATGCTTCACCGTGACGATGCCGCCGGCATCGTCCGGTTCATGCTGGAAGCCGTCGACGAGGACATCCTGCTCGCCGTCGACGACGAACCGGTCGACAAGCACGCGTTCGCGGACTGGCTGGCCGACGAGTGCGGTGTCGACCACCCGCCGAAGCGGAGCAAGGACGAACGGCTCGACGACTCCGGCCTCTCGGCGGCGGCACGGCGGCGCATCCTGACGAGCAAGCGCTGTTCGAACGACCGCCTCCGTGAGCTCGGCTACGAGTTCCGGTTCCCGACGTTCCGTGAGGGGTACCGGGCGGCCATCGAGGCGTATCGCGACTGAGAGCGATTCGTCGGCCTCCAGGCTTTTTCCGGGCCGTTTCCGCCGAAGTCAGGGGTGCGTTTCAGGTGGAGGGGAAGCTTCATTTCCCCTCGACGACAAGCCGCACGGGAGATGGGTCTCGTGAGTGGGAGGACCGTACCAGCGGCTGCGGACGCAATCGGTCCACCACTCGTAGCCGAGCCCGTTCTGCTCGGTGGCGTCGCCGTGGCCGTCCTCGCAGCAGTCGGCGTCGTCCTCTTCGTGAAGGTTCGCGGGGCCCGGACGCCGGGGCGTCGGCTCCGCGCCACGCTGGCGGCCAGCGACGAGATCGCGGTGCTGACACACCCGAACCCGGACCCGGACGCCCTCGCCTGTGCGCTGGCGGTTCGGGAGCTGGCCGAGACGGTCGAGACGGAAACCACCATCTACTACCCCGGCGAGATACGCCACGAGGAGAACCTCGCACTCGTCAGCGAGCTGGGTATCCAGGCGACCCGGCTCCGGGACGCCAGCGACCTCGCCGAGCGGGACGTGGTGCTGGTCGACCACAACCAGCCCCGCGGGTTCGCGGGCGCCGGCGGGGTCGAGGCATACGCGGTCATCGACCACCATCCCGGCGACGGCGAGGGGGCGGCGTTCACCGACGTTCGGTCGGAGTACGGCGCCTGCGCGAGCCTGATGGCCGAGTACCTGCAGAGACTGGGCTGGCGGACCACCGACGACGGCGCGGACGAATCGCGGCCGTCGATGCCGGAATCGCTGGCGACGGCACTGGTGTACGGTATCCGAACCGACACAGCTGGCTTCACACGCGGCTGTACGGCGGCGGAATTCGACGCGGCAGCGTACTGTTCCTCGCGCGCCGACCCCGACACAATCGAGCGCGTGTCGAACCCACCGATGCCACCGGAGACGATGGACGTGCGGGCCCGGGCCGTGCTGGACCGCGTCCAGCGGGGGGCGTTCGTCTGTACCCACGCTGGGGAGGTCCCGAGCCCGGACGCGGTGACCCAGGCCGCCGACGACCTGCTCCGGATGAAGGAGGTCCGGGCGGTTGTCGTCGGCGGAACGTGTGACGGGACGCTCCATCTCTCCGGCCGCGCCATCGAGGGGAGCGTCGATATCGGCGAGACGCTCTCGACGGCCATCGAGGGCATCCCGATGGCGGACGCGGGCGGCCACACCCGGATGGGTGGTGGACAGCTCTCCGTCGACCACATGGCCGGGCTCGGCCCCGGCGACGGCGTGAGCATCGAGCGGTTCTTCGAGAGCATCTTCGCCGTCATGGCGAGTCAGGACCCCGAGGGCGCCCCCGACGAGATGGCCGAGCCGGTCGACCCGGGGACGGTCGGGGCGAGCGATGTGGATGCCAGGGAAGCGCTGGCGGCCGTCGACAGCGACGACGAGGGGGATGCCGGAGGGCCCGTCGACAGGCCCGAAGCCAGCGGCGGCTGATTCCGGTTGGGCGCTCGACCGGACCCGGAAACGTTTAACCGCCGCGCACGGAAGCCAGGGTATGGCCCAGTTCGACAAAGCGGAGGACCGCATGCTGAAGAAGATGATCTGTATGCGCTGTAACGCCCGGAACCCGGAGCGGGCCGACAGCTGCCGGAAGTGCGGTTACAAGAACCTCCGTCCGAAGGCGACCGAGCGGCGCGCGGCCTGAAGCCGACCGCCGCGGCCGCTCGCCAGGCGCGGACAGACGCCTGCATTTCTACATCGTCAAGGGAACAGTAGAATAATCTACACGATTCCTGATCGGACTGTACTGTTACCGCACAATAGCAGAGGTTCGAGATGTGTCCGACACCCCCAGGTCAGTGGGCCGGGGGGTCACTCGGGTCGAACCGGAGCGCGACATCCGCGCCGTCGCTCGCGGGGGCGAAGTCGAGGCGGCCGCCGGCAGCGTCGACGACCCAGCGGACGATCCAGAGCCCGAGGCCGGTCGAGTGGTCGAGCTGTGACATCTCTCGGGAGCCGGTCAGTACCTCACGTTCGCGCGCCGGGATGCCGGGGCCATCGTCGCTGATGTGGAGGACGATGCGGTCGTCCTGCTCGGTCAGCCAGACGTGGACGTTGTCAGCCCCGTGGACGATGGCGTTCTCGACGACGTTGTCGATGGCACGCCCGAGTTCCGGGATGCCGACGACCCAGCACTCCGACGGCAGGTCGGTACTGAGGGTCGTCTCGGACGCCACGTCCTGGTGCCCTTCGACGATACGTCGGGCGAGTGCGGCCAGTTCGACTGGAACCGTTCCAGGCTGGCGGTCGATGAGCCGCTGGAGGTCACGCGCCTGTTCGGAGAGGTCCGCGACCGAGCGGGCGGTCTCGACGATGCGACTCGCCATCCGGGCTGCCTCGCCATCGAGGTCGTCGACGAGGTCGGTCGCGTTCCCGATGATGACGCCCATATCGTTCCGGAGGTTGTGCCGGAGGACGCGGTGGAGCACCTGGAGCTGGCGCTCGCGGAGTTGCTGGTCGGTGATGTCCGTGTAGATGGCGAAGCCACGGGTCACGTCGGGTGAAACGTGGTACGGAACACCGGAGAAGAGGAACTGGCGGAGGCCATCGGCCGTCAGCCGTCTGACCTCCTCGCGGACGATCTCCCCATCGCCGGTCCGGCGGTCCAGGTCCCGCCCTTCGGACGTGTGGCTCGCCGGGAGGATGAAGTCGTTGAGCGACTCGCCACGGATGGTCGCGGTGTCCCAGCCGAACAGCTGTTGGAACGCGGGATTGACCGCCAGTACGCGCGGTTCACCGTCGACCTGCTCGATCTCGACGACGGCGTCCTGGGCCTCGTCGAACAGCGCGCGGAACCGGTCACTGTCGGCGGCAACCCGGGCGACCGCCGCCCGGATGCGGTCGTGGAATGACTCCCCGTGCTCGGCCAGCAGGTCGAGCGGTGCGTACTCGGTGACACCACACCGGGTGGCTACGGCCGCGAGGCGGCCATCGGCAGCCTCGCCCCACAGGACCGTCGCCACGCCGTCGTACTCCTCGGCCACGCTGTCCAGCACGGCGAGCGCCTGGTCGTCGTGGGCCGTCGCCTCCGCACAGACGCAGTCGGGGGACCTCGTGGCGATGGTCCGGCGCAACTCGCTCGGTGTCCGGACCACCGCCACCTCGATCGGCGGGAGGCCCGGAGGCGAGTCAGCGACACCACTCTCGCTGTCTGCCTGCTCCCGGTCGCTGCCCGCCCCGGCGGAAGGGAGTGCTGCCCCCCCGTTGGGCTGGAACGAGACGACACTGATGGAACCACCGGCAGCGACCGAGTCCATCCGGGGTCCGTAGCCCCCCATATTGCGGTGTGTTATCCCCCAACAGGCAAAACCGTACCGGCAGGTACGGTAGCACCACGCGGATTCTGATTCCTGGACACTGGCTCTCCAGTACGCGTCAGTCGTCGGGGTACTTCGGCTCGTGCTGCTCGGCGCGTTCGAGGGCCGTCTCGACCACGTCACGCACGTCGCCGTGGAAGACGCCGCCGTGGCCGGCGTACATGTGTTCGACGCCCTCCGGGAGCCGGTCGAGGAGGTCGCGGATGGACTCGATGAGTCGCTCGCGGGACTGCCCGGCCATGTCCGTGCGGCCGAAGGAGCCGTAGTCGAACGCGCCGTCGTCGTGGACCACCACGTCGCCGGAGTAGAGGCTCGTGGGCGAGACGAATGAGACGTGGTCGTCGGCGTGACCGGGCGTGTAGACCACGTCGCAGTCCTCGTCACCGACCTGCACCGTGTCACCGTCGTCGATGGCGTGGGTTCGGCACGAGTGGTCGGCGTAGGCGTACACGTCCGGGTCGAAGGCGTCGCAGACGGCGTCCAGCTGCGCGACGTGGTCGCCGTGCTGGTGGGTCATCACGACCCGGTCCAGGCCGTCGACGTGCTCGCGGACGGCATCGACGACGCCGTCCCAGGCGCCCGCGTCGACCAGCGTCGTGACCTCGCCCGGCACCAGATAGGCGTTGCAGGTGAACGTCTCGGCCTCGTTCGTCACGCAGACGACATCGGGGTCGCTCATGGGCGGTCGTGGGGCCGGCGAGCGCAAAGGCGTTTGCCCCGGACTGGGGGGAGTCCACAGCGGCCCCCGGCCGGGGCTGCCCCGAGCAGGCCCTTTATCCGGTCGCCGCGCCCCAGTAGTGACGTGAGCAGTGCGGCCGAGGAGTCGACGGCGGAGTTCCCAGAGGATGCCGAGAGCGACGCGCTCGACCCGGCGCTCCCGGAGCCGGAACTCGTCGGGGGCGTCACGGACGAGCGGCTCCCGCTCCGCGTGCGGCTCCGGTCGCTGTACCGGTTCTTCGTGGTCATCGGAGCCTTCCTGCCGTTCGTCGTCGCCTTCCTGCGCGACCGGCGGCGGTGGCTGCTGTTCGGTGACGGCCGCGAACCGACCGACGAGGACGACCGGCGCCGGGCACGCAAGCTCCGCGAGACGTTGCTGGAGCTGGGCCCGGCGTTCATCAAGTTCGGGCAGATGCTGTCGACGCGGCCGGACGTCCTCCCGCCGGCGTACGTCGAGGAGCTGTCGGCGCTCCAGGACCGGGTGCCGGCGGCCCCCTGGTCCGAGGCACGAGAGGTGCTGGAGGGTGAACTCGGGCCCGTGAACGAGGTGTTCGCCGAGTTCGAGCACGAGCCCATCAGCGGTGCGAGTATCGGGCAGGTGTACGTCGGACGCCTGGCCCCCGACAGCGTCGGGGCCGAGTCGCCGACCGACGTGGCGGTGAAGGTGCTCCGGCCGGGCGTCCGACCGCGCGTCGAGGCCGACCTGCGCGTCATCCGGACGCTGCTGCCGTTCGTGACCCGGCTCGCGCCGCCGGGCCAGCGGTTCACCCTGGAGAACCTCGCCGACGAGTACGCCGCGACCATCCGCCAGGAGATGGACTACGCCCACGAGGCCCGCCGACAGGAACTGGTCCGGACGAACTTCGCCGACACACCGGAGGTCCGCATCCCGCCCGTCGTCGCCGAGTTGACGACCGACCGCGTCATCGTCTCGGAGTACATCGAGGGCACGAAGATATCGAACGTCTCGACGCTCCGGTCGATGGGCATCGATACGACCGACCTCGCAGACCGGCTCCTCCGGGCGTACATCCGGATGATAATCGAGGACGGTGTGTTCCACGCGGACCCGCACCCCGGCAACCTCGCGGTCCAGTCCGACGGGACCATCGTCTTCTACGACTTCGGGCTGACGGGGACGCTGAGCGAGCGTCGGCGGAACGAACTGTTCGAGTTCTACGTCGCCGTCGCGAGCGAGGACATCGAGGGCGTGCTGGACGCGTTCGAGGGGATGGGTGCGCTGGACCCCGACGCCGACCGCGAGTTCATGCGCGCCGGGATGGAACTCGCCTTCGACAACCTGCGGGGCGGCGAGGTGGATGTGAGCGAGGTACGGGAACTCGTGGAGGGGTTCCAGGGGACGCTCCGGGAGTTCCCGATGCGGCTGCCGCGCGACCTCGCACTGATGGTGCGGACATCCACCATCCTCGAGGGGGTGTGCTACACGCTCGACGACGAGTTCGACTTCGTCGCGGTCGTGACCGACTACGTCCGGAAGGAGCAGGGACAGGAGTCGGCCCAGCGCCTCCTCGAGGCGGGCATCGACGAGGCAGCCAGAATCGGGCTCGCGGTCTTCCGGGCACCGACGGGTGCGGAACGCGCTCTCGACCACATCGTCCGCGGGAACGTCGCGGTCCGGGCGACCGTACGCGACGACGGGCGCGTGGTCAGCCGGTTCGGTCGCAGAATCGTACTCGGAGGGCTCGCGACCGGTGGCATCGTCATGACGGCGCTCGCCTACGGCTTCCGGGCGACGGTGGGGAACGAGGTCGTCCTGCTGGCGGCCGCTGGGACGCTCGGGCTGCTGGGGCTGACCGGGCTCGCCTTCCGCCGCGACCGTGGCATCAGCGCGACCCCGCAGTTCACGCGGCAGAACATGCGCGAGCGCCAGCGCGGCGAGGAGTGAGGTCGGCGCGGCGGCCGGTGTCGAGATCGGCGTGTGCCTGCGGCGAAACGGTTTTCCTGCGAACGACACAACGGTCGTCCATGAGTGGGAACGAAGAGGAGATCGACGAACTGCGACAGAAGAAGATGGAGGAGCTGAAGCAGCGCCAGCAGGAGGGCGGCGCTCCGGACGGGGAGGCCGCCGAGGCCCAGCGCGAGCAGGCCGAGGCCCAGAAGAAGGCGATGCTCCGGAAGGCGCTGGACGACGGCGCGCGCAAGCGACTCAACACCATCCGGATGAGCAAGCCGGAGTTCGCCGAGAAGGTCGAACAGCAGGTCATCGCGCTCCACCGCTCGGGCCGGCTCCAGGGCCGCATCGACGAGGAGCAGATGAAGGAGCTCCTGCAGGAGCTCAAGCCGGAGAAGCAGAGCTTCGACATCAAGCGCCGGTAACGTGGCCCCGACCGAGACGGCGTCGGCCGCCCAGCCGCCGGCGTGGGTCCTGTTCAGCGGCGGCAAGGACTCCGCCCTCGCCGCACTCTGCCTCGAGCCGTTCTACGACGTGACGCTGGTCACCATCGGGTTCGGTATCGACGCGGCGCCCGAGCCAGGCTGGGGAATCGCCCGCGCGACGTATCACGCCCGCGAGGCCGCCGAGGCCATCGGCCTCCCGCACCGCGTGGTGTCGCTGCCCGAGTCGGTGGCCCACGAGGCCGCCGAGCGGACGCTGGCCGACGGCTACCCGCGGGAGGCCATCCAGTCGGTCCACGAGCAGGCGCTGGAGACGGTTGCGGAGGAAGCCGTCGCAGCGGGCGACGACTCGCCCCCGACCATCGCCGACGGCACCCGCCGCGACGACCGGGTTCCCCGGCTGGACCGGCCGGCGATACAGAGCCTGGAGGACCGCCACGGTGTGGACTACCTCGTTCCGTTGCGCGGTTTCGGCCGGGACGCAGTCGACCGCCTCGCCCGCGACCAGCTCGAGGTCGCCATCGGTCCCAGCGACGAGCTGGCGAAGGCCGACTACGAGGCGGCCATCCGGACGCTCATCCGCCGCGAGCACGGCCACGACCGCGTCGACGAACTGTTCCCCGACCACGTCCAGTCGCGGGTCGTCGGGCGGACCGACGGGTCGGCCCCGGAGTCGGGAGACGGGCCGGGCGATGGGTCGGACGGCGAGCAGGCCGGCGGGTCGAAATCGCGGAAAACCTCTTGACGTGGGGGGCTGAAGGGCCGGTATGCGATTCCTCATCGTCGGCTACGGTCGGGTCGGACTGCGGACCTCCCAGATTCTCGCCTCCGAGGGCCACGAGGTCACCATCGTCGAACAGAACGCCGAGAAGGTCGCGAAGGCCTCCGACGACGGATTCCAGGCCCACCAGGGCGACGGCCAGGACGAGCGCCTGCTGGAGCAGGCCGGCATCGCCGATGTCGACGCGATAGCCGCGCTCACGGGCGACCTGAACGCCAACTTCGCCGCCTGCATGGCCGGCAAGGCCCACGACATCCGGACGGTCATGCGCATCGACGAGGACTACCGCGAGGAGATATACGAGAAGTACGCCGCGGACGTCGACGAGATCGTCTACCCCGAGCGCCTCGGTGCGGCGGGCGCGAAGACGGCGCTGCTGGGCGGCGACCTGAACGTTCTCGCGGACCTCACCGAGACGCTGACGGCGGCGACCGTCGACGTCCCGGCCGACTCACCGCTCATCGGGAGCCGGGTCGTCGAGGTGGAGTTCCCGTCGGGAGCGCGGGTGTACGCGCACGGCCGAGTGAACGAGCCGCTGAACATCCCGCTGCCGCAGGCGACCATCGAGGCCGGCGACCGGCTGGCGATCATCGCAGACGGGAGTTCGCTCGGCGACGTCCGGGCGATGGTTCGCGGGGACGACCCGGACGCCGACGCGGAAGCCGGCGCCTGAGCGGGCAGTGACGGCGGTCGGTTCTCGGCAGCGACGGACCGGCGAGCGACCGCTGCGAGAGCTGTGGCTCCGGGTCGAGGTCGCAGGGAACAGAGAGTGTATGTGGCCTCTGCATCCCCGGAAAGGAGATAGGTCCGGGCGCGCGGTGGGGAGGATGGGGATGTGTTGAGGCCGTCAGTGCGCGCCCACCGATAGCCATCCCCGGGAGGAACATAAATCCGCGTCAGACAGTCGTGTGACCGACGCAATTCGTCGGACGTTCGTCGTGCCTCCGTCTTGCGGTTTCACGGGAGAGGAGCCGCCCGATGGACCGGCGCCACCACATCACGAAGGTACATAAGTCAGCTTCCACCGGGAAGGGGGCAGAGGCTGGCCGTGAGGACCGCCGGGTCCTCGCCGTCATTCCGGGCCCCGTGGACGACTCCCCGTTCGTTGAGGACGACGCCCGGCGCGGGGACCCGCTCCTCCTCGTCGTCTCGGACGACCGTGACGGTCCCCCGCAGGACGTGGAAGACGTTGGTAGCGTCGTCGTGTTCGTGCGGGTCGACGCGGGCGCCGGGGCCGAGCGCGAACGCCTTCACGAGCACGTCGTCGGTGACGACGAGTTCTGCCGTGAGAACCTCGCCTTCCTCGGGGTCGAGCGCCGCCGCCTCGGGGTATCGGTCCAGCATACCGGACGCGAGGACCGGACGGGACTTAGTCCCACGCGCCGGGACCGTTTCCGGGGACCCACCGGGTACAGCCCGGGTGCGGTGCCGGTCACTCGGCGCCGGGGAGGTAGTCCGCGGCGTCGTCGACGGCGCCGTCGATGCGCTCCTCCTCGATGGGGACGACCGTCTCCTCCAGCAGGTCGCGCTTGAAGTAGAGGAGTTCGACGCCCACGACGGCGACCGCCACCACGAGCACCATCACGAACGTGTTCGGTTCGCGGGTGTAGAGGTTGTAGGCCATCAGCGGGAGGAACGCGGTCGTGCCGAGGAAGCCGACGGCGGGTGGCACCGGGTTGACGGCGTCGTGGTCGCGCTCCCGGAGACAGAGAAGGCTCATCGCCCCGAAGACGAGGATGAACGCCAGCGAGGCGAAGGAGGTGATTGCCCCGAGGCTCCCGACGGCGGTGAACAGGGCCGTGACGCCGCCGATGGCCAGCAGCGTCCGCTCGGGGATGCCGTCGGCGTCGGCGTCGCCGATGTCGTCGGGTAGCAGGTCTTCGGCGAGCATCCCCTTCGCGAAGTGTGCCGCCGAGAACATGGTCGCGTTGATGGCACTCCCGGTAGAGAACAGCGCCGAGAGTGCGAGCGCGACGCCGCCGGCCGTCGCGAGCCCGTAGGGCGACAGCATCGTCCGGGCGGCATCCTTCAGGGCGACGTGTGGATGTTGCTGGAGCGCCTGCGGCGCGAGGTTGACCGTCACGACCCCGACGAGGACGTAGATGGTGACGGCGACCGGGATGGAGATGTAGACGGCCTTCCGGATGGTCGACTCGGGGTCGGTGATGGAGGCCTGGTCGTAGAACAGGAGCTGCCAGCCCTGGAACGCGACGAACGAGATGGCCGCGGCCACGACGGGGCCGACTCCGACCAGCGAACCGGTCCCGAAGCGGAGCCCGCCGCTCCCGGGGGCGAACCGGGACGCGTAGACGACCCCCAGGACACCGAACGCGACGAGGATGAACACCTTGAGCGCGACGAGGACGTTCTCGGCGGTCCCCGTGGTCCGCGCGCCGGCGAGATTGAGCGCGACGAACCCCGCGACGGCCAGCACGGAGATGGCCGGGCGGGCCGGGAGGCTGGCCACACTCGCCGGGACGACCGACAGCGAGACGGTGAACTCGGCGAACGCGAAGGCGTACATCGCCATGGAGCCGATGTACCCGACGAGCAGCGTCCAGCCGACCATCCCCGCGAGGTCCGAGCTCCCGAGATAACACTGGACGAACGTGACCGACCCGCCGCAGTTGTCGGTCATCCGGTCGAGCGTGATGTAGGAGTAGCCGGCACAGAGCGCGACGATGCCGGCCGCGACGAACGCGGCCCACGTCGCGAATCGCGTGATGCCGGCCACGACCCCCATGACGGCGTAGATGCCGCCGCCGATCATCCCCCCGAGCGCGATGGAGACCGACTCCGTCAGCCCGAGTTCTTCGGCGGACATACTCGCCCGGCAGGTCCGCCGGAGAGACGGAAATATCTGGTGTAGTGGCCCGTTTTTAGAGATGCCGAATAGTTTGACGCCATATACACATCTTTTCCCGAATCGTCGGACGGCGGAGCGGTACCTTACCAGGACAGCCGGACCGTATCACGGGGCGCAAGGCCGAACGCCTCGTCGCCCCGGCCCTGGTTGACCGCGAACTCGACGTTGCCGTGGCTGCCGACGGTGACCAGTCGCTCGCCGGTCTCGCGCTCGGCGTAGGCCCGGACGACCGGCGCGTCGACCCCGTTCACCTCGAGCTGATTGCCGACGTGGTCGGCCAGAGTCTCTCCGGGGATGTTCGTCACGACGTTGCCGAAGTCGTCGACGACCATGACCTCGCCATCAGCGCCGGCCTCGTCGAGCGACGGGTCGGGAAAGGAGACGGCCTCGTACTCGTCGGTCGGCGTGAGCCGATCGGCTGCGCCGAGGTCGTCGACGCCGATCTCGTGGACCGCGGCGGCCGCGGGCGCGAACACGTCCCGGCCGTGGAACGTCCGGCTCGCGGGGTCGCCGTACGCGTAGTCGAACACCTCCACCTCGCCGTCGCCGTCCCCGTTCCCGCCGTTCGCGGCACCGGCGGCGGTCGCCAGGCGCCGCGCCGCCGGGAGGAGGACACCGTTGTCCGGGCCGACGAGCGCGTGGTCGCCCGCGCGAACGACGAGCGCCCGGCGGTCCGTGCCGACACCCGGGTCCACGACGACGAGATGGACCGCCGGCGGGAACCAGGGGAGAACCTCCCGGAGCCAGAACGCCGCCGCACGCACGTCCTGCCGCGGGAACTCGTGGCTCACGTCGACGAGCCGGGTGTCGACGCGCTGCAGGATGACGCCCTTCATCGCCGCCGGGTACGGCGCCCCGAAGTCCGAACTCAGGGTTATCATGTGCGGGACTGGGACGGGCGACAACGTAATCGTGGGGGGTCAGCCGGGATCCCACTCGTGCGTTCCGCCGATTTCGATGCCGGCGAACGGTTCACCGACAGCCTTGACCGTAGTCACGGTCCGCGGTCGAATCGGAGCGTGGACCGGACCCCCATCAGGATCCGGCCGAGCACGTTCCGGCCCAGCCCCGTCTCGATATCGGCGCCCCAGTACGTGTCGTCCCACGAGTTCAGTTCCACGATCGTCCGCCGTCCCGTCTCGAGCAGGCGCTCCCTGTAGTCCGGGTGCTGCCCGAACTTCGCGGTCACCACCTCCAGCATCACGTACCGTTTCCGGTCCTCCCAGTCGTCCGGGAGTGCGACCCGGCGACCCAGGCGTTTGGCCTCGTCCGGGTCGGTCGCCGCCGCAATGCGGTCGTAGATATCGGGCTTGTTCCTCGCCTTGGCGGCCTGGTACGCGTGTTCTGCCGTCGCGAACTCCGTCCCGTCGTACCGCACGCCGATGGGAGCGAAGTTGGAGAGGAAGCGGGAGTCGCCCTCGAACGGCCCGACAACGTCCTGGGTCGGCCATCGAACGGTCGCCATAGGAGGGAACCGTGCCCGAGCCAGTATGAAACGTCGGCCCGGTCCCCCAGTCGTCGACCGGGCCTCGTGGGCACAGGGATTCCACTTCCACCGAGCCCACGACACGTTCTTACGGGGACCCGACCAACCCGCGGCCATGACGCGGTTGCTCCACACGGGGGACACCCATCTCGGCTACCGGCAGTACAACGAGCCGAAACGCCGAGGGGACTTCCTGGCGGCCTTCCAGCAGGTCATCGAGGACGCCATCGAGGCGGACGTGGACGCAGTCGTCCACGCCGGCGACCTGTTCCACGACCGCCGGCCGGAACTGGTCGACCTGATGGGCACCATCGGCGTCCTGCGCGACCTCGCCGAGGCCGGTATCCCGTTCCTCGCGGTGGTCGGGAACCACGAGACGAAGCGGGACGCGCAGTGGCTCGACCTGTTCGCCTCGCTGGGCTACGCAGAGCGGCTGGGCGACGAGCCCCGCGTGGTCGGCGGCGTCGCGCTGTACGGCCTGGATTTCGTCCCGCGGTCACAGCGCGAGGACCTCGAGTACGAGTTCCACGACCACGACGCCGCGCACGCGGCGCTGGTCACGCACGGCCTGTTCCAGCCGTTCGACCACGGCGACTGGGACGCCCGCGAGGTGCTCGCCGAGGCCAGTGTCGACTTCGACGCGATGCTGCTGGGCGACAACCACAAGCCCGGTCGGGAGCGGCTCGACCCCGACGGCGAGGACGGCATGGACGACGCTGTGGACGCGTGGGTCACCTACTGTGGGTCGACCGAGCGCGCGAGCGCGGACGAGCGCGAGGACCGCGGCTACAACCTCGTCACCTTCGACGGCGACGGGGCCGACGGCGTCCACATCACGCGCCGGTCGCTGCCGACGCGTGATTTCCAGTTCATCGACGTCGAGTTGCAGGAGGGCGAGGGCGTCGAGCGCGTCAACGAGCAGGTGACCCAGTACGACCTCTCCGACGCCGTGGCCATCACGACCATCACGGGCGAGGGCGAGCGGGTCGCGCCCGCGCAGGTCGAAGAGCGGATGCGCGAGCAGGGGGCACTCGTCGCGCGGGTGAACGACCGCCGCGAGTTCGACGCGGCCGGTGAGGAGGTCGAGGTGTCGTTCGCGGACCCCGACGAGGCCGTCCGCGAGCGCGTCCGCGACCTCGGACTGAGCAGCGCCGCACGCACGCTCGACGAGACCGTCCGCGAGAGCAAGACCCCCGACTCGCGGGTCGCCGACGACGTGGAACAGCGCGTGCGCGACCTCGTCGACGAGGGTGACGAGTCGGCCTTCCGACCCGCGCCGGACGTCTCGGAGACGACGGCCGAGCAGACCGGGACGGCCGCGGAGAAACTGGCCGGCGACGGTGGCGCCGAAGGAGGCGATACCGGCGACGCGGAGAGCCCCGATACCACGGGGACAGACGGCGACGAGCCGACTGCCGCTGACGAGACAGCCGCGAACGGGGACCCGAACGACGCCGACACGAGCGCGACGGCTGAGGACGACGACCCGACCGGAGCCGAGACCGATAGCTCGGCCGACGACGGCCAGGGTTCCCTGGGTGATTTCGCGTGAGGTTCCGGCGCGTCGCGCTGGAGAACTTCAAGTGCTACGCCGACGCCGACCTCACGCTCGAGGGGGGCGTGACGGTCGTCCACGGCGTGAACGGGAGTGGGAAATCCTCGCTCCTGGAGGCGTGTTTCTTCGCGCTGTACGGCCACCGGGCGCTGGACGCCAACCTCGACGAGGTGGTGACGACCGGCGCGGAGGAGGCGACGGTCGAACTCTGGTTCGCGCACGGGGGTGCGGACTACCACATCGAGCGCCGGGTCAAGCTCCGCGGCGGCGGCGCCACCAACGACAAATGCGTGCTGGAGACACCGGAGGGCCCCGTCGAGGGCGTGAAGGACGTCCGGGCGTACGTAACCGACCTCCTGCGGATGGACACGGACGCGTTCGTCAACTGCGCCTACGTCCGGCAGGGAGAGGTGAACAAGCTCATCAACGCCGACCCGGGCACGCGACAGGACATGATAGACGACCTCCTGCAGCTCGGGACGCTGGAGGAGTACCGGGAGCGGGCCTCGGACGCGCGGGTCGGCGTCAAGCGCGTCCGCGATGGGAAGCGCGAGGTGCTCGCGGACGTGGAGTCACAGATAGCGTCGAAGGAGGACGAGAACCTCCACGAGCGCCTGAACGGGCTGAAGAGCGACCTCTCGGAGGTGAGCGACGAGATAGAGACACTCGAGGAGGGGCGCGCGACGGCCGTCGAGACGCGCGACCAGGCCCGCGAGATTCTCGAGAACCACGAGGCGAAACGCGAGGAGATCGCGGCGCTGGCCGACGACATCGAGGAGCTGGAGGCCGAGATAGCCGAGACGGAGCAGGAGCGCGAGCAGGCCGCCGAGCGCATCTCGGGGCTGACGACGGCCGCGGAGGAGCACCGAGAGACGGCGCGCGAGGCCGTCCGCGAGGCGGTCGACGCGAGCGATGCGGACGACCTCGACGTGGCGCCCGCGAATCCGGACCCGGCGTCGCTCGCGGCCGCCGTCGACGACCTCGAATCGCGCATCGAGGACGTCGACGACCGCATCCAGGAGCGTCTGCTCGAGCGACAGGAGCACGCGGGCGACGCGGAGACGGCCCGGGAGCGGGCCGAGGAACTCGCATCGGAGGCCGAGGAGAAGCGCGAGGAGGCCGACGAACTCGCGGCCGAACTGGAGGCGGCCCGCCAGACGGTCGCCCAGCAGCGTGAACAGCTCGCCGAACTGGACGAGCGAATCGCGGAACTGGAGGCCAGTTTCGAGGACGCTCCCTGCGACCCCGGCGGTGCGGACGCGCTGGTCGAGCAGCGACGCGATGCGCTCGCGGAGGCGCGCGCGCAGGTCACGTCGCTGGAAGGCGACATCGAGCACGCGCGCGAGCGGGTCACGGAGGCCGAGGAGTTGCTGGCCGAGGGGAAGTGTCCCGAGTGTGGCCAGCCGGTCGAGGACTCCCCGCACGTCGAGCGCGTCGACGAGGACCGCGAACGCGTCGCGGAACTGGAGGCGGAACTGGCGGCGGCCCGCGAGACCGTCACCGAGCGTGAGGCCGCGCTGGAGGCGGCCGAGGACCTGGCCGACCGCGCCGACGAACTCGAACAGCGCCGCAACGACCGCGAGAGTGCGCAGGAACTGCTGACCGAGCGCCAGCAGGGCCTCGACGACGAGGCAGAGCGCGTCGAGGGACTGCGCGAGCGTGCCGCGGAACTCGACGACGAGGCCGCGGCGAAGCGCGAGGCCGCCGAGACAGCCGAGGCCGAAGCCGAGGCCGCGAAAGCGGACATTGGCGAACTGAACGGCGAGAAGGCGTCGCTGAAACAGCAGCGGAACCTGCTCGAGGAGGCGACCGACGCGCTCGACGCGGCCGACGAGGTCGAGACCGAGGCCGAGCGCCTCCGCGAGCGCCGCGAGTCACTGGCCAGCGAGAACGAACTCCGGCGGGAGTCGCTCGCGGAGAAACGCGACCGCAAGGCCGAACTCGAGGAGGCGTTCGACGAGGAGCGCGTCGAGCACGCCGAGGGGGAACTCGAACGCGCCGAGCAGTACATCGAGCAGGTCGACGGGAAGCTCGAGGGCCTGCGCGAGCGCCGCGACGACCTGCAGGGTGCCATCGGTGCGACGGAGCAGGAGCTCGAGACGCTGGAGGAGCTGCGCGAGCGCCGCGACGCCCTCGCCGAGACGGTCGACAACCTCGACTCGCTGTACGAGGAGGCCGAGCAGCTGGAGTCGATGTACGCCGACCTGCGCGCCGAACTCCGCCAGCAGAACGTCGAGAAGCTGGAACGGCTCCTCAACGAGACGTTCGACCTGGTGTACACGAACGACGCCTACTCGCACATCGAACTCGACGGCTCCTACGAGCTGACCGTCTTCCAGAAGGACGACGAGCCGCTCGAGCCCGAGCAGCTGTCGGGCGGCGAGCGGGCGCTGTTCAACCTCTCGCTGCGCTGTGCCATCTACCGCCTGCTCGCCGAGGGTATCGAGGGGACGGCACCGATGCCGCCGCTCATCCTCGACGAGCCGACCGTGTTCCTCGACTCGGGCCACGTCTCGAAGCTGGTCGACCTGGTCGAGTCGATGCGTGACCTCGGCGTCGAGCAGATTCTCGTCGTGAGCCACGACGAGGAACTCGTCGGGGCGGCCGACGACCTCGTCCGCGTGGCGAAGGACCCGACCAGCAACCGCTCGCGCGTCGAACGGACGAACGCCGTCGAGCCAGGGGCGCTGGAATCGGAAGCCGTGGAAGGCGACGACTGACGTTCAGGATGTCGAGTTTGCAGGATAGTCCCGAAATTGCCAGTTTCTATCGGAATTTTCCTTCCGTAGCGTGGTATATCTCGATAACCGATTACTCCCTCGCCTCGTCCTCTCGAAGCAGGTCGAGGCCCTCGCTCGCGACATCGGTGGTCTCGTAGCCGCGCTCCCCCAGGACATCCGCCTCGACGACGAGGCCGGCGGCGCGGAACTCCCCGAGGAGGCCGTGGAGGTCGGACTCACAGAGGTCGGTCCGGTCGAGGAGGTCACGGACACTCGTCGGTCCGCGGTCGTCGAGCGCCAGCAGGAGCCCCAGCGCGCGGTCGTTGTGGACGGCGCGCAGGACCCGGCGGACCGGCGCGGGGACCGCCTCGGCCGCGAGTTCGAGCACGGACGCCTCGACGGAGCTGAGCTCCTCGTTCGGCAGGTACGCCTCGCTGCCGGTGGTCGGGTCGCGGACGAGGCTGGACTCCCCGGAGCGTTTCACGAGGAGGTAGCGACGGCCATCGGTGTCCTCGACGGGCTGCACGAGGCCCCGTAGCAGTTGGACAGGCGTGAGGATTGCGGTGCCGCTGGCGGCCCCCGGCGGTCGCGTCAGTCGTCGGCGGGCGGGCGACCCTCGGCGTCCGTGTCGGCGTCGCCCTCGTCGGCCTCGGCATCGTCGTCGTAGTCGGTCGACTGGACCTCCCGGTACTTCCAGCCGGCGTAGGCGAGTGCGGCGACGCCGAGCAGGAAGACGGCGCCGCCGTTGCGGAGTTCGCCGCGGAAGACGACGAGCATCAGCCCGAGGCTGGCGGCGAACAGGCCCAGGTTGATGGTCGCGACGAGCCCCCAGAACGCACGGAACAGTCCCTCCGGAACGTTGCTCTCGTCCGGGATATCGGGCGCGAGGTCGGCTTCCGGGTCAGGTTCCTCGGCCTCGCGCTCGGGGTCGAACCGATCGAGATACTTCTCGCCGGGATTGGTGGGCTCCTCGGGTTCGTCCGGCCACGGGTCGCCGTCGCTCACGCGTCGGTCGAGGGGGTGCGGCCGCAAAAGCGTTTATCGGCGTGGTTCAGGCCATCTCCTGCACCTGGCAGGCGTTGTCGGCCTGGATCCACGCGAGCGGGTTCTCAGCGTCGTAGAGCACCACGCCCGAGTCCGTCTCGTAGGCCTCTGTCGTGGCGACAGCGTCGGCCTCGCTCTCGGGGCTATCCCACTCCGCATCGACGTCGGCGTCGGGGTCAGGCATGGTGGTTCTACCCAGTCATGGGAAGTATTGACACACATATATCCCTTGTGGGCATTTTCGGAGCGTGAACCCGACCCCGGACCACCGTCTGGACGGGGAGCGTCTGGCGGAGCGTCGACCGGGAGAACCGTCCCACGGAGCCCGGGCCGTCGTCCGATACGTGCCTTTTTCACCCCGTACGACGGAACGCCGACAATGGCCGAGGACTCCCAGCAATCGCTGACCGACTTCGGGAGCGCCGGCGCTGACGACGACAGGGACGAGGGCGGGGGCCCGGACAACGAGACGGAGGCGGAGATCGCCGAGGCGGTCGCCGGGAACGGCGCCGGCAACGGCGACACGGCAGTCGTTGACATGGCAGAGCGGCGCTACCCCGACGCCGACGGGACGACCACGCTTGCGGTGACGCAGGTCGACTACACCATCGAGGGCCGTGGTGACGAGGAACGACCCGTCCTCCACGTGTTCGGGCGCGATGCTGACCGTGAGGCCGTCCACGTCCGCGTCCACGAGTTCGAGCCGTACTTCTACGCGCCGCTGTCGAACTTCGTGACCGACGCCGCGGCCGCCGAGAAGGACCCGGCGGAGTGGACCGAGGACGACCTCGACCCGATGCAGGACCCCGAGCAGCAGTTCGACCGGCTGACGGGGCGCTATCTCACCGGCGCGGACGGGGAACCGTTCGAGAGCATCCGTGGTGAGCGCCTGCTGAAGATAACCGGGCAGACCCCCCGAGACGTGGGGCAACTTCGCGACCGCTTCGACCATTACGAGGCGGACATCCTCTTCCCGAACCGGCTGCTCATCGACCGAGACATCCGCTCGGGCGTGCGCGTGCCGGTGCGTCGCGAGGACGACGAAGGCGACGGCGACAGCGACAGTGACGGACACGGCGACACCCCCATCGACGTCCACCACGCGGAACTCGAGCCCGTGGAGATGGACGTCGAGCCCCGGGTCTGCACGTTCGACATCGAGGTCGACGACCGGCGCGGGTTCCCCGAGGACGGGGAGGAACCCATCGTCTGTCTCACCTCGCACGACTCCTACGACGACGAGTACGTCGTCTGGCTCTACACCGCGCCCGACGGCATCGAGGGCCCGGACGGATTGCCGGGGTACGAGCCCATCGAGGACGACCTCGAGGTCGAGGTCCGGTCGTTCGAGCGCGAGGAGGCGATGCTGAGCGAGTTCGTCGACTACATCCGGGAGACCGACCCCGACGTGCTGACGGGCTGGAACTTCACGGACTTCGACGCCCCCTACCTGCTGGACCGAATCGAGAAACTCGCCACGCCCGAAAACGACCTCGCCATCGACCCGACCTCGCGCGTGAACGAGGTGTGGCGCTCGGACTGGCAGGGGCCGAACGTGAAGGGGCGCGTCGTCTTCGACCTGCTGTACGCGTACAAGCGCACGCAGTTCACGGAACTCGACAGCTACCGGCTGGACGCGGTCGGCGAGACGGAACTCGACGTGGGGAAGGAGCGCTACCCCGGCGACATCGGCGACCTCTGGGAGGAGGACCCCGAGCGCCTGCTGGAGTACAACCTCCGGGACGTGGAGCTGTGTGTCGAGCTGGACCGCAAGCAGGAGATCGTCCCGTTCTGGCAGGAGGTCGCCTCCTTCGTCGGCTGCAAGCTGGAGGACGCCACCACGCCCGGAGACGCCGTGGACATGTACATCCTCCACGAGGTGTTCGGGAACTTCGTCCTCCCCTCGAAGGGGAGCGTCGAGGCCGAGGACTACGAGGGCGGTGCCGTCTTCGACCCCATCACGGGCGTCAAGGAGAACGTCTCGGTGCTGGACCTTGCGTCTTTGTACCCCATGTCGATGGTGACCATCAACGCGTCGCCCGAGACGAAGGTCGGCGACGACTACGACGGGGAGACCTACCACGCCCCCAACGGGACGCAGTTCCGCAAGGAGCCGGACGGCATCATCCGGACGATGGTCGACGACCTGCTGACCGAGCGCGAGGAGAAGAAGGGCCTCCGCAACGACCACGAGCCCGGGACGGACCCGTACGAGCAGTACGACCGGCAGCAGCAAGCTGTCAAGGTTATTATGAATTGTTTCACGCCGGACACGGATGTCCTGACGCCCGAGGGCGTTCGGAACATCCGTGACATGGAGGTGGGCGACGAGGTGTACTCGCTGGACCCGGAGACGATGCGGATGGAAGTGAAGCCGGTGGTGGAGACGCAGGCGTATCCCGACTACCGCGGGGAGCTTGTCGACATCCAGACCAGCAAGGTCGACTTCAGTGTGACGCCGAACCACCGGATGCTGGTCCGGAAAGACGATAAGAACGGTGCGTCGTGGGACGACTATCGATTCGTCGAGGCCGGCGATCTCAACGAGTCGTCGCACTACGAGTTGCCGCACGACTGGGAGGGGCCGAGCGGGTCACGGCTGGGGCGGGTCGACATCATCGAGTTCCTCGACTGTGACTTCGAGGTCTGGGCAGACAACGATGTCCACGGCCATACCCTCGCAGCGGAGGTGGGCTGGTATCCGGACAAGATGGAGAAGCAGGGCGAGGACGGAACTGGGTACGTGTTTTCGGTCGACGAGTTCGAGGAACATCGCGAGTACCTCGACGAGCACTGCTCGGCGTTCTACGTCCACGCCGACCGCGGCCGGAAGTGGATTCCCCGGTTCTACGACGGGGACGACTTCCTTGACCTGGTGGCCTGGTACATCACCGAGGGGAACGTCTACACGTCCGAGGACAAGCAGTTCGGGGAGAACTTCCGTGGGAGCGCGACCACGGTTAAAATCGCACAGGATGCGATTGCCGACGGTGGCACCGGCGAGAGTGACCACGCCGCGATAGGCGCCCTCCTCGACCGGATGGGTTTCGACTACTACGTCGACGACCAGTGCTACCAGTTCACCTCGAAGCTCCTCGGCAGGTGGCTGGAGGACCTCTGTGGGGGCGACAGCTTCGAGAAGCGGATTCCGGAGTTCGTCTTCGAGGTGAGTCGGGAACAGAAAGAGCGGTTCCTGAACACGCTCATCGCCGGGGACGGTGACCGGCAACCCAACAGTTGGCGGTACACGACATCGAGCGAGTCACTCCGGGACGACATCCTCCGTCTCTGCGTCCACCTCGGCCTCACACCGAGCGTCAACCACGACAGCGGTTCGTGGCGAATCTACTGCACGGAAGACGGCAAGAACAGTTTCCGCATGCACCGTTCGGGGGGAACCAGTACCGCCGATGACGGCGTCTACTGTGTCACGGTCGAGGACAACCACACACTGATGGCCGGGCGGGACGGCAAGTTCCAGTTCGTCGGTCAATCGCTCTACGGCGTTCTCGGCTGGGACCGCTTCCGACTCTACGACAAAGAGATGGGGGCAGCGGTGACGGCCACAGGACGAGATGTTATTGAATATACAAGCGATATAGTAGAAGAAAACGACCAGGAGATAGTTTATGGAGACACTGACAGCGTTATGGTCGAATTCGGCGGCGATATCGACAACGAGACCGCCATCGAGAAATCGTTCGAACTGGAGGAGGTCATCAACGAGTCCTACGACGAGTTCGCCCTGGAGCAACTCGACGCCGCCCACCACCGCTTCCAGATAGAGTTCGAGAAGCTCTACCGGCGGTTCTTCCAGGCGGGCAAGAAGAAGCGCTACGCCGGCCACATCGTCTGGAAGGAGGGCAAGGACGTCGACGACATCGACATCACGGGCTTCGAGTACAAGCGCTCGGACATCGCGCCGGTGACGAAGCGCGTCCAGCACCGCGTCATCGAGATGATCGTCACGGGCGCGGACCTGGACGACGTGCGGACGTACGTCCACGAGGAGATCGAGTCGTTCAAAGAGGAGAACGCGGACCTGGACGACATCGGCATCCCCGGCGGCATCGGGAAGAAGCTGGACGCGTACGACACCGCCACCGCACAGGTCCGCGGAGCGAAGTACGCCAACCTGCTGCTCGGGACGAACTTCGGGCGCGGGTCGAAGCCCATGCGACTCTATCTGGAGAACGTGGACGCCTCGTTCTTCGAGCGCATCGAGGAGGAGGAGGGGCTGGACCCGCACGCCGACCCGCTGTACGGCGAATTCAAGCGAGACCCGGACGTCATCTGCTTCGAGTACGCCGACCAGGTGCCCGAGGAGTTCCACGTCGACTACGAGAAGATGCTGGAGAAGACACTGAAGGGTCCCATCGCGCGGATTCTGGAGGCTCTCGGGGTTTCCTGGCAGGAGGTCGAAAGTGGGCAGGAGCAAACCGGCCTCGGCTCGTTCATGTAAGGTACCAAACGCCGAAATATAATTATTACATCCAGGATATTCCGACTCTCGTCGGTATTATATACATACCGGAGCCAGTCGCCACTGGGCTCGCCGAAGGCGGCGCGCCCCGGTCAGCAACGGCCGTGTGATACCCGGTTTCATAGACAGAAGATTTCGTTTTCGAATCGCGAACACTGACGTGGAAACCCGAAAGCATTATGCACGTCAGACCCGGAGTTTTGGTCGACCGAAGGTACTCATCATGGCAACGCTAGAACTCAAGAATCTGCACGCGGAGGTCGCCGAGGAGGGTGGGGAGACCATCCTCCGCGGTGTCGACCTGGAGGTATCGTCCGGCGAGATCCACGCCCTGATGGGCCCGAACGGCTCCGGGAAGTCCACCACGGCGAAGATCGTCGCCGGCCACCCGGCCTACGAGGTGACCGAGGGCGAGGTCCTGCTCCACCTGGAGGAGGGCGACTTCGGAGAGGACTTCGAGATCCCCGAGGACAAGCGCACCTGGAACCTGCTGGACCTGGAGCCCAACGAGCGCGCGGCGCTCGGTGTCTTCCTGGGCTTCCAGTATCCGGCCGAGATCGAGGGCGTCACGATGGTGAACTTCCTCCGGACCGCGCTCAACGCGAAGCTCGAGGAGCGCGAGGAGCTGTTCGAGGACGAGGAGGAAGCAGACGCGGCCGACGAGGAGGAGGACGAGGGGTACGACACCTCCCCGATGGAGGGCCCGGCCGACGAGGGCGAGGTCGGTGTCGCCGAGTTCCAGGAGCTCCTGGCCGAGAAGATGGAGCAGCTGGACATGGACGAGCGGTTCGCCCAGCGCTACCTGAACGCGGGCTTCTCCGGCGGCGAGAAGAAGCAGAACGAGGTCCTGCAGGCCGCCATCCTCGAGCCGTCCGTCGCAGTGCTGGACGAGATCGACTCCGGGCTGGACATCGACCGGCTCCAGGACGTCTCGAAGGGCATCAACGCGCTCCGTGACGAGCAGGGCACCGGCATCCTCCAGATCACGCACTACCAGCGCATCCTCGACTACGTCGAGCCCGACCACGTCCACATCATGCTGGAGGGGCAGGTCGTCAAGAGCGGCGGGGCCGAACTGGCCGAGCAGCTCGAGGACGAGGGCTACGACTGGGTCCGCGAGGAAGCGTTCGAGACGGCGTAACTTCAGATGGTTACGCACAGGCTAATGAGCATACAGACGTAAACAAGAGACACACATCATGAGTTCAGATCAAGACCACCTGAAGGAGACTGACACCGAGGCCCGCTTCGAGTTCAAGAAGGAGGAGGCCTCGGCGTTCAAGTCCGAGAAGGGCCTGACCGAGGAGACCATCCGCGTCATCTCGGAGGACAAGGACGAGCCCGAGTGGATGCTGGAGCGGCGCCTGCGCGCGCTGCGCCAGTTCCAGGAGATGCCGATGCCGACCGACTGGCCCGGCCAGCCGGACCTCTCGGAAGTGGATATCGACGAGATCGTCCCGTACATCCGCCCCGACATCGACGTGCGCGGCGGCGTCGACGACTGGGAGGACCTCCCCGACGACATCAAGGACACGTTCGACAAGCTGGGCATCCCGGAGGCCGAGAAGAACGCCCTGTCGGGCGTCGGCGCCCAGTACGAGTCCGAGATCGTCTACCAGAACATGCAGGAGCAGTGGGAGGAGAAGGGTGTCATCTTCATGGACATGGACCGCGCAGTCCAGGAGCACCCGGAGATCGTCAAGGAGCACTTCATGACGAAGTGCGTCCCGCCGAGCGACAACAAGTTCGCCGCGCTCCACGGCGCCATCTGGTCCGGCGGCTCGTTCGTCTACGTCCCCGAGGACACCACGGTGAACATGCCGGTCCAGGCGTACTTCCGCATGAACTCCGAGGGGATGGGCCAGTTCGAGCACACGCTCATCATCGCCGAGGAGAACTCCGAGGTCCACTACATCGAGGGCTGTTCCGCCCCCAAGTACTCCTCGTTCAACCTCCACAGCGGGGGCGTCGAGGTCTTCGTCAAGGAGGGCGCCCACGTCCAGTACTCGACCGTGCAGAACTGGTCGAAGAACACGTACAACCTGAACACGAAGCGCGCCATCGCCGAGAAGGACGCCACGATGGAGTGGGTCTCCGGTTCGATGGGCTCGAAGGCGACGATGCTGTACCCGTCGACCATCCTCAAGGGCCCCGGCGCGACGGACAACCACATCACCATCGCGTTCGCGGGCGAGGGTCAGGACATCGACACCGGCGCGAAGGTCTACCACAACGCGCCGAACACGAAGTCAACCATCGAGTCCAAGTCCATCGCGAAGGACGGCGGCCGCACCAACTACCGCGGCCTCGTCCACATCGCCGACGGCGCCGAGAACTCCTCGACGAGCGTGGAGTGTGACGCGCTGATGTTCGACAACGAGTCCACCTCCGACACGATGCCGTACATGGAGATCGAGGAGTCGAAGGTGGACGTGGCTCACGAGGCGACCGTCGGCAAGATCGGCGACGAGGACGTGTTCTACCTGCAGTCGCGCGGCCTCGACGACGACGACGCCAAGCAGATGATCGTCGCCGGCTTCATCGAGCCCATCACGGAGGAACTGCCCATCGAGTACGCCGTCGAGCTCAACCGGCTCATCGAGCTCGAGATGGAGGGGTCGCTGGGCTGATGTCGGTACAACTGGAGACCATCAGCGAGGAGACGGTCCGCGAGCTGAGCGAGGGCCGCGACGAGCCCGAGTGGCTGCTCCAGCAGCGCCTCGACGCTCTGGAGGCACTCGACGAGCTCCCCTTCCCGGACGTCATCCAGACGCCCGGTCGCAAGTGGACGGACCTTGCCGACCTCGACTACGAGTCGATGGTCGACCCGTTCTCACAGACCGAGGAGAAAGAATGGGAGGCCGACGACGGCATCGACGTCCTCCCGTTCCACGAGGCCGTCGAGCGTGAGGAGTCCCTCGTCCGCGACGCCTTCGGCTCCGTCGTCGACCCTGAGACCAACTACCTGACCGCGCTGTCGACGGCGCTGTTCAGCACGGGCACGGTCATCTACGTCCCGGAGGGCGTCGACGCAGAGGATGTCACCATCCGGACCACGATGAACGGTCGGTCGCTGTTCAACTACACGCTGGTCGTCACCGAGAAATCCTCGTCGGTCACCATCCTGGAGCGCCAGGAGACGGGCGAGGACCTGGACGGCTCGCGGTACTACTCCGGGCTGACCGAAATCGTGGGCGGCGAGAACGCCTACGTTCAGTACGGCAGCCTGCAGGACCTCGACCAGGAGACGTACAACTACCAGCTGAAGGAGGCCGAGGTCGACACCTACGGCCAGGTCGACTTCATCGACGTGAACATCGGCTCGCGCCTGACGAAGTCCTCCGTCGAGACCCACCTGAACGGTGACTCCTCGGAGACGAAGATGGTCGGTGCCTTCTACGGCCACGACGACCAGCACTTCGACATCGACGCCCGTGTCTGGCACAACGCCGAGCACACCACCGCGGACCTCGTCACGCGCGGCGTCATCGACGACGAGGCGCGCTCGGTGTACGAGGGTGTCCAGAACGTCGGCCGCGAAGCCTGGGACACGAACAGCTACCAGCGCGAGAACACGCTGATGCTGAGCGACGAGTCCGAGGCCGACGCCTCGCCGAAGCTCATCATCAACAACCACGACACCGAGGCCAGTCACTCCGCGACGGTCGGACAGGTCGACCAGCAGGACCTGTTCTACATGGAGTCCCGCGGTGTCAACGAGCGCCTCGCCAAGAACATGCTCGTGGAGGGGTTCTACGTGCCCGTCCTCGAGGAAATCGAGGTCGAGGAACTGCGCGAGGACCTCACCGAGCGCGTCCGCGAGCGTCTTCGAGCCCGAGCGTAGCGAGGGCTCGAACGGCTCGTGGGAGGTCGTTCCCACGGCGTCTTCGAGCCCAGGGGAACGGGCTCTCGCTACTCCCCTTTCTGCCCCTGCTTCTCCGGTCCACTTACACGCTGGTAAGCGCCCCGGGTTAGTTGTCGGTTATCGAACAGTTATGGGTGGTGAGTAGCTCCCTACAGGTATGCAAGGCACGCCGCCGTCAGCAACTCGCCGATCGTTCCTCAAGACCACGGGGGTCCTCGGGGCCGTCGGGATGTACGGACAGCAAGCATCCGGGGCCACCGGGTCGTCCTCGGCATCGCTGGCAACCACCACCGCTACCAGTGAGGAGCCCCACGCCCGGGCCTGTGTGCTCGGGTCCGACCGAACGATTCTCGGTGGCGACATGATAGTGGGCCGTGACGGCTACGACACCATCCAGTCGGCCTGGAACGACGCCCACGACGGTGACACGGTCTACGTCCACTCCTCGTACGACGCCGAGGCGTCGGGCGAGGCGTTCCCCATCGTCCTCGACTACAGCGAGAAAGAGGTCATGGTCTCGGGCGGGCATCCCTCGGGGTCCGTCGTGGACGCGAGCCACGCCAGCGAGGACATCTTCCACGTCGAGGGCGTCGCGCAGTACGACTACCGGAACCACCCGATGCTCCAGAACCTGAAGCTGGTGGGGGGGAACGTCGGCCTGCGTATCAAGGGGGCGCCACACAACCTCTTCCAGAACCTCGTCGTCTACGACACGGGGAGCCACGGCATCACGCTGGAGGAGGGAACCGGTCCCGACGGCGACTCGCTGGGTTCGTTCGGGAATACGTTTCTGAACTGTCAGGTCTGGAACGCCGGCGGCGACGGCTTCCGCGAGTTCACGGCCGCGAGCCCACACGCCACGAACTACGCCTACTGCAAGGCGATGGCGTGTCAGGGCGTCGGCTTCCGGCTCCGCGGCTTCATGACCAAGGTGCAGGGTGGCGACGCGGAGTTGAACCACAGTTACGGGTTCGACATCCGGAGCGGGCAGGGAATCCACCTGAGCAACGTCTACATCGAGGGGAACGCCCGCGACGAGGACTACCCGCTGGAGGTGTACGGGAAGAACGCACACGGCCTCGTCATCGAGGGCTGCTACCTGCACGGCATCAACCCGCGCACCACGACGCACTCCTACGACTGGGTGCAACGGGCCATCAACGTCCACGACTCCCGGCACGTGGTGGTCCAGAACTGCACGATGCGTCGGTACGGCGACGGCGGTATCGCGCTGTTCGGGTGCGCTGACGCCGACGTCCACATCCCGTCGCACAACTGCTCCGAGGTCGAGCTGCTGGCGAAGGACCCCATCGCGAACGGCTGCACCCGGGTGCGAAGTGACGGTGTCATCCTCCCGCAGGACCTCGCGCCGGTCGAGGGCAGCTTCGAAGGGGACCAGGGGTACCACGTCGACGGGAGCGACATCTCGCCGGCCGTCTGGTACAACGGGGAGTGGCACGTCGCCGCAACCCAGACCCTGAGCGAGGCGACCACGCAATGACCCGTCCCGACGAGTCGACGCCGGCCGAAGCCGACGCCGACGGCACGGAAGGCGGCACGCTGGCGCGGTACGCGGGCGTGGTGGCGACGGCCGTACTGGGTGGCTGTTCGTTCGTCGCCGACCAGGCCGCCCCGCTGGACCGTGAATCGGTCGGCGCCGAGGACGGACAGTTCTCGAATCGGATGGGACAGCCGGGCGGCACGAGTCCAGCACCCACCGAGACGGCGACCGGGACGACATCCCCCAGCCCGACGAGTACCGCGTCCCCGACGCGGACCGCCTCGCCCGAGCGAACCGACACGCAGGTGTCCCCGGACGGCTGGGGCGACCACGCGACCCCGGAGCCAACCGGCGAGTCACCGACCCCGACGGAGACGGCACGGCCGGCACCGAAGACGGACTCGACGTACGGTGGCGCCGGGGGCGGGAGCAGTAGCGGGGGCAGTGGCGGGAACGGTGGCGGGAGTTCTGGTGGAAGCTACGGCGGGAGCGCAGCTGCTGGTGGCGGCAGCAGTGGCACCGGTGGCGGGAGCACGGCCGTCGCCCCCTCGACGACCACGCCCCGACCGACGACGACCGAGACAGCGACCCAGACACCGACACCAGCCGGCCCGCCGACACCGACGGCCCGGACTCCGTTCGAGACGGTGAGCGAGAGCCCGTCCGAATCGCTGACGGGGACGGTCGTCGTCTCGGACCGGGAGACGGGGTACCTCTGCCGGGTCGACACCGGAACCGCCGTCTCCATGGCCTTCGCGGGCGAGGCGGTCGACGGCGGGTCGGTGAACTGGTATCTGGGTGATGCCAGCGCGCTGGCGTCCTACTGGGACGGCAGCGAAGAGAGCCTGTTCGCCTCGTTCCACGGATGGTCAGCGTTCGACTTCGGGCCGTTCACCACGGGCAACGGGGCGACCGCGCTGCTGGTCGAGCCAGTCGACGACCCCGTGACGCTCTCGTACGCCATCACGGTCCAGTGACACGCACCGGTCCGTATCCGCCGCTCAGTCGAAGTCGGGCAGGTCCTCGGGCGGCTCGTAGTCGGCCTCCCAGTCGATGTACTCCTCCTTCAGCACCTCGCAGACCACCTGCCCGAGTTCCGTGAGCCCGGCGTTGATGGCCGAGACGGTGCCCCACGAGTCGAGGTCGGGGTGGAGGTCGCGGACCTTCCAGTCTTCGGGGAGGCCGGGCGCGTGGTACCCGACGCGGTCGGCGAAGTCGTCCCAGAAGAAGTCGAAGCGCGAGGGCAACTCGAGGTCGAGCGCGATCTCCCAGTCGGCCGCGTCCATCTGCGCGGTCTCGGTCCACTCCGCGAACGCCTCGTCCCAGGCCCCCTCCTCGAGGAACGTCTGGAGCTCGTCGCGGCGGTAGTCGTCGCCCTGCACCTCGGCGTCGTCGTACTCGTCCGGGTCGAGGTTCGGCTCCAGTTCTGGCGGCGCCGGCGGCTCGACGTCCAGTCCCATGCGTGCGGGTTGCACGTGGTGGGCGATAAACCCGCGGGCACCGGCGGGACAGCGGAGAGCGGCGTGGGTCGACCGGGGACCGGCAGCGCGAAGTGCCACGCCCGTCACCGGCCGGTCGTGCCCCGTGATTCGCCGGACCCCGGCGCCCGGGTCGTCCTCGCGCTCGGGACGGTGTTCGGCCTCGCCTCGCTCGTCCGGACCGCCGTCGTGACACCCGGCGAGGTCGCGCTGAACTTCCAGGTTTACTACGGGACTGCCGAGGCGTTCCTGGCCGGGGGGGCGCTGTACGGCCAGTCGCCGGTCGGAGTCGACTGGCTGGTCTACCTCTACCCGCCGCTCACCGTTCTCGCGTTCGTCCCGTTCACGCTGTTGCCGCTGGGGGCGGCGTACGCCGTCTTCACCGCGCTCTCGGTGGCCGGCGGGCTGGCGCTTGCGTGGCTGCTCGTCCGGGCTGTCGAGCGACACGGCCAGTCGCTCGGGCGTGTCGACCGAATGCTCGTGGCTGGCTTCGTCGTCTGTGGCATCTACACGGTGCCGTCGCTGGTGTTCGGGCAGGTGAACCTGCTGCTCGCGCTGGCCGTCGCCGTCGGATTCGTCGCGCTGGCGTCCGGTCGGGACGACTTCGCGGGGAGCGCACTGGGGCTGGCGGCGTTCGTGAAGGTGTTTCCGGCCGGATTCGGGCTGTGGCTCGTTCGTCGGCGGGCGTGGCGCGCGGTGGGAGCGGCGGTCGCGACGGGGGGCGGACTGCTCGCTGCGGGCCTCGTCCTCGGGCCGGAGGTGACGGTCGCGTACGTGACGGAGGCACTCTTGCCGCGAACCGCCCGGGGAGCGTTCACCGGGGGGCTGGGACCGAACGCGACCTTCCTGACGGTTCGACGGCCGCTGTCGCTGCTGTTCCCGGATTCACCGGTGGCGCGAACGGTGGGGGCGGTCGCGCTGCTGGCACCGGTCGTCGCAGTCGGGTGCTGGCGGGTCGACACGACGCGCCGGCGACTGGTCGCCACGTTCACTATCGTCGCCGGCATCCTGCTGGCGCTTCCCTCGTATCCCATCTACTACGTCGTCCTCGCGTATCCGCTGGTCCCGCTGCTCTACCTGTTCGAGGGGCCGGGGCGGCGGCTGTTCACGGTCGGCGCCGCGCTGGCGATGGCGACGGTGTACCTGAACGACGTTCGTGCCGGCCTGACAGCACTCGGACTACCGGCGCCGATGCACGATGCGCTCCTGTCGGTGCTGACGCCGCTCCTGACCGTCGGGACGGTGCCGCTCTACGGGTTCACGCTCTGTCTCGCCGGCTGCCTGCGGTATCAGGTGGCCGGGGGGCGGGACGACCCCGCAGCCACGCGCGGCAGACGCGCGTCTGACGAACGTTGAAGTAGGAAGAGCGACGAAACATTGGCACGATGGGCAACAAGAACAAGACCATCTCCTTCAGGGTCAACGAGGAGTCGTTCGAGGCCCTGCAGAGCATCGCCGAGGAGCGCGACATCTCGCTCTCGGCGGTCTTCCGTGACTACGTCGAGATGCTCGTTGCCCACGACGGACAGGTCCAGGTCGTGCCCGAGCACCAGCTCGACGACTCGACCACCTCGCCCGCCGAATCCTTCCCGCCGAAGGTCGAGGTCCCCAAGTCGTTCGTCCGCGAGCACGAGCGCCTCGAACTGGAGTCCGAGCACCTCCGTGAACAGCTCGACGAGTACAAGAAGTACGTCACGAAGCTCTCCCAGCGCCTCGAGGAGGAGGAGAACGAGGAGGTCATCCACCTCGAGGACCTCGACGACGGCGAGGAGGAAGAGGAGCCGTCGTTCCGGCTGGGTTGAACGCGACCCCCGGGCCCGAGCCGTTCTGCGATATCACTCGGTAGCCGTCTCCGTCTCGGCGTCGTCGCCGCCCGAGCTGGTGGTCCGCGCCCGGACGAGCGCCACCAGGTACGCCGCCACGACGATGGCAAGCGCCGCCGCCGCGGCCGCGAGGAAGGGGTTCTCGGTGGCGAGCCACGTACCGCCTGCGAGGTACGGGTAGAGCAGGAGCACGAGGATGTACCACTGGCGGCGTTCGATACGGTCGAGCTTCTCGTGGAGGGCGTCGTCCATATGCGAGGGCTGTCCGGCGTCGCCTCTATAAGTCTTCCCGGCAGTGACAGGGCCCCAGCTACCACTCGGGCGGGTACTCGCGGTCCGGAAGCGGCGGCTCCGCACCTACCCACTCTGCCCGGCCGGCGGACGATTCGAGCGTCACCGGCGCATCGCCGTCGAGGGTGTAGGTGAGCGTCACGTCGGCCAGCGAGCAGTGGGCGTTGTAGCGCAGCGACTCGTCGGGCGCCATGTAGGAGACGGTCTGCCACTTCACGTCCTCGGGGGCGCGCACCGTGACGCGCAGGTCGACGCCCTCGCCGCTGCCGGAGAACCGCCAGAATCCCGGCTCGTCGTGTTCCGTGGTGTTCGATTTCGGGCCGACGACGTGTTTCAGCCGGTTGAGCGCGTGGACCTCGCCGTCCCGGCGCAGGCAGATGGAGAGCGTCCCCTCGATGTCGAGCGCCTCCAGCACGACCGAGCGGTCCTCGAAGTCGTTGCACTGGATCCAGGTCCACGAGTCCGGCGGCGAGGAGCCGAGCGTGTGCCCCTGATGGCCGGGCGCGTCCTCGAACTCGATGGTACGGTCACCGACGGTCACCTCGCCGTCCATCCGGACGGCCTCGTTGGCGCTCCAGTGCTTGCCCGTGCCGACGGTCTTCGCCAGCGCGTTCGTCAGGCGCTCGCTCCGCAGCGGCGTGAACGAGTATGGGTCGGGGTCGTACGAGAGGTCCCAGGATACCTCGCCGCCCTCGTGGCCGGGGTCGCCGTGGTCGGCGTCCTCGCCGTCACCGTCCGCGTCGAGCGGAATCGAGCCGACCGCCGACGCAGACGTGAGTTCGTCGTCGTCGATGGTCAGCGAGAACGAGGGCGTGCCGCGTGCGCGGACCTGCTCGAACGGGACCGACCGGGTGACGAACACGGAGCGGTCGGGGTCCTCCCGGTCGGTCAGCGCGGCCCACAGTCGGCCCTCCTGCCGGCCGCCCTCCGTCGACAGCAGCGTGTACCGGTACCAGAACGCGACCGAGTCGTCGGTCGGACTCACCAGCGAGTACCACACCTCCCGCCCCGGCTCCCCGACCGGCAGCGGCCAGTCGAGTACGGGCTCGTTGTCCTCGGGTGCCATGGGCTACGTCACCGGGCACCAGCGAATAAGGGTGGTGAAAGCGGGAACGGTCTCTACCTCCATTCGATACGGCCCGCTGCAGATTTTATTCCCAGCACCAGGCACAGATATAATACGGACATATCTTTGGATATAAAGCACGTATAATCGAAATGTAGCCCTGAGCGGATTCGAACCGCTGTCAGAAGCTCCAAAGGCTTCTATGATTGGCCACTACACCACAGGGCTTCGCGTTAATGTTTCCGGGTTCTGCTAAAATAGGTCTTACTCAAACGCTCCAGTCTCGGGGACGGGGACCGTGCCGTGTTCGACCTTCTTGTGGCACGAAGGGCACAGCGTGATGAGATTATCTAACTCCTGTGCATCGTTGTAGTTGTCGAACTCCCGGATCGGCGTGATGTGATGAACGTCCGGGTTCCGACCGATTTCCGACTCGTCCGCACCGCACCGTTGGCACTCGTAATCGTCCCGTGTCAGTGCTTTCCGGCGCAGAGCGTGCCAATCGCCGACATACGAAGTTCCAGCGTCTCAACCGCCCCACGCGGGGTGGTCCTCTCTCCGCCAATTCTCTGACATCCAGTTGTTCTGACACTCGTTGCAACAGAATCGTCCTCCCCGTAGACGGCATCGCACTCCAAGACAGTGAACTCAGTCCCGCAGTAGTCACACTCCCGTTCCAGACGTTCCACGTCCCTGAGTTCGTACGAAGGCGTTCCGACGAAGGTGTTCATCTCATCCACACACGTTGGGGCAGTAGACCCCTCCTTGTCCGAGGGATAGAACTCGAACGCCGCTTCGCACCGCTCACAGGTAGTCGTCTCCTTCGCGTCTTTCCAGTTGCCGTTGTGTTCACCGGCTTCCGGATTGCAATCGTCACAGAACGCCAGCCTCGCCTTCTCGTCGTAGAACTCCGTCCCACATCCCTTGCACGTCCGGTTCGGGAGTGACTCGTCGTGGACCTTCGTGTGATGCTGGCGCATCCCCCGCTCGGCCGTCAACTCCTTCTCACAGGTCGGACATCGGTGACCCATAGATTCGGGTCGCTCGGAATCGGATTTAAAATCAGCCAGGCGGAGTGAAAGTGGAACGAATCAGTCCGCCGCCTCGGACTCGACCTCGCGGTCGATATCGAGGTCGGAGACGAGGTGACAGCAGACGTCGAGTTCGGCGTCGAAGCAGTCCGGGCACGCGGGGTCCCGGTCGATGATGGTGTCGAGGCGGTCGCCGACCGTTTCGTCGATGACCGACTCCAGCTGGCGGGCCTCGGCGCGGAACTCCTCGACCTCCAGCACCTCGACGAGGAAGCGCTCGATGATGCAGTAGGTCTGGAGCGCGTCGCGGGCCCGTTTGATGCCCTCGTCGGTGAGGTCGACGCCCTTGTACTTTTCGTGGTCGGCGAGGCCAGCAGCCTCGAGCTTGCCGATCATCTCGTTGGCCGAGGCCGGCGAGACATCGAGCGCGTCCGCGACCTTCCCCGTCGAGGCGGGGCCGTCCTCCTGCTCCTGGACCAGGTAGATCGCCTTGAGATACTGGTTCTGTGTGTTCATGCGCGGGCCTCCATCAGTCGGGTGACCTCCTCGACGCCCTCGGCCTCGTCCTCGCGGATGCCCCGGAGCGTCTCGAGCAGTCGGTCGCGGTCGACGCTGAACCGGACGTCCGAGCCCTCGATGGCGGTGATGAGGTCGTCGTAGAACTTGTAGGCGGTCTCCTCGCTGGCGAGCTGGTCGTAGAGGACGCCGTCGGTGTCCGTGTCGGACTCGTAGCGGGCCGCGACCAGCTGTTCGATCTCCTCGTAGGCGACCGGGTCGCCCTCGAGCTCGTCGACGAGCGACTCCAGTTCGGTACGGTGGCCGGCGGACTCCTCGGCGGCCTCCTCGAGGAGCGCCTCCAGCTCTGCATCACGTTCGTCGTCGTCGAGCGACTCGAAGTGCTTGTGTGCGCGCGCCTCGACGACCTCCTCCAGCACCATTCCGATCTGGAGGAGCCGGGCGAGCTGGTGGTCGGAGGCGACCGGGTACGAGAGGCTCACGCGCTCCCACCGCGCGGGCGCGCCTGTACTGACATACCGTCCTGTCGGGTATCCGCGGACTTAAGCGGTTCCCTCGGCGGGTTCGTGCCCTCGGCAGAATAGCGGGTGGGCGGAACCGGAATCGTACGGCGCAGTGCTGGCGCTCGACGGGTGGAATCGGAAGAAGCCGGAGCCGGCACGGATAGGACCCGGACGGGAGACGTTTTCCACGGCCCGTACGGCACGTCCGTCGGCACGGACACGTTAGCCGGGCTCGCACCGGCCTGCCCAGATGAGCTTTCGTCGGACTCGCACCGACCGTTGTGCTCGTGTCGTCGGTTTCACGAACGTCGCTCACACGACGTCCGCTACTTTGCCTTCGCGTCCGGCCATCCGGATGGCCGGATGGTGGGCCGCTGTGGTTCTCCTTCGAGGCGTTCTCCTCGTGACCCTGTTACAGGACCTTCGGTGGTTGCCCCCAACTCGACCTCGCTGATCGCTTCGGTCGAGTCGTCCGGTGTGTCCCCGTGGACTCCGGCAGCAATCCGTATCGAGGGGCGCCGAGGACATAAGCATTTTGGTAGGCGGTACCATACCCCACGATTGGCCAGTCGGTGCCGTTCTCACTCCCGCGCGACGGCGATGTTCCGGACGGGCCCACGACACTCCGGACAGGCGTCCTGATGGCCGTCGACGACGACGCGACAGCCACAGTCGTAGCACTCGTAGGTCGCTTCGCGTGGGGTGTACGGGTCGGTGAAGTGACTCACAACCACATTTCGCACACACTGCAGTAAATCGTTACCCTATAATTCCACTCTAGCCGCTATATACCCTTAATCAACAGTTTGTTTCGGCATATTATTGGACAAACATCCAGTGAAGTCGCCAACCAGTCACTCCAGCACTGCGCGAAGCACGAACGTCTCCCGGCGTTCCCTGGCCCGCTCGACGGTGAACCCCGCGTCTTCGAACGCCGAAACCGCGTCCGCGACACCGAACCGCTCGCTCCGTGGTGGGCCCGACTCGCCTTCACCCTCGGCAGACCAGTCCGCGATGCCGACCAGCCCTCCCGGGCGGACGACGCGGGCGAGTTCCGTCAGCGCCGCGGCGGAGGCGAACTCGTGGTAGGTCATCGTCGAGAACGCGCGGTCCAGCGCGCCGTCCGCGAACGGGAGGTCCTCGACCCCGGCGGTGACGAAGCGGACGTTGTCGGGGGTACCCTCCTCGCGGTAGAAGTCGTGCATCTCGTCCTGCACGTCGACGGCGTGGATGGTTTCGGCGTACGGTGCCACGTCGTCGGTGTAGAAGCCGGTCCCGCTGCCGAGGTCGGCCACCTCACCCTCGGGGTCGAACAGGGCCAGCAGTTCGTCGACGGAGACGTACTCGTACCGGCCAGGGTCCTCGAGCGCGTCCGCCCGCTCCGCGTCGTACGTGTGGAATCCCATACTCGGCGTTCGGGCGCTACCGGCATAACGACAGTGTCGCGGTGGCGAGAATCACCGCGGGAACGAAGCCGACGGGGGCTCACCGTCCGCGGGCGGTCCCAGTGACCTCGTCGGGACGCGCGTAGTAGCCGACGTAGCGAACACTCGAGAGTACGGTCCCTTCGAGTGCCTCCTCGAACCGCTCCTGATTCGCCCCACCCGGGAGGTCGAGCGGTCGCCGCAGGGCGTAGACCCGGAACCGATACTCCTCGGCACCCAGCGTCGGTGGAGGGCAGACCGGGAGGTACCCGACCTCGCCGATGCCGTTCACACCCTGTCGGGCGCCCCCGAGTTCGGAGATCGTCTCCGAGTCCGGAAGCCCTCCCGGAATCTCGCCACGCTCGGGCGGGACGTTCCAGAGCAGCCAGTGGTCGAAGTTCTGTGCGAGGCTGTTGGGGTAGCGACAGGTCAGCGCGACCGCCTCCGTCGGCTCGGGGAGGCCGCCGAACGTGAACGGTGGGGACCGCCCGGCCCCGTCACACGTGTACTCGCGAGGGATGGTGCCGCCGTCGTCGAAGGCGGGTGAACTGACGGCCAGTCCATCCGGAGTCGGTGGCTCCCCCCCGATGGTGATACAGCCCGCGATGCCGGTGGTCGCCGCGCCTCCCAGCGTCGCCAGCAGCGCGCGCCGCTCCATGGCTATGTTACGTGGGAGCGCGGGAAGCACCTTGCGTTCCGCACGCGTCCCGCCGCGGGATTGAAGCCCCCCAGCGTCCTCCAGTCAGCCATGGTCGAAATCACGCCACCCACGGAGCGCTCCTGCGAGCGATGCGGCCGGATGGACATCTGGGACGAAGAGCAGGGCAAGTGGACCATCCAGGTCGAGGACGGGGAGCGCCTCGTCGGCGACCGGCACTGCATCCACGAGTGGGATATCAACGGCCACTACAGCCCCATCACGAACACCGAAGCCTGATTCTTTACGGCCCCGATTCAACGGGCGTCCATGCCGACCGCCTACATCACCGCACCGGAAGAGGCCGCGGCCGACCTCGCACGGACGCTCGTCGAGGAGCGCCTCGCGGCCTGCGTCAACCGCGTGGCCTGTGACTCGACCTACCGCTGGGAGGGGGAGGTCGTCACCGACGAGGAGGTCATCCTGCTGGCGAAGACGACCGACGAGGGATACCCCGCGCTCGCGGCTCGCGTGGCGGAGCTACATCCGTACGACGTACCGTGTATCGAGCGCTTCGAGGAGGCCGACACGGCCGACGCGTTCGCGGGCTGGCGGTCCGAGTCAGTGTCCGTGAAGGACTGAGAACCCCTCAGAGCCCCGGCACCGGAATCAGCGACTGTTCGAGGACCCCCAGGGCATCGAACAGGGCGATGAGGAACGAGGTCAGGAGGAGGGCCGCGAACGGCGGGTCGAGATGGGTGTCCGCGTGGGCGTACAGCACCCGCCCGCAGAGCTCTCCGATACCTCCCGCGAGGAGCCCCATCGCGCCCCCACCGACGAGGGCCAGCCACAGCGGTACGGCGGCCCGGAGCCCCGCCACCGGCGCGCCACCCCCCGACGCGCCGGGGGCCAGTGCGGCAACCAACAGCCCCGCCGGGAGCGCCATGTGGTAGGTGACGGGGACCCGGTCGACGCCGAGGAGGACGGCGAGCAGCGAGGCCGCGGCGAGTCCGAACCCGAGGAACGGGTTGGCGGTGAGCCAGGTCAGGCCCGCACTGACCGCGCCGACCCCCACACCGACAGCGGGGAGGGAGACGTACGGTCGGTCGTACTGCGCTGGACGCCACGGTTCGACGAGGAATCGTGGCGGTGGCGGCTTGGCCCCGGGTGCCTCGGCGCCGCCCGCGTCCGCGTCGTCGACGACCGGCTCCCGGCGTACCCCACGCTCGAACGGGGAGATGTCGAGGCGGCCCGCCGGAGCCGCGCCCAGGAGCGGGTAGCCGAAGGCGATGCGGTGGAGCAGCGCCGAGGCGACCACGGCGAAGGCCACCGGGTCGACGGGCAATCCGAGTCCGGAGGCGAGGCCGAACAGGAGGAGGCCGACCACGCCGAACGCACCCCCGGCGAGCAGCGCCCCCGGCGTCGCACCCAGTGGCTTCGTGATCTGCTTGGCGGCGTGGTAGTCGAACCTCGCCCCGAGGCGGTCGTGGCGGGCGGCGTACGCGGCCGCGGCCGCGCCCCCCGCGAACGCGACGTGGGGAGCGAGACCGACACCGACGAGACCGGGGACGCCGTACACGCCCCCTGCAACGGGGGCGGCGGCACCGCGGACGAACCGGAGCGTCTCGCTCGCGACGACGGCAAAGCCGGTCACGGCGAGCGACGGCAGCGCCCCGACGGCTGCGCCGGCGGCCCCGCCCGCGAACGCGACGGCCACCAGCAGCAACGCCGTCGTCAGGTCGACCATCCGGCCGACACCTCCGTCGCCGTGCAGCGTGGCATCACCCGTCGGTGTGCCCACCACCTGCAAAGCGTTGTCCATCTCGGTCGTGGCCACCGGCCCCACCCCTGGACCGCCGACGCCCGGTTCACGTCCTGCGGTTTCACTTTCACTCAGGGTGGCTGGCGTTCATACCCGTCGCATCCCTGGGTTCGTGTATGTCGATAGATACCGTCCGCGTGCGCACCGACACCACCAGCACGCCGCGCCCCGACCGCCGCCGGTTCGAGGTGAGCGAGCGATCCCCCGCGGAGATCGTCGAGTACGCCAGCGACACGGTGGACGACTGCTACCTCGAACGGAAGGGCGGCCGGACGTTCCTCGTCGCGGACTGAGAGGGGCACCAGACGGCCGAGGGAGTGGCCCTCGTTTTCCGGATTCCCCGATCATCAGCCAGTCGTACCGGAACTAGTCGGCGGATACTATTGCCCGGCTTCGAACCTGCCCGCTGTTGGGGAGCGGTGCGTACCGCCGTGGCTGCCGCTGGCGGCTGGTGTCGAAAGAAGTGGTGCGTGGTCGGAGCCGGTTCAGCCGAACAGCTCGCCGAGGCCCTCACCGTCGGCCTCGTCGTCATCGTCGTCGCCGCCCTCGTCGGCCTCGGCTTCCTCGGCCTCGTCGCCGCCCTCGTCGCCACCTTCGTCAGCCTCGGCCTCCTCGGCCTCGGCACCGCCCGCGGCACCACCAGCGGCGCCGCCGGCACCGCCGGCGGGCACCGCGGCGGCCCCCTGGACGGCCTCCTCGATGTCGACGTCCTCCAGCGCGGCCACGAGGGCCTTGACGCGGGACTCCTCGACGTCAGCACCGGCGGCCTCGAGGACGCCGGTCAGGTTGTCTTCGTTGATCTCTTCGCCCGTCTCGTTCAGGATGAGTGCTGCGTAAACGTATTCCATTGTTGTCAGAACATCGCACCGAGTGCTTCGCCACCGTCGTCACCGTCGTCATCGTCGTCGGTGTCGTCGGCGTCGGCCTCGGCGTCTTCGGTCTGGTCGTCCGCCTGTTCCTCCTCGCCTGCGTCCGCGGTGGCGTCCGTCTCGGCGCCAGCGTCACCCGCGGGCTCGGGGGCCGTTCCCCGGAGCTCCTCGGGCAGCGCCTCCTCGTCGTCGATGACAGCCGCGAGCGACCGGAGCTGCGAGTCCGCCCGTGCGACGAGGTCCTCGGCCACGTCGGGCGACTCGATGGCCGCCTCGATGGCCAGCGAGCGCGCCTCGTTCGAGGCCTTGCCCAGCATGCTGGGTGCCGTCCGTGCGGTCGGGTAGCCAGCGTTGATGGACAGGTTCTGCCCGCGAGCGGCCGCAGTCTCGATGTCGGCCTGGTACTCCTCGACGTCGATGTCGAGGTCCTCGGGGTCGAACATGACGCCGTCGGAGACGACGCCACGCAGGTCGAGCCCGACCTCCTTGGGCTCGATACCGAGCTCGCTCAGGACGTTGGACAGCTCCGTACTGACCTCCTCGCCCGTCTCGAGGACGGTCGAGTCGGACATGACCTGGATGGAGCCCTCCTGGATGCGCGCGTCCGCGCCGACCTGCTGGAGCTCGCCCACGAACGGACCGGGGTCGATGCCCGTGTCACCCTCGGGGATGACGATGTCGTTGGGCGCGACCTCACCAGCGTTGATGGGCGCGGGCGTCTTCGACTCTTCGAGCTGTTTGTACAGGCCGAACGGGTTGTCGTTGGTCCCGATGAGCCCGACCTGTCCGGAGACGAACTCCGTCAGGTCCTCGAGCCCCTCGTCGACCTCCTCCAGTGCCCGGACGAGCAGGGTGTTACGGGAGACACGCAGTTCGGCGGTCCCGTACAGTTCCCGACGCATGTCCTGGAGCTGTCGCGAGGGAATCCCCGCGATGTCGACGACGCCGACGCTCTCGTAGGACTCGATGGTCTCGACGAGGTCGTCGACCTCCTCCTGCTTCCATTCGGGGATGTGCTCGGTCTTCCGCTCGGCGGCCGCCTGGGCCTCGGCTTCGTCGGCGCTCATCAGATGGGCACCTCCATCGCCGGCCCCATGGTAGTCTTGACGAAGATGCGGTCGATGTTCTGGGGCCCCTTCTCGAGGTCCGCAGTCATCCGCCGCACGATGACGTCGATGTTGTCCGCGATCTCGTCCGCGGACATGTCCTCGGCGCCGACACGGGTGTGGAAGGTCCGTCGGTCGCGCGAGCGGACCTGTACCGTGTTCTTCATGCGGTTGACGGTCTCGACCACGTCCTCGTCCGGACCGAGGGGGGTCGGCATCTTCCCGCGCGGGCCGAGCACCGTCCCGAGGTAGCGACCGATGTCCTGCATCATCGCCTGCTCGGCGATGAAGAAGTCGGTCTCCTCGGCGAGGTCCTTCGCCTGGTCGTCGTCGTCACCGAGGTCCTCCAGGTCGTCGCCACCGAGTACCTGGTCGGCAACATCCTCGGCGCGCAGGGCGGTCTCACCCTCCGCGAACACGACAATACTAGTCTCCTGACCCGTGCCCGACGGGAGCACGATGCTCTCGTCGATACGATTGCTCGGGTCGTCTAGGTCGATGTCGCGCAGATTGATGGCGAGGTCCACGGTCTCGCGGAAGTTCCGCGGGGGGGCCTCCTCCATCGCTTGCGCGACTGCGTTCTCTATATCCTGATCTGCCATCGTTCACCTCCGTAGTGCGCCGTAGGGCTACTACGGTGTGAAACAGGGTCCGACGGACGCCTGTCTCGTCGGAACCACGATGATGGGACAGTTAAGTGCGTCGAAGCGAGGAGGCCTCGTGACGCACTGACGCGGTCGAGGGGACCCGAGACGGGCCCACGGGCATCCCGCGGACAGCCCATGGGGCCGTCTCAGATGGGGAGGAACCCGCCCCCGAGCAGGTACTGCGCGGCCGTATCCGCGGCGAACAGGAAGAACAGCCCCGCCGACACGGCATAGATGTACCGCCGTCGTTCGACGGTGAACAGGTGCGAGAGGTGGTGGGAGACGAGTGCTGTCGTCAGACTGACGGGGATGATGACCAGCATCTCACCGACCCAGATGGCCGGATGCGCCCCGTACTGGACCGCTAGCCCGATGGTGACGAGCTGGGTCTTGTCACCGAACTCGCCGAACGCGCTGATGGTGAACGCCGGCACGAACCCCCGATACCCCTCGGGGACCCGCTGGGTGATGGTGTCGGTTCCTGGCCCCGGCAGGGAGCTGTCACCCTCCGAGGTCACACCACCGCTCCCGCCGCCGTCCGTCGCGACTCCATCGGCATCGCCGGTATCGAGTTGTAGTGCGGTGTACGTGAGGATGGCCCCGAACAGGAGGAACAGTCCGCCGGTGATGGTATCGAGGTAGACGGCCGGCAGCGCCCCACGGAGCGCCTCGCCGAAGGCAATCTCGAGGGCGGTCCAGCCCGCGAACGCGGTGCCCGCGCCCGCGACGACGATGTAGGGGTTGTACTTCGTGGAGAGCCCGGCGATTATCATCTGGACCTTCTCGCCGGGAAGGGCGAGCAACTGGAGCGTCGCGGCAGCCACGAGAACCTCCAGCCAGCCAGCCATCGCTCAGCACCTCACCGGGCAGCTCATCGGTGTCCACGTGCGCATCGACTAGACGTGTCTAACCGGAGGCCGTGGCGACTGAAAAGTAGTTCGGGCCACGCCTCGAACAGGTGCGGGAGCCGGGAACGTCGATCGAAGGCGGCGGCGAGAACAGGTCGCCACGCTATCGCATCGCTCGCGAACACGTCGCACCTCTCGCGTTCGTCCCGGTCACCGGCTGCTTATGCAGCAGCCCCCTCAGCAAAGATGTCGTCGTACTCGCCGTCGTCGATCTTCTCCTTGAAGTCGCGGGGGTTCTCGCCCTCGATGGTGACGCCCAGCGAGGTGCAGGTGCCCGCGACCTCCTTGGCCGCGCCCTTCGCGTCGTAGGCGAGCAGGTCGGGGAGCTTCTGCTCGGCGACCTTCTTCAGCTGCTCGACGGACATGTCCGCGACGAAGTTCTCCTGGGGTTCGCCACTGCCCGTCTCGAACCCGAGCTCGTCCTTGATGAGCGCCGCCGTCGGCGGAACACCCACGTCGATGGAGAACGAGCCATCGTCCTCGTACTCGACAGTGACGGGGACTTCGGTCCCGTCGAACGCCTCGGTCTGTTCGTTAATCTCGTTGACGACCGCCTGCACGTCCACCGGGGTCGGCCCGAGTTCGGGGCCGAGCGGCGGGCCAGGGTTGGCCTGCCCCCCGGGAACGAGGACTTCGATAGTTCCAGCCATACGTGTGTGCACCGACGCGGCGGGTTTAAGCGTTATTTCTTCGCCCCGTCCGTGTGGCCACGGTCCAGCGTGCTTCGTGGCCGGTCACGGTCGGACGTTCACCAGCACGATGCCGACGATGCAGGTGGCAGCGACGAGGAGGCCGACCTGCTCAAGCCCCGTGTCGAAGGCGTACGCGAGGACGGTGTGAAGCAGACCGACGAAGGCGATACCGCCGAGGAGGAGACTGAGCGCGAGCGCCCGCTTGTCCATACCGACAGGAATCGCCGCGGCAGCATAACGGCCGCGGAAGCGGCCGAGGGCGCGCTGGTGGTCCCATCCCGCGACAGCGGTCGACCCCTGTACGACTGTCGCATCCGGGGTCCGAACGGGAACGCCTTTGAGTCCGCGTGGCCGACACGGGAGTAATGGGCCTGGAAGAGGAGATCGAGGCGATCGAGGAGGAGATCGCCGAGACGCCGTACAACAAGTCCACGGAGGCCCACATCGGGCGGCTGAAGTCGAAGCTGGCGAAGAAGAAGGAGAAACTCGAACAGCAGTCCGGCTCCGGCGGCGGTGGCGGCTACGCCGTCGAGAAGACCGGCGACGCGACGGTCGCGCTGGTCGGGTTCCCGTCGGTCGGCAAGTCGACGCTGCTGAACGCGCTCACCAACGCCGACAGCGAGGTCGGCTCCTACGAGTTCACCACGCTCGACGTCAACCCGGGGATGCTCAAGTACCGCGGCGCCAACATCCAGCTGATGGACGTGCCGGGGCTCATCGAGGGCGCCGCGTCCGGGCGCGGCGGCGGCCGCGAGGTCCTCTCGGTCGTCCGGACCGCCGACCTCGTCCTGTTCGTCCTCTCCGTCTTCGAAATCGACCAGTACGAGCGCCTCAGCGAGGAGCTCTACAAGAACAAGGTCCGCCTCGATACGGAGCCGGCCTCCGTCTCCATCACCAAGACCGGGCGCGGCGGCATCAAGCTCACCACGTCCGACAAGGTGAGCCTCGACGACGAGACCATCGAGGGCGTCCTCCGGGAGTACGACTACATCAACGCCGACTGCACCATCCGCGAGGACCTCACCATCGACGAGTTGGTCGACGCGCTGCAGGACAACCGCGTCTACCTCCCCTCGCGCGTGGCCGTCAACAAGACCGACCTCATCGAGCCGGACTACAAGGACCAGGTCGATGCGGACCTGCGCGAGCACGGCATCGACCCCGAGAACGCCGTCTTCATCAGCGCGGAGGCCGAGAAGGGCCTCGGCGCCCTGAAGGAGGCCATCTGGGAGTCGCTCGGGCTCATCCGCATCTACATGAACAAACCCGGACGCGGCACCGACTACGAGGAGCCGCTTATCCTCACCGAGGACGCCAACACTGTCGACGACGCGCTCGACCGCCTCGGCGGCTCCTTCGACGAGCGGTTCAAGTTCGCCCGCGTCTCGGGCGAGTCCGCCAAGCACGACGAACAGCAGGTCGGCCGCGACCACGAACTCGCCGACGAGGACGTCCTGCGCATCGTCGCGCGGAAGTAGTCACCCCCTCTCCCGTTCCGCTCCCGGGTGGCACGTCTCGCCCGGAACGACGCGCTCACCGGACCGACACCACGGACGACAGTAACACGGCCACCACGCCGTCGGTGAACTGAAGCCGCTCGGCCGCGGCTCGTACGTATGGACGAGCGACGGGTCGCGGTCGTCGGCGCCGGTGCGGTCGGCACGACGGCTGCCCACGACCTCGCCGACCGCGGCCGTGCGGTGACGCTGTACGAGGCCGAGACGGTGGCCGCGGGTGCGAGCGGCCGCGCAGCCGGTATCTGTTACGACGCCTTCGCCGAGGATATCGACGCCGCGGTCGCCGACCGGGCGCTCTCCCGGTTCCGCACCCTCGACGCCGACCCGTCGTTCGACTGGTCGTTCACGCCGCGCCCGTACGTGTGGCTCGCCCGCGACGGTGACGCTCGCCGCGCAGCCGCCATCAGCGAGCAGGTGCCGCGGATGCAGGCACACGGCCGACGGGTCGAGTTGCTCGACGGGGATGACCTCGCCACCGAGTTCCCAGCGCTCCGGGCCGACATCGCGGTCGCCGCCGTCGCCCGCGACGCCGGGTCCGCCGACCCCGGCGCCTACACGGACGCGATGGCCGAGCGGGCCGTGGCTGCGGGCGTCACGCTCCGCGAGGAGACGCCAGTCGAGTTGCGTGCCGGCGACGAACACCCACACGTCGTCACGGCCGACGGGTCGACGACCTACGAGACGGTCGTCGTGGCGGCGGGCGCACACACGGCGCGCCTGCTGGGCGACGCCGGCCTGCCGATACCGGTCAAGCCGTACCGCGTGCAGGCGGCAATCACGGAGTCGACACCGCTGGCCGAGCGGTCGCCCCAGCTCTACGACGCGACGGGCGGCTACTACTGTCGCCCCCGCGGCGACGGACTCCTCGTGGGCGACGGGACCGAGCCGGTGGAGCGCGACCCGGACGACTGGGACCGGGACGCGGACGACTGGTTCCGGGCCGACTGCATCGAGCACCTTCGAGCGGCGTTCGGCGGGTCGACAGCCGACGGGGACAACGCTGCCGTGCCGGAACTCGACCGCGCGTGGGCCGGCCTCTGCACCGCGACACCCGACGGGAACCCACTGCTGGGCGAACGCGCGCCCGGCGTGGTCGTGGCTACGGGGTGGCAGGGCCACGGCTTCATGCGCGCGCCGGCGCTGGGCGAGCGTGTCGCTCGCGGGGTCTGCGACGGCGAGTGGCTCGACCCGTTCGACCCGGCGCGGTTCGACGGCGACGAGTCGTTCGATATCGTCGAGGGGATGGTCGTCGAGGAATCGTGAACGGGGGCGCCGCGCGAGGGGCGCTACTCGTCGATATCGGGGTCGTCGGGAGACGCGGCGTCGTCGTCTTCGTCGCCCGCGTCGATCTCGACCGGGTCGTTCTCGCGCTTGGGGACGAGGATGCGGACGGTCCCGTTCTCGGTGAGCGTCGCCTCGGCGGCGTCGACGTCGACGCCGGCGTCCTCCGGGAGCGCGACCTCGCCGGACAGCGAGAGCCCGCGGCCGGGGACGTGGGTCTCGAAGCCCTCCTGGAACTCGCGGAAGCGGTCGATGCGGACCGCGACGACGTTGCCCTCGTAGCGGACCTGCACGTCCGCTCCCTCGGCACCGGGCGCGTCGAAGACGACGAGGTAGGCATCGTCTGACTCCAGCAGGTCGGCCGCGAGCGGACGACGCTCCTGAACGCGAGCCGAGGCGCGCCCGATGCCGTCGAGGACCGCCTCCCCGACGGACTCCCCGACCTCGCGGAGCGACGGCAGGTCGATGCCGGAGCCGGAATCCGAGCCCGAGTCGGCCGTCTCGAACTCCTCGTCGAACGCCTCCTCGAACGATTCGTCGAAGTCGTCGTCGAAGTCGTCGGCGTCGCTCACGCGTGGATCGCCTCCACCTCGCCACCGCAGTAGGGGCAGCTGAACGCCTCGGCACCCGTCCCGTCTGGCATGTTGTAGGTGTAATGGAGTTCCGCCATGTCGAGGTCACAGCCGTCGTCCGCACACTTGATTTCGAGCGTCTTCGGCATACCCACCCGTAGGCCCGCGCAACGTATCAAACTCCCGGGCGGGGCAATCCACGGCACACGAGCGACGGGTTCTCGGTGGCCGCGGCCCCAGCCAACCCTGTGCGCGTCCACGGCGTCGACTTCAGCGGGAGCGCGGAACCGGGCGACGACATCTGGCTCGTCTCCGGGTGGTGCCCCGGAGCCGAGGGGCGGACTGCGTCCGGGAGTGCGCGGGAAGGGAGCAGTGCTCCGGGGGCAGGCGACGACATCGACCTCCGGGTGACCGACGCCCGCCCGGCGAGCGAGGCGTTCGGCGTCACGGCCCGGGAGCCGGTCCTGCGTCACCTCCGCGAGTTCGTCACCGGTGCGGCCCCGGACGCCACGCCGACACAGGTCACGGGTCTGGACTGTTCGTTCGGGCTACCACGACCGGTGCTCCCCAGCGAGGACACCGCGAGCGACGACTGGCGGGCCACGCTTGACTGGGTCCACGAGACGTTCGCGAGTGACGACGGCCGGTCGTTCCAGTCGGCGTTGAAGGAGCGCGCCCGGGCGAGGGACGCCGAGGGTGTCGAACTGAAGCGTTCCACGGACGGGCCGACCGGCGCCTCCTCACCGTACTCGTTCATCACGCGCTACCAGACGCTCCACGGCCTGCGCGACGTGCTCCGCCCCCTCGTGGAGCGGGGTGCCGTCGCCATCCCGCCGATGGTCCCCCGAGACGGCGAGCGTCCGTCGCTCGTGGAGGTGTACCCGGCCGGCACCCTGCGCGACCAGGGGCTCCCCGACCGGAAGTACAAGGACGACCGCACGTATCCCGAGGCCCCGGCACGGCGCGAGCGCATCCTCGACGGCCTGCTCGACCGTGGCGTGCGACTCGAGGGCGTTCCCCGAGAGCGCCTGCTGGCCGACTCGGGCGGCGACGCGCTCGACGCGCTCGTCGGCGCGGTCGCCGTGGCACGGAACGCACGCACGGGGTTCGCGACAGCGCCGGAGCGCTACGACCCGGTCGAGGGGTACATCTACGTTTGATATCCTCCCCACGCTGAAGCGCGGGGCTTTCTCCTCGGTCCTCCGTAACCGCCCTCGAACCGGTCCGACGGCGGGCGTGGGAGATTCCCCGCTCGCATAACAGTGACGACCCATGACCGGCGCACCATTTATCACGAACAATTCACTAGAGTCGCCTGGACATGGGCTTCGGGAGCTACGACGAGTCGGAACAGGAGAACCAGGAGATAGACACCGACTTCGAGGACGAGGAGGGGATGAACACGGCCGAACACGACCACCGCGGCGACGTGGAGTACGAGTTCGGCGACACGGACCGCGACGAGTTGCTGAACAAGCTCGAGGAGATCAAGGACCAGAAGAGCGAGCAGGGGTCCTGAGGTGAACCAGGGGGTCCGGGCGCTGGGGGTCGCCGAGTCGACCGGCGGCGGCCGCCGTGCGACCGTCGCGGGAAGCGTCGTCCGCGCGGACCGCACCTTCGACGACCTCGTTCTCGACTCGTGGACGGTCGGGGGCACGGACGCCACCGACACCGTCATCGACTGCTGGGAACACCTCGACCGCGAGGACGTTCGCTACCTGCTGGTGGCGGGCATCGCGCCCGCCTGGTTCAACGTACTCGACCTGCGGGCCATCCACGACGCCACGGAGCGCCCGGTCCTCTCGGTCTCGTTCGAGGCCAGCGAGGGGCTGGAACCCGCGCTCCGGGACGCGTTCGGCGACGACCCCGAGGCGCTGGAGGTCCGGCTGGCAACGTACGACCGCCAACCGCCGCGCGAGCGCGTGGAGGTGAACGGGGAGACCTGCTTCGTCCGGGCGGTCGGCTGCGAGGCCGCGGAGGCCCGCGAGGTCATCGACGCGTTCACGCCAGAGGGCGGGCGTCCGGAACCCGTTCGCGTGGCGCGGCTCTGTGCCCGCGGGGGCGACGACTTCCGCCACCGGCTGCCCGACGGCGACTGACCCCGGTCCGTCCCGCCGCGACCGCGGGGGCTTAGTGACGGCCGCGAGTCCGTCACCCCATGAGCGGATCGCCCCCCGGAGAGATGGAGGGACTCGAGGTGACCGACTGTGAGGCGTGCACGGAGCTGTGCGAGTCGCGCTCGCGCATCGTCAACGGCGTCGGGCCCGCTGACGCGGACCTGGTGTTCGTCGGCGAGGCACCGGGCGCCAACGAGGACGAGCAGGGCGAGCCGTTCGTCGGCCGCTCGGGCGACGTGCTGACGGAGGCACTCCGCGACCGCGGACTGGCGCGTCGTGACATCCGCATCACCAACTGCGTGCGCTGTCGCCCGCCGGACAACCGCGACCCGAGGAGCGACGAACTTGCCAACTGCAAGGGGTATCTCGCGGCGGAGCTGGAGCGGGTCGACCCCGAACTGGTCGTGACGCTGGGCAAGGTCCCCGCCCAGCACCTGCTCGAACGGTCCGTGGCGGTGACGAAGGAGGCCGGGACCGTCCACGACGCACGCGTCGGGGAGGGGAGCTATCGTATCCTGCTCTGTGTCCACCCGGCCGCGACGCTGTACGACCGGAGTCAGGAGAGCACGTTCGCGGACGCGCTGGACGAGGCGGTGGCGCTGGCGGGGCTTGACGGGAACGGCGGGGGGCAATCACGGCTCGGGGAGTTCTGAGCCGGTCAGGTAGCCCGGAGTCAGTTCGCCCGGGTGACGACGACGCGGATGTGGCTGCCGGTGCTCGTCTGACCCCTGCTGGGAGACCGACTCTCCCCCCGGAGAACGTAGCTCGACGGGTCGATGTCCTCCCCACCCACCGTGACCTCCACGTTGTACTCGGGGTCGGAGTCCTCGTAGGTCGTCCCCTGGAAGGTGATGGAGTCGTCGGTCACGCCGATGCCGACCGTGTCCATCGCGTACTTGAGGCTGACGCCCTCGCCGTGAACGTGCCAGATGCGTCCGTTCCCGCCCTCGAAGTGCCAGTAGTCGTCCCGCAGCTGGTACTGGTCCGTCGAGAAGTCGGGACTCTGACCCAGTACGGACACGTTGATGGTCCCGTGGCCGTGGACCCCTCCGAGGTTGTGGGGCGTGGTCGCGCCGCTGGAGCCCGCGAAGAAGACGAGATAGCCGATGATGGCGGCGGCGAACACGACGATGGCCCCGAGGGCGATGGGGCCAGCGGCGTCTGACAGGGTGCTCTCGTCGTTGCCCTCCAGACCGACCCGTCGCCGGTCGATAGGTCCTAGCTCCCCCTCGTGTTCCGCTTTCAGATGTTTGTGGTAGGCCTTCTCGTTCCCGAAGGACTCCGCACAGTAGTCACAGTCCGGCATTCGTTGCCGCCCGTTCGCTGCCGACCGATTCAAGCGTTACGGTGGTGTGTGCGCCGGACGAGGCCGATTCCTCAGTCGATCCGGAGCTCGTAGCGCTTCTCGCGTGCATCCCGGAGCGAGAACGACTCGGTGACGACGCCGGCCTCCCCCAGTCGCCCGACGGCGTACCGGACGGTCCGGGGCGGGAGCCGGGTCTCCTCGGCGATCTCGGTTCCGCTCAGCGTGCCCTCGTGCTCCAGGACGCGGGCCACCAGCTTCGCACTCGCCGGGAGGTCGGCGACGGTCTCCCAGTCGGGGGCGCGCTCGGCACCGGCCCCGGGGTCGCTCCGCTCGTCCACCGCCAGCGCGTCGGTTCGAGCCATGGACGGTCCTTCAGGCGCACCCACAATAATAATTTCGAGATGTAAAATAACTCTGAGGAATAACGGCGGCAGCAGGTGGCTATCCCCTGAAGG